>SVDT01000023.1 GCA_015057775.1 Paenibacillaceae bacterium | reverse complement strand
ATGTACCTTAAATGAACGGTCTCAGGGTCAAATTCAAAGTCCGGTCCTGATACCAGTCGGAGTGGAGCCATTTTTATATCCTCAATTCCCGTAAGAATCTTATCCAGGTAACGGTTATCCTCAAACCGCTCCCACCAGGTCATCCAGTTTGCACAAAGAGAAGACCAGTCAGGGCCGCTTCTGGCGTGGCTTTTATAGACCATTTCAGAGGAATCATAAAAATCTGCCAGTGGATCTTTTGCCAGGAACGTTTTTTCATTATCCTTTAGTTCCTCAAAGATATCCTCCAGCCGGTGGTCTCCTGTCATATAGTAATAATACCGGTGATGAGCTGCCATGGCTATTCGTGCTTCCTTGCATGGACAGCCCCAGTGACGTACATTATGTCGGGAGCCCAGTCCCTTATATTTTCCCATATGATATACATCTACCTCGGAAGCATGTCTGGTCAGTTTCTCTGCCAGAGAAAATGTTTCTGCTCTTCCGGAACGCATAAAAGAAAGCCACAGCCAGAGTGTAGGTACCAGTTCCGTATTATCCCAGGCGTAACCGCCCATATCATACCTCCACTGGTGGCGCTCCTTATCGTAAGTATGCATAAAATCCCCATAATTAAAAAGCCCGTACCAGCCCCTTTGATCCACTTCCTTTTCATAGAAGACTGCGGCCCGCTCCAACTGGTCTTCCAGCCAGATTTCCATTTCGCTTTCCCGTTTAGGCAGAGACCAGTATCCAAACGCACGGTGCTCATGATAAAATTCCGGAGTTCCCACGTACTGTGGGGGATGATTCACCTCATTTGAAAATTCCAGAAGTTCTTCCTCACTGGGAATGACTTCATCAAAAAACGATACCGAATATTCGCTGGTGGACGCAATTCCAAAGGGGTCCGCCCCCTTATAATCATAACCCTCATAATATACCTGGTTATATCCACGGCTGGCATAATGTCTGAAATCCATTGCCTCTGCTGCGGGACTGTAAAGCCAGACTGTGGCTTTCGCCTCTTCTCCTGTCAGACTGCAAAACGTATATCCGGAAGGATAGGTCTGCCAGAAATCACGGATAGCAAATCCCATACTTCCGTTTTCTCCTCCCAAAGCAGCAGCTCCTCCCGCTCTTCTTCCATGGAGACAGTCTAAGTAACACACTCCTTCCTCTTTCATTTTCTTCTTCAGTCGGAAATGACTGGGACTGTCCTGACAGAAATCATATTCATCCCAAAACGGCATATCTTCCATGACTTTTTCCACAATTTCTCTGTCATTTCCCTGAAGAATCAACTGTTTTCCAGCCATCTGGCTGGAATAAACTGTTTCCGGCACCCTTGGTCTCCAGGTTAAAAGCTCTGCCAGTGCCTCATGAACCGTCCCAAAATCCCCTTCAAATCTCACATGCCGGTTATACATACTTCCTCTTACCGGAATGGTAAATTCCAGACCGATTCCTTTTAAAAAGTCTCTGTTTTCGTCCCCGTCATAAAGAAACGTATGGGTGAAATGAAGGCGTTCACTGCCCATACCTACATGAAGCCGGATAATAAAGGGAAGCTTTCTGTCCCCGTCTTTTGAAATATGGACTCCTGTGTATTTAATAACAGCCTGAAGCGGGCCTTCCTCCTCCAGGGTGACTTCCTCCACAAAGCCCTGGTACTGTTTTTGCAGTTGCCCTGTCATTCCGT
Organism: Paenibacillaceae bacterium; assembly: GCA_015057775.1. Classification (GTDB taxonomy): domain Bacteria; phylum Bacillota; class Clostridia; order Lachnospirales; family Lachnospiraceae; genus Lacrimispora. The sequence continues at coordinate 27,396 of SVDT01000023.1, read as the reverse complement.
CTTTCGTAAAAGGTTCTTCCAGCAAAAGTACCGGGTTTGCAGACGATACCCGTGGTTGCCCATGGACTTTCAGATCCTCAAATAAAAAAGAACCTTTATAAGGAACACAAAAAGACAAAGTCTCCGTTTTTATTAACATCCCCTCTGTCTCCTTGCTGATGATCAGGCTACGGGATATCTTCTGTGTATTTCCATCACCAGTCAGAACCTGGATTTCATCGGTAAGCTGGTCTGCACATGCAGAATGCGCGGTCCACTTGACTGAGCCGTCAGGCCAGTATGCCGTAATTCTGGACTGCATGGCAGCCTGAGTGCCATCCTGATTTTCCAACACATAGGACTGATTTTTTCCGCATTCCCCCTGTTTCCACATACACCCCCAGGTGGTGTACCCCCGTTTCTGCCTGTCTTTTAAATTATGCAGTTTCATATAATCCTCCGTCTGCGCACAGCTGCGCTTTTCTCATTAAAAGAGGCGGTACGGCTCCTGCAAGGAATCCGCACCGCCCAGGCTGAACCTATTTCCCGGTATCCTGCTGATACAGCTGATTGATTTCTTCGATTAATCTGTCACCACCTCTGTCTAACCACTGTTTGGCAGCTGCGTCAAGACCCGCTTCATCTATCTGTCCGCAGATATACTGGGTTCTTGCATCATCAATAATCTGTTCGATATCCGTGCCTACTTCTGCATTGACACCGGAATTAGCAAGATAACCAAGTGCCGGATTAAAAACTGCAACCTTTTTATTTTCTGCATAAGCCTTATCCTGGGCAATGGTTGGTTCTGTCTTTTCCAGGACCGGTTCCGTTGAAGCAAGGTTTGGAATATAGCAGATGGTCTGATTTAATCCAGTGTGAGGAGTCTGCTGAACTTCCAGATCATTTCTCACCACTACTTTGCCATACTTTAAGTCATAAGTAACACCTTCAAGACCGTAATCAGCCAGTACAAGCATTTCATTGTCGCACATCTTATCCAGGAAATGCAGGCAGTTTTTCACATCTTCTTCTGTTTTTGCACCTGCTTTGGTGATCAGATAATAACCGTTAAAGCCGCTGGTAGCCAGTGTTTTTCCGTTAATCGGCCCTACCATGGTCATAGTGGCTGTCTTGGACGGATCTGTAACTGATTTTATATCATTTTGAATATAGTAGTTCCAGATTCTTTTTGCACTGTCCATAACATCTACAAATGCACCGGCTTCTCCCTTTTTAAGAGCATCACCAAATGTACCGGAATCCACAGTTGCCCAGTCTTTCCGGATCAGACCGTCATCATATATTTTCTTGACCCAGGTTAAGGCTTCTTTGTATTCCTTGGTCTGATGAACAGGAATCAGCTTTCCATCCTGCACCACCCACTCATTGCCGGTTCCAAACCAGGACTGTATAATATCAATTGGTCCTACATATTTGGTCATTTCCAGCCCGTATGTATCATCCTTTCCATTGCCATCAGGATCTTCATAGGTGAATTTATAAAGCATGTTATAAACATCTTCCACTGTTTTTGGTGCCTCGGTAATGCCCACTGCTTCTGCCCAGTCGGTGCGGTAAGAAAATCCAAATCTGCCAATCTCTCTTGCACGGTAAAGACCGATTACTTTACCGTCCACTGTCATGGATTTTAATACCTGGGGATCTGCCTTTGATAAATTGGGGTAGCTTGCACTGTCCTTAATAAATTCGCTTAAGTCCCAGAACGCACCTTTCTTTGCTGCATCAACCACGTTAGCTGATAAATCACCTTTTCCAGTGATAATCATAGGCATATTATCTTTATCCATGAGTACCAGACCCAGCTTTTCATTATAGGTGTCGTTTGCTTCCCAACGGAAATCTACATTGGTATTGGTATAGTCCTGAAATTTTTTAATCACTTCATCGGAATGATCATTTTTCAGCTCAGTCCCATAAAACTGGGTAACCATCATGGAAATAGATGCTTTTCCATCTCCCGCTTCCGCTGTTTTTGACTCTTTTGACTCTCCTGCCGTCTGGCTGGTTGTTTTGGAGCTGCACCCCGCCATGGACAGCGCCATTGTACCGGCAAGGGTCACTGCCATTGCCTTTTTCCATACCTGTTTCATCATAACACTTCTCCTTTTAAACTTTTATTTATCCTTTTACAGAGCCAACCATAACGCCCTGCGTAAAGTACTTCTGAACAAATGGGTAAATACATAAAATGGGAATGGTGGCAACTACAGTTGTTGCCATTTTTACCGCTTTCTGAGGCGGCATTCCAAAGGCTCCCCAATCGAAGCTGCTCTCATTGGCCACCTTGGAGGTGAGGAATATGATTCTCCTTAACACAATCTGAATCACTTCCTTTGAGCTGTCTGAAATATACATCATTGCATTGAAATAAGAGTTCCAGTGGGTAACTGCATAAAACAGGGCAACACTGGCAAGGACCGGTTTTGACAAAGGAAGAATGATTCTAATAAATATTTCCCCATCATTACATCCATCCATTCTGGCCGCTTCCTCAAGCTCCGATGGCAGTCCCTGAAAATAGTTTTTAATAATAAGCATATTAAAGGGATTAATTGCTCCCGGTAGCCACAGCGCCCAATAGGAATTTTTTAAATGAAGCACATTTGCCACCAGCATATAGGTAGGCACCATTCCTCCTGTAAAAAGCATAGTGATGATAACCATGTTGGTAAAGAACGTTCTTCCCTTAAAATAAGGTCTGGACAATGGATACGCAAGGGTAGCCGATAACGCCATATTAATGATTACTCCCACGGTTGTTACAAAAACAGAGTTTATAATCCCTTTTACTGCATCACCGGTTTTAAATATATACTGGTAAGCATTTAAGGAAAGGGTGTGAGGGAATACGAAAAATGCCCGTTCTGTCAGTTCCCGTTCTGTAGCAAAGGATCCTGCCACAATGTATACAAAGGGCAGCAGGGTAGCCAGTGCAAATCCCCCTACCAGTATGTAAATAATCACCTGAACCAACTGGTCTCCCGGACTTCGTTTTATTTTGATTGTTTTTGTGTTTGCCATTTTATGGACCTCCCCATTAATAGAATCCTGATTCCCCAAACAGCTTAGCAAGCTTATTTGCTCCTAGTACCATGATCATACAGACAATGGATTTAAACATACCTGCTGCCGTTGCCATGGAATAGTTTCCATTTACTACACCCTTCGTGTAGATGTAAGTATCAAATACATCAGATACGGCACGGTTCATGGAATTCTGCATCAGGAAAATCTGTTCGTAGCCGGTATTTAAAATAGTTCCCACCTTTAAGATCAGCATGATTACAATGGTGGATCGAATGGCCGGAAGGGTAATGTGCCACATCTTCTGCCACCGGTTTGCGCCGTCCACTTCAGCAGCTTCATAAAGCTGTACATCAACGCCAGATAAAGCAGCCAGAAATATAATCGTTCCGTATCCTGTTTCCTTCCACATGTTCTGACCTACAATCATGGGGACAAAAAGCTTTGGATTGGACATGATATCCGGGGCATGACTTTTTCCAAATATCCCGATGAGCCAGTGGTAAACCAGACCATCGGTTGTGCTAAACAGCTGGGCAGTTAAAGCCGCCACAATCACCATGGAAATAAAATGGGGAATGTAAACCATTGTCTGAGCCGCTTTTTTAAATGCCATATTTTTGATTTCATTTAATAAAAGCGCAAGAAGAATGGGCGCTGGAAAATAAAAAATAAGGCTGGCTATGGAAATGGAAAGCGTATTGGTTAATATACGAATAAAATCCGGTCCGGTGAAAAATTTCTTAAAAACTGCCAATCCCACAAACGGACTGTGAAAAAATGCCCCCATCATGGTGTCTCCGTTATAAGGGCTGAAATCCTGGAATGCCATGACAAGACCACCCATGGGCAGATAATGAAAAACCAAGAGATAGATCACTCCCGGAATGATCATAAGATACAGCCACTTATGAGAGCGGTATGCCTGCTTTAGGGATCCAGCCCTTTTTTGCGGAACGAAACGTTCTGCTTTCTGACTCATTGTCTCTCCTCCTCAATATTACGGGGATTGTCTTACGAATGTTGCTCCCCTGTTGTGAGGTTATCCTACACCAGGTATCTGCATTTGTAAATAATCATGATCAAACCTGATTTTTATCACAAAAAAGCCCTGGATCCCCTTATAATAAAAGGAGTTTCCAAGGCTTGTCCTTTAGAATTATCATTTTGTTTCCATCTGATTTTTCCTATTCCCGATGCTCTTTGCGAAAAGCCAGTGGCGTAATTCCCACCTGTGTTTTAAAAAAACGGATAAAATTCTGTACGTTGTTGTAATTTAATCTGGCCGAAATTTCTGCTATGGGATCCTGGGTGGTCAGAAGCATGTACTTTGCAATCTTCAGCTTTTCTTCATTGACCATGTCCGTAAATGACATCCCCTTTTCCCGTTTTAGTACCCGGCTGATATAATTGGGGTGATAGCTTAAGGCATCCGCACACTCATTCAGGGTTATATTGCCACTGCTTGACTTAATCATGGCTGTCACCTGCTTTGCAATGTCACAGGAATTTAATTGCCGGTAATCGTTAAGGGCCTTCATCACCGGATTTAAAATTTCCGTAAACAGATAGGTGAAAAGTTCCTTTTTTCCGTAAATTCTTGATGCCTTGGATAAGACGTCATATTGCTCGCTGTCAAAAATATCAGAAAGGGGCATGGAGACCTTTGCCGGGATATCCAGGATGGCTGTCAAAAGCCGGGTGACATAATAGGTCCGCTCCATGCCGGAAGCCCCTTTGATCTCAAGCCGTTCCAAAATCAGATCAAGCAGACGCCTGGCTTCTTCCTCATTGCAGCTTTCTACTGCATGAATCAGCTCATCTTCCACAATTCTGTCATAAACATTCCCAGCCGGATCCATCAGAGAATAATCATCATAAAGAACCAGGGAGGGACCATTTTCATTCCGGTCATGATTTTTGCTGTGAAGTGCCTCCGAGCATTCGTCATACGCCCTTCTGGCATGGGTCAGTTTATGGAAGGTCCGGCTGATTCCAAAAGCCGCCGGATATCCGTATGTCTCCATGATATAATCCTTCATCTGCTTATAGACCAGCGCAGTCTTATGATCCTCTTCTATATCATCATTTTCTCCAATCATAAATAACAGAGTGTGATCATAGATTACCGGAGCCACAAAGAACGCTTCCTTCACTTCCTGTGGAAGGCCAAGCAGGATTTTCCTGTTCAGCTCATCCTGCTCTTCCTGGGTCAGATTCTTTTTTATTTCATCAGATTTACAGGAAACTCCAATCATACGATAGGAATGAAATGCTTCCATTCCATATTTCTTCATGGTATCCTGTATCCGGTCCATATTCAGCTCACCCTTTACAAGGTTTGATACAAACAGCTCCCTGATCTGCACATTCTGATCATCCACAAATCTCTGAAGCTTCAAAAGAGGTTCCGAAAAAACAGAAGCAGCAAAACGCAGAAGAACCAGTATCACTCCAAATGCAGCAATGACTGCAACAGAAGCAAACACAAACACGATGCCGCCCCGTTTCATTTTCTCCGTATCCATTCCAGTTATGTAAACAAGGCCGTTACTGCCGGAACGACTGACACTATAACGGTATTTATTCCCTTTGGGAGATGAAAAAAATCCTCCGTCTGTCTTCTCATTATTTCCCGATTTTAGAAACGCAGCTGTAAAATCCGGATTGGTTTCCATCAAAACCTTACCCTGACTTAACACAGTCACATCATAACCCATTTTTTGATAGGGCTCAGTCAGGCTTCCAAGCTGTGTCATATTCAGCTGAACCGTGAGCAGATAGACCAGTCCGGTACTTGCGTACTCTTCCTTTACAATGAGCAGCTCTCCTGATGTATCAATGAATCCGGATTCCTTTGCCCCATCCTGATAGGGGCCCAATACATCAGTCCGGTTCAGCCAGTAAAGAGATAACGGAACTTTTTTCTGATCCTGTAAAAACAGTTCTGTCTCTTCCCTGTTTTTTAAATCTTTATAGTTGTACATTCCATACTTGCTGAGAACCCAGCCCTCTTTTACATTAATAAAATTGTAAAAACCGATGTATTTGGATAAAAAGTAATTACCCTGAAGCATGTTCTGGGCCTGCCTCACTTCTTTATACTGGGAATAGGGGACATCCTTTTGATTGACCAGCCATTTGATGGATGTACTGCTTGTGCTGTCCAGATAATATTCCCTGACAGAGGAAAAAAGGTTCTCGTACTCATTGGCCACGCTATTGCAGTAAGATTCCAGCGCCTGTCTGCTTTTTTCTGTCTCTCCATTGACATAGATCCAGTAAGAAACCAGCCCCATAACAATAAGAGGAACCGTTACAAGCAGGAGAAACTGGGTAAACAGGCGCTTTTCATATTTTCCGTCTTTTATGGCAAACAGATTTTTGATCTTTAAATCAGTTAACATAATTCGAATACTTTCAGATTTCTGTAATCAGCAGTCAGCGGGGCCAGCTGACGGAATCCAATTTTTCCGCCTTTTAACGGCTTTCCAAAAAATTCCAGCTCATCATTATATTCAAACACAGTCATATCATTAATGGAAAATCGAATATCTCCATGATATTTGCGTATGGATATCCGGTAAAAATCCAGTGCATCTGCTGCGCCGGGCAACGGATCCGCCCCCTGTGCAACCAGGTGAAACCCATGGCTTTTTCTTAAATTGCAGGTATGAAACGCTCTTTCATCCGGCTCTTTTCTGCGGAAATAAGATACGTGGAATGCATTGATGTCACCGCTGTGATACTGAGGATATTCTCCCGTCCGTTCTGCCAGGGTGGAATCAAATAAATCTTCCCCATTCCGTCCTTTAGCAGCAAAAAATAAAATACAAAGCCCCTGATCCGTAATCGGCTTAAACTCCCATGTAATTTTAACATTTTCCGGAAATTCCTTCGGACACCACAAAACGTAATTGGCTTTTTGTCCTAACTCCTCATCAAGGCTGTTTTTTAAACGCAAACTGCCTTCATCAAAACTTATTGATGCCTTTCCTTCTACCACGAAGCCTTCAATATCTTCCGGTTTGGCAAGGGGATTGTCGTAAATTAACCTTTCTTCAATCAGTTGAACGTAACCCGTCGTTTCTTTTTTCATGCGATTCCCTCCATAAGCACCTTTCTCATGATACTAACCAGTTTATTATACAACCGCTTTCCATTATTCTCAACTCGTTTTCCCCGGCTGTATCTAAAATTTACACACCAAAGATGTGAATCTCTTCTTTCCATATCTGGTCGAATATGGTAAACTGTGATACAGAGTTTTGTACGAAAGGAGAATCGCATGCATGCAGGTTCAGTACACCAAAGATATTAATAACGAAAGCATTCTAAACATTATTCGCCGTTTTTGCAATTACATTGATCCACGGCTTACAGAGCATGGTTCCCATGTATCTTACATTGTTTTTCAGATGCTTAGAGAAAATAGTCGTTTTACAAAAGAAGAACTGAGAAACATCTGCTTTGTGGCTCAGCTTCATGATGTGGGAGCCTACAAGACAGAAGAGATCTCCCGAATGCTTCAGTTTGAAACAAAAGATGTCTGGGACCATTCGTTTTATGGATATCTTTTTATCCGTTACTTCTCGCCTTTAAAGGATTTCGCTCCCGCAGTACTCCTGCACCATCTCAACTGGGATTTTTTGGAAAAACAAAGTAGTCTGGATCCTTTGATGAAGGATTTGGGACAGCTGATTCATATAGCAGACCGGATTGATGTATTAATGTCTCTGCAGAATTGTTCCTGGGAGGAGACACTTTTCTTACTGAAAAAAGATCAGGGTACCGTTTATGCCTCCCATATCATAGAACTGGTGGAAAAACTGGATTTTAAAAATTCCATTGAGGAAGAATGGAAAGCAGACATTCAGTTTAATCAGTTTCTTATCGGTATTCCACTATCAGGTGAGGCGATTACGGATTATTTAAAAATGCTGGTTTTTATTATCGACTTCAGAAGCCACCATACCGTTACCCACACCATGACTACCACAAGCATCAGCTATGAACTTGGAAAACTTCTATCCTATCCCGAGGACCGTTTAAATGTAATTCTCTGCGGCGCCTTGCTTCACGATCTGGGGAAAATAGCAGTCCCGGTAGAGATCCTTGAGTACCCCGGTAAACTAAGCCGGCAGGCAATGAATATTATGCGGACTCATGTAGGTTACACGAAAGAGATCTTTGGCGGAAGCATCGACGAAGCAGTGGAACGGATTGCTCTGCGCCACCATGAAAAATTAAACGGTACCGGCTATCCCGAAGGTCTCTTTGCAAAGGATTTATCAAAAGAGGAACGCCTGGTTGCCATCGCAGATATCATCAGTGCACTTACGGGAACAAGAAGTTATAAGGACTCCTATCCATTGGAAAAAATAACAAACATTCTGGAAAGCATGAAAAACGACCAGCTTGTGGATCCGGATATTGTAACCATTGCAGTCACCAATCTGGACTCCATTCTTGAAACAACAGCGGTCCGCTGCAGGCCCATCCTTCGTATCTATGAAAAGCTGAAAAATGAATACCAGTATCTGCTGGGTCTTACCACTGACGACGAAAAACTAAATTTCGCACTTTCCATAAAAAAACAGGAAAAGGCTGCGTTGTGGCCATAAAAAAGGGCTGTATCCGTTTCATATGGATACAGCCCTTTCTCTCTATACTAATACATCCTTATTTAGCAATCACTTTCACAAACTTCTTTTTCCCCCGGCGAACAACAGCTCCGTCAGCCAGCTGTTCTCTGGTATAGGAAGCTTTTATGTCATTCACGGTTTCTCCCTCAACGGTAACTCCGCCCTGTTCCACATTCCGTCTTGCTTCTGAACGGGAGGGTGCCAGACCGGACTTCTGGAGAATGGTCAAAATATCAACACTGCCATCTGTAAAATCAGCTTCATCAAGCTCACATAATGGCATATTTTCTGCATTTCCGCCTGTAAACAGCTCTCTTGCGCTCTTTTTGGCTTTCTCTGCCTCTTCTTCCCCATGTACCAGCTTAGTCAACTCGTAAGCTAGAATTTCTTTTGCCTCGTTTAACTGGCTGCCTTCCCAGCTATCCATCTCATCGATCTGGCTTAAAGGAAGGAAGGTGAGCATACGCAGACATTTTAATACATCAGCATCGGCAATATTTCTCCAGTACTGGAAGAAATCAAATGGAGAAGTCTTTTCCGGATCAAGCCACACAGCACCGGACTGGGTCTTTCCCATCTTTTTGCCTTCTGAGTTTAACAGCAGGGTGATGGTCATTGCATGAGCATCCTTACCAAGCTTTCTGCGGATCAGTTCGGTTCCTCCAAGCATGTTGCTCCACTGATCATCACCGCCAAACTGCATGTTACAGCCATGGCGCTGGAACAGCTCATAGAAATCGTAGCTCTGCATGATCATATAGTTGAATTCCAGGAAGCTTAATCCTTTTTCCATACGCTGTTTGTAGCATTCTGCACTGAGCATACGGTTTACTGAGAAATGAGGACCGATTTCCCGCAGGAATTCAACGTAGTTTAAGTCCATCAGCCAGTCCGCGTTGTTTACCATCATTGCCTTTCCGTCGGAGAAGTCAATAAAACGGCTCATCTGCTGTTTAAAGCAGTCACAGTTATGGGCGATAGTTTCCACTGTCATCATCTGACGCATGTCGCTTCTTCCGGATGGATCGCCAATCATTGCGGTTCCTCCGCCGATTAATGCGATAGGTTTATTCCCTGCCTCCTGCAGACGTTTCATTAAACACAGAGCCATAAAATGTCCCACATGGAGACTGTCTGCTGTGGGGTCAAATCCAATGTAAAATACTGCCTTTCCTTCATTGACCATTTTGCTGATCTCTTCTTCATTGGTCACCTGGGCAATCAGCCCTCTGGCTTTCAGTTCTTCGTAGATTGTCATTCCAATTCTCCTTTACAAAAAAATAAACCCCGTCCTGTTAAAAGGACGAGGTTAAAATCTCGCGTTACCACCTTTTTTTATAAACAGCTCACGCTGCTTATCTCTTCAAGTACCGTCTGATACTCTAGCACAATAACGGGTGCAGGAATCCGTCGCCGCCTACTGGGCAATCATGCCTTTGGGAGCGAAGCTCAAAGATGTATTCGCAGTCCGTTTTCCATGCGCCTTTCATCAACCGGCTGCTTTCTGTCTGGTTTTACGTACTGTTACTTGTTCTTATCAATGCTTTTGTTTATATAAGAAGTTAGTTTTTAGTATATGAGGTTTCCTTATATTTGTCAAGATCCTTTTTATTAAAGCAAGTTCCGCAGGAAACGGCAAATTTACGATATAATATCGTGGATCTGGCTGAGCATCTTTTTTAAGCTGCCTGCTTCAATCTGTCCGGGTGCCGATACTTTTCCAACAGCTGCAAAGGTCAGTGCAGATCCAAAAAATTCACCGGAAAACCGGCTGATCACACCCTCTTTCGACATGGACATAGTAATGATGGGCCGGTCTGATAGATAGCGGGACATCTCATAGGTTGCTGTCAGAAGTACCATAACATCTTCCACGTTTTCGGGCATTACTGCAATTTTAGGAATGTCTGCGCCCAGTTCAATCATCAGCTTTATACGGCGAAACAGCTCCTCTTTTTCCGGTGTTTTCTGAAAATCATGATTGGAAGCTATGACGCAGACTCCAAGCCTGTGAGCTTCTTCCACAAGAATCTTTGCAGCTTCTTCATCAAAAAACAATTCCACATCGATAATATCCACATAACCGGAGCGGATCAGTGCAAGATTTAAATCAATATACTGCTTTACATTGATTTCCTTTTCTCCGCCTTCTTTTGCAGTCCGAAAGGTTGCAAGAAGAGGAACTTCCTTCAATGCTTTCCGGATACACCCTGCTGCTTCCACAACTTTACTGATTTCATATGCCTCATCAAACCAGTCAATCCGCCATTCTGCTATATCAGCTCCGGCTGCTTCCAGGCTTTCGGCAAATGCTACCGCATCTTTCAGTTTTATTTCAACAATCGGAACGCATACCTTGGGCATACCTTCGCCAATGACTACATCTCTTACTCTGACCGTCTTCATTCTGTCTTCCTTTCCTTATCCTGCAAAGTTCCCGTAAATTATTTTTTCTATTATAACGTTGAACCGTAAATAGTTCAAATACATTTTCACGAAAGAGATTTATATGCACTGTGAATCATTCCCTTTAAGTACCCCAACATATACGCCTCTGATACAGGAGATGGACCTTTTCCTTCCGGCAAAAAGAATGGATGGTAAATATTGATCTGTCCGTCATATCCGCTTAAAATCAGCTGTTTTAAAATCTCGTTCATATCCCCATAACCATCTTCCAAAAGGGTCTCTTCAAAATAGGGAATTGTACTGCTTACATTTCGGAAATGTACCACCAGTATTTTATCCTTCTTTGCATATTTTATTTTTCTGCTCTCTCCTGAAATCTCATGATCGAATCATAATTTGCGTCTTCTGTGAGAAAATTGACCGCCAGATAAGAGATTCCCATACTAAATATATAAATATAATATTAATTATAACTGCTCATGAAAAAAAGTAAATCCGGTTCATAAAAAAGCATAAAAAGATAGCGCCGAAATATTACCAGCGCTATCCGTATTACTATATGATTAAAAGTTTATTTTGCTTTTTCAAGAGCTGCTGCAACCGCTTCTTTGATTCCATTGGAAGAGTTCGTCGCTCCCGATACGCCATCTACAGTATCACTCTGGGTTCTGATAATGGCAGATATAACCGTCTTTTCTGCTGCCTCATAGATTCCAGGAGTCTCGTGATGATCTGTCAATTCTACAGAGGTCACACTTCCGTCTTTTACCACCACCTCTACTGTAATATCTCCGTTATTTCCTTTTCCTGTTCCTGTATAGGTTCCGTCCTTATAATTACCCTTCACTTCTGGCTGTGCTGCTTCCTCTTCAACTGTAGCCTTCATGGTTTTCTCCGTAAACCCGCCATTTTTCATAACATAGTCATACGCAGCATTGCCTGCCAGTCTTCCGAAAACCACAATATCAGTCACTGCGTTTCCTCCCAGCCGGTTTGCTCCGTGAACGCCTCCGACTACCTCTCCGGCTGCAAATAGTCCTGGGATTGCATTTCCGTCTTCTTTTAGAACCTGGGTAGCTGTATCAATCTTTACACCGCCCATGGTATGATGAACCGCTGGAGCGCACAGTCCTGCGTAATAAGGTGGCATGTTTAAAGGAACTTCCATGCTTTCTCTTCCAAATTCCGTATCCTTGCCACCTGTCTGATACGCTGCATACTGTTCCAGTGTAGCTTTCAGCTGATCCTTATCAACACCAATTGCCTCCGCCAGCTCTTCCGGAGTGTCTGCCTGGGTAATGATGCCCTGATCGATATATTTTTCAATAGCAGATAAGCTTTCTCTTACAGACTGGTCAAATACCATAAAACAGGTTTTTCCTTCCTGATTTAAAATGGCCTCTGAGACCACATCTCTGGTTTCCAGCTCATTGACAAAACGCTTTCCAGACCGGTTGACTAAAATTGCTCCGTTTCCACGGACACCTTCTGTGTACATGGTGGTTGTATCCGGATTCACGGTAGGGTGGGTCTGGATCTGGTCAATATCTACCAGTCCTGCCTTCAGTTCTTCCGCCATAACAATTCCATCACCAGTGGCACCGGAGTGATTGGTTGTGCAAAAACCGTCTAAATCTTTTCTGTATTTTACCACCAGTTCAGAATTGGCACCAAAACCTCCAGATGCTAGAATTACAGCCTTACAAGAAATGGTATAAGGCTCTCCACCCTTTGTTGCCGCCTGCACTCCTACCACGGCGCCATCTTCATTCAGTAAAATATGCACTGCTTCCGTCTCCAAAAATACAGGTACATCCAATTCTTTCAGCTTTGCATTAAGAGCATTTACAAGCATGGGGCCTACTGCCGATGTATCAGACGGCCGGTGGATTCTTTTAACACTGGCTCCGCCGAACTGACCTACTACCGATAAATCTCCGCCTATTTCATTGACCCACGTAACTGCGTCCGCAGATTGCTCTGCCATCACCTGCACAAGCTTTGGATCATTTAAATTTTTTCCGCCTTTCATGGTGTCTTCCACAAACAGCTCAATGGAGTCTTCAATTCCGTCAGTCTTCTGATACGGTGTTTCGGCAGCATTTAAACCACCCGTGGCACGAACAGTATTTCCTCCTGTAATAGGCATTTTTTCTAATACAATCAGATTAGTAGCTCCTTTTTGTGTGGCTTCAACAGCCGCTGTCATACCAGCTCCCCCTGCTCCGATTATAACGATGTCTGCCTGTTTTTCCTTTTCTTTTGATTCACGTTCCAGCGTGCCTTCAGCTGCCGCTTCCTGAACATTTTTTTTCCCGGATTTATCCAGGCTGTTATAAGCCGGACCAGATAATACAATTACAGCCGCTGCCGCTGCTGCCATTGCAGCAACACCCGCAAATATTCCTTTTTTCATATCATTCTCCTCACTTTTTCGCTGTTAATAACAGTTTTTTAAGTTAATTAATTGCATGAAAACTTTGATAATAATTTATCATACATTGTTCACTTTAAAAAGTTTTGGAATGTAAAAAAGACCTTTTGTAAGTAAAAAAAGAATTTTTAATAGCTTTGATTTAGTGGCATGCATACTGGTCAGAGGATAAATTTCACCAATCTATTCTTGCCACTATACATTACATCATATAACTTCTTCTTTATTAATAAGTAAATTCAAATTTATACTCTATAATTGGATATTCCTGACTTAAACTTGAAATTATTCTTTCAGAATACCAGTTATAATCTGGAATTTTTACCTTTTCGCCAATATATTTAGTATTTATATTTAAGTCAAATAAAAAATCACTATTATTAAACATCAATAAGTGTCCACCAATATAGGTATCTTCCCAATATAACTCCACTCCAACTATTTCTTCTAAATGCTCTTTTTCGTCTACCAATTTAATGAAATCACATAATGTGATTTCTGATGTTGTCCACTCAAACATATCATCATCATTTAAAGGTAAAAATGTAATTTTATTATTTTTTTGAATTTTCCATCCTTTCTTTGATAAAAGGTTAATAATATCTTTACAACAAAGCACATTACTTGAATCTAACTTCATACTTAATGACACTGAATATGACATTTTTTAATCCTCCTAATCTAAAAATTCTGTAAAAGGAATTCCTTTTTTTGTAAGCCAAGCTTTTATTGATTGTGGTATAGGAGTGTTAGAAAACAATTCGTATGTTGCTCCATTTTCTTTCGCAATTTTTAAGCGATCACCCATATCACTTTTAAATTTTAGTATTTTTTTCGAATTACTTTCCAACATTTCCCAATATTGTCCCGATTTTGCTTCCCACCACCGATTTCCTTTTACTCCATCAAAATCTCTACCTCCAACTTGGCGTGATCCTTCTCCACCTAACGCTTTATTTAGATAATATTCAAAATCTTTGCCTATCAAACCTTTAGCACTCTTCCCAGCCTCCTCAGCAGCTTTCGTCTGCTGAGCCTGTACCAGCTGCCTAGCCTGACTAAAGCCTGCTGTTCCAGCGGAACCAGCTGCTGTTACACCAAATCCAAGACCTGACACAACTGCTCCAGTTGATGCCAAGGCACTTCCGGTCACTCCATATGCGAGCGCCGCTCCTCCAGTCAAACCTATTGTTGCACCAATCGCCGCTCCTTTGAGAGTTGCCTCCACTGAAAACTTACCCTTTATTGCTGATGATACTCCACCTGCAATTGCACCAGCAGCAAGACCAACTAAAGCTGTAACAACCAAAAGTGGCAATACAAAATGACCAGTTGGATCTATATAAAATACAGGATTATTGTGACAATAGGTATACTTATTCAAACTTAGCGGATCTGGAATTTCCTGTTTATTGGGCATTTTTCTTGTAACAGCTTCAACACTGTCTTCACTAAGGAAACGGCCCGTCTCTGGGCGATAGCTTCTTGCACGCAAATAATAGGTATTTGTCTCTAAGTCTATATACTCACCACAATACCGGAACGGATTTTTATCCTCTTTATCAGGATTTCTCTCCGCACCAAATGCATCATATTCATATGAGGATTTACATACTCCGTTTGGCCCCCATTGCTGGGCTACATCACCATGTTCATTTAATATATAGTAGTATAACACATGATCTGTTTCACAGACAATTAAGTTGATTCCCCTTATATAGATTTTAAGCGTTTCGTTATCAACCTGTTCCCCTACAATATTACTTCCATCCCAGTAATACTCATTTATTTTATTCTTACTTTTGGTTAATTCTCTTACTGCAACGCTATGACGAAGTTCATCTCCACGGTACTGATATGTGATCTCTTTCTCATCCTGATTAATACGGATCAGTTGGTTGAATCCATTATAATGTCTCCATTCGTAAACCGTGGGAGTTACAATTTTCATACCTCCTGATAGCTTAACGTTTCCTGGATAATCGGGTGTTGGAGATGTTTTTTCCCAAATTCGGAAGGTTTCATTTCCATTATCATCATAACGGTACTGATATGTTTCTGTTATTTTCCCCTGCTTCTTTATCTCCTTTTCCAGTCTGTTATTTAATCCATACTCATAGCTGGTTACACTTACCAGCTCGTCCTTTGTTCTTCCTTCCACCATCATTTTTATGCGGTTGGAATAAGCATCATAAGTATAAAGGGTTCGCTTCCATCCGGAATAATCTTCTGCTGTCAGGCGTCCAAGACTGTCATAGGAATAAAAAGTTGTAACTGGTACTGGACCACCCCTGTTTATCTTACTAAGAATATTTCCGTCAACATCATAGCTGTATTGCCAAGCAGAAATAACAGTTCCCTGCCGCTTATTTTCTAAGGATATTATGCGGTTTCCATCATTGTATTGATAAATGGTCTCCATACCGGACTGAGGATAACGAAGGATTTTTCGGTTCCCCTTTTCGTCATATTCATACTCTGACAGTACCTCTCCGGCAGCACTATTTTTCCTTACCTGTTTTAAATGGTATAAGTCATCATAGATATAATAGAGATTTATCTCCGGGTTGGCTTTACCTATTCGGGATAATTGAAAGGACTGGCGATTTCCGTAAATGTCATAGGTATACTTTTTGGTACTTCCCGGATCTTCCTGATAAGAGAGCTGACCTTTATTATCATAATAATATTTTGTTTCGAGCAGTAATGTTTGTTTTCCTTCGATGAATTCTTTGCTGATCTCTCGAATCCGTTTGCCACTCTTACTATAGGCGTATTCTCTCTCACTCTTTAACAATCCATCAGAAGTCCTTTTTTGTATAGTTTCTTTAATGAGGCGGTCTAAGGCATCATTTTGATAAATAATTTGATCTTTATTTCTGTCCGTTTTTTTTATTAGTCTGCCGACCTTATCGTACTCAAGATATTCCGTACATCCACGGGCGTCTGTCATTGCTGTGACGTTTCCAAATCGATCATAAACGTATTTCACCACCTCTCGCCCTTCAGCATATGGTGTATCTCCAGTCCTTCTTAAAATGACCTGATCCAACACATCATATCGACAAACGGTCTTAATCCAGCTGTCGGAGCTTAGGTACTGACAGGTTTCTATTAATCGATTTCTGGCGTCATAAACATATCTGGTCTCTTGCCAGCCATGGTCTTGCGCTTTCTTTTCTCCTATTACATTTCCTGCTCCATCATAGTAATATTTTACTATTTGACTGCGATGATCAAATGGTGAAATAGTTTGAATCAGACGTCCTGTATGATCGTATTGGAACTCGGTCTGCTTTCCACTTTCATCCCATTGAAATCGTTTGTTTCCTAATGCATCATATTGAGTGCTGGTGACCCTCGCCTGGTCAGATTCCATACGTATGGATTTTACTGCCCGATTGGCATAATCGTACTCCCATCTCTCTTCTTTGTTCCTGGCATTTACTTTTCGAATGTTATTTCCCGCATTGTCATATTCGAAGACAAACGTTTTCTCTCCAGCTAAAAGTTCCTTCCTGATTTGTCCTTTTTGATCTTTATAACGCTCAGTCACAATATCTGGAGCAGAAGGATCTCCTATTATTTTTTTAATTTCCCGGAAATAATTTTTTCCATCTGTGGGATCGGTAAATACCTCATTGTATTCGTATTTTTCCTCATAACCAACTTGGGGAATCTCACGAGATAATAATCGGCCAAATGAATCGTAGGTATAATACTCTGTCTTTCGTACGTGATTGGCTGCGGTGCCTGTTCCATCATAGGTGATGACCTGGGTCATTTCTCCCCATGTATTATACCGGTAATCCTGAAGTACCACATCACCAGCACCTGGTTCATTGGATACTGCAAGGCAAACCTGCTGGACCTGTCCTAATGGAGTATATTGAATTCGTCTCTTCTGATGGTTTGCATCTGTTTTTGTTATGTAGTTTAAACGAACATTGTAATAGGTTTCATTTATAACTTGCTGACCGTCTGAAGGAGGTGATGTTTCGGATACCACTCGCCCCATTTTATCATAGCCAAAGGTCGTGATTTGATTTCTGGCATCTTTTTTAGTAATCATTCGCCCCCAGTTATCGTATTGATACTCTTCTTTTATGAGATCACAGGGCCTGCCATCTGCATCTTTAATGCCATTTTGTTCTTTTGATATGAATTTGTTTGTGTATCGGCTTATCACATGGGATGGATTGCTGTATTTATATATTATTTCTATGTATTCATTTGACTGCTCAAGATTACCGCTTCCCGTAAGGTAATATCTTCTTTCATTTGTCACAGAATAGGGATTTTGAGAATCGTTATAATCATATCCTGTCTTTTCTTTCAGGATTCCATTTTGATAGACACAATGGAATTTTATCACCCGGTTTCCTAATTCCGTATGAAGTTCATTGGTTTCTCTAATCTGGTCATTACCTTTTTTTCTTTGTGTTTCAACAATAATACTGTAGTCTCCATAGCTGGTATTTATCTCCTGATTACATGAGGAGTCATTAGAATATTCCTCCAAAAGCTGTACGACATTAGCTTTACGGTCAGCGGAGTACTTCCAAAATGTCTTTTTTTCCAGATATTTTGATTCATTATTCCTATCAAACACCTGATCAACTTCTGACACAATTAATTTATCCCTGTACTCATATAAACTCTTTGAAATAAGCGAATTTTGATGACGAACTTCTTTTTTTATTAGCAGTCCGTCTGAATCGAACTGGTGGGTTTCCTGAATGTCCTGATGATGCTTTACATCTGCGTAGTTGATATAATAGCCATTAATGGTGTCATAAGTATGCCCGGAATCCAGCTTGTAGTCATATTCGCTCTGGTTGTATATGGCTCCATCAGCAATATCCTTTTTCATCGTCAATCCATAATGTGTCATCCTTCCACCGTAATCATTTATAATGTAAAATATCTTGCCATAGGTAAATTGGGTGGATGCCTGATTGGGATATGTGATACTTTCTAGCAGCAGATATCTACGTGGTCTGATTTCAGTAGTATGTCCTGCTGCCTTTTTGGTGGAATAACGCATAATGCCCTTGTAATCTTCAGGATTATAGTAGTTATACTGAGTTCTGTTCCCTTCTGGATCTGTTACAGATATAAGCTTTAGTGGTTGTGACCGATCAATCTGATAGATGATTTTACACTCTTTTCCCGCAGTACTTTCTGGTAAGTTCCAGACAAGACCATAATCTGTTTTTTCAAGACTAATGCTGCGTCCCCAGGTGTCTATTATTGTCAGGCCACCCTCATTTTGCAGATCGTAGAAAATAACATTTCCAAACTTATCTTTTCTGGCCTTAAGTTTAAAACTATATGGTATATATGAATTATCTTTACCTTTTAAATCCATGACGTCTTTAAAATAATCCTTGTTACCATTTTTGTATTCTATTATGATATCGTAATTTTTTGAAATATGAGGAGCGTAAGGGTGATGAATCGTCCCTGAACTTTCAATGATATTGATATCCTTTAGGCTATAGTCCAAAAAACCGTCTAAGTACCGGCTCATTTTTAAACTTCTTCCATCCTCCAGATGCAATATATAATCATATGCAGGCTGCTCAATTATAATTGGCTTCTTATTAAGCCCAGACATATCAATGTAAGAATATTTTAAATAACGCACAGTCTCAATTGAGGGAAGAACAAAGGACCAGCCATATCCTAATCCATAAGTGTCAGCATAGTAACTATTACTCTTAGATCCTGTCGTTAGCTTATCATTTTTAAAATGAGGATCCATATCCTCTAGATTTGCACAGCCTGAGTCATACCGTCTGGCAATGGAAATGTCAAAGCCATCTTTGCCTGGCAAAACAAAATCTGTTACTTCATACTGCACATCACCTGTGCTCAATCTAACATTTAATTGATTTGTTTCGAAGTAGTTAAATGGGGATTCCGGATACTGTTTGATATCTGAAAAAGTATCGTCATCAGTGGACTGCGAGGTCTGCATACGCATTGCACTAAGACCATTTATTCCATTGTCCTCTATATTTGATTCATTTTCCACAGTTTTTGTATCTGACAGATCCCATTCATTTTTCTCATTGTGATCTTCTAAAACCTTTTTATCGTCCATTTAATCCTTTCTTAATCTTAATATAGTGATATTACTGCATTTCCATTACCTATGGCCACTAGTTCTACCAATGCGATGGAACCGCTAAAACATTCATTCTCTCTTAAATGTCTGGTTGATTGAAACCTTATGTTTCCAGGAGTACTGGAATAAATTATTATTTTTTCTTCTGGATAATTACCGGGTTGTGTTATATTATTCAGACCGCTGGCTGCAAAGTTGGTTAATCTTAATAAATACGGATTGTATCGTAAGTTCATACGAATTTTTTCCAGACCTGTGACTTCATGGGCTTTCAACAGTACAACATAGCGATTACCTGATTTAACCGGATATTCTCTCTTACTATTTCGGTAAAATATAGGAATAACGGGCATCGATTCTGTTATTAAATAATCGGACTCTTCTTCCATATCCAATGACTTAATTCGATACATTGCACTACTTGCCCCAATGGGAATGAAGTCTTTCATACCCCGATGTTCTTCTATGTATTTTTGTATATCATATTCTTGAAAAGTAAGATCTTTTGTTTCCCACTCTTTAAAGGTCAACCATCTGGAGTCAATACTCTCCCAGGTAATACCAGGCAGAGTTATCCGTTCTCCTTCTTTCCAAGAATGTATGGATTCTTCCAAGCTACTCCAGGCTTTATCAAGCTCGTCCAATTCTAACCATGTACACCCTTTCTCAATGTCTGGCTGGTCAGTTCCCGGACCTTTAAATATTTCAAAATCAATTTCACGATTTTCTGTTTGATGCCAGGTAAACGATTGTTTCTCAATCTGTGACCAATTTAACTGATCATAGTCCAGGCGTTCCCAGTGCCGACCTTTGCCGGTTTTTGTTTCAATTTGATTCCAGTTTAATGCGGCTTGATCGTACTGGCTCCAGGGAGCATCAGTACTGTCAAAATTGTCCCAGTTGTATCCAGATAAGGCCTGTGAAAAGGTTTTGTTAAATATACGCTGTAATAAATAATTCTTATCATTTTCCACCACTCCCCAAGAAATTTGTGTTTCTTTTCCTTCATATAGGGTGGGAATATGTAAGCATTCAGGTCGGTTCATAAATAATAGATTCCTCCTTTCATTTTTCTAATTCTATTAGTTTTATTACATAATTGATTGTAATTAAATTTTTCGTATATTAATTCTCGTCTTCCATCTTGATTTGATGTTTTATACACCAGTACGTTATTTTATACGTATACTCCTTTTATGAAGGAGTATACGTAGTTCGGTTTTAACTAGCAATTTAACTGATTTTACTAACACAGTGACTTCCATAAACACTGATGTAAATAATATAAAACCAGTTACAAGCCGAACGGCAACTATATGAGCGGTGGGTAATTAATATAAATGGTACATTTTCATGGATATAAAGGGTTCAATAAATAATCATTTTCTATTTAGCAAAATAAGTAAAATCTAAAGTACATTCAGCCCCAATAGGTGCAGCATTATCAACTTTGATACCAATAACTCCCGATGTATGAACAAAGTATTGAAACAAGTGTAATTTTCCTGCATAGCCAATATATTTTTCACCATTAAAATTATAAGTTGTCCTATATAATTCCGGTAATTGAACTAAGGTATGTTCATTCCAATCTGTTAATTGTTTCATCACAGTAAAATGACAGTGAAAATGTACTACATGGCCTCTACGCTCTATTCCATTACTCGTCCAACTAGCAAGAGAAAAGTAATTTGTATCAACAATTTTTAGACCTTCCGTAAGATCAGTTTCTATATTACTTTTAACTGTATTAATTTCTTGTATCAGACTCTTTCCGTATCTTGCATCAAGGGCATAACCACTTGCTGTAGTTGAACCGTTATTAACTATATGTGAGTAGGGTATATAATTTGCTAAATTGCTATTTACATTATCTAGATTGCTATTTATCTTAGTTATCTTCTCATCAATAATGGTATTATCATTGACAAAATCTTGTCTAACCGGTTTATCCGATGCTTCCCATAAATTTAACCCTAATGATGTTTTGTTTGTACTTGACATATTTTTTCTCCTTTAAAATTAATTTTTTTATATTTATTCTGTTCTATTAAATTTGGCATAATTTATCCACATAATAGCCTTCTTTTATTTCGAACATATGTTCTTTTATCGACAAGTAGATCTTAATACTATTAAATCATATTGTCAATACATTTTCGAACATATGTTCTTTAAAAAAGTCATTTATTATTTAATATTCATAAAATAAAAACAAATATAAGTTTTACTTTATACATTTTTTACAAACAAAAAAAAAAGCGAAGCAGTTTAAAACCGCTACGCTATTATGTCTTACATATTAAAATCACATTATTTTATCACAATCTCATTCCCATAATTTCTCATTACAAATTTTAGCTTTATTCCGATACATCATCTCATCTGCACAATAAATTGCTTTATAGATATCATCCCCCTTTTCATGTATGGCAACACCATAGGAAAATGAAATTGGAAGTTCAGAAATCCTACCGCAATATTTCTGTGCTGCTTTTAATACACATTTCATCTCTTCTTCACAAATACGACTGCTGATAAGAACAAATTCATCTCCTCCATAACGATATAGCATCATATGTCTGGACTTCTGTTTTAAAACAGCTTCTGTTACTCTGCAGATTGCTAAATCTCCTGTAGAATGTCCATAGCGGTCATTTAACTGCTTTAAATTATTTAAATCTATCATGGCAATGGTACACTGATGTTTAAAGTTCAGCTTTTCCATTTGTTTTTCATAAGCAACCCGACTATATGTACCTGTCATGGAATCGTAAAGTATTTTCTGGGTAGTTAAAAGTAAATAATACAAAACAACACATACAGATGAAACATTCCATATCATGAAATTTAAATCAAAAAATAATTCCAGGCAGACAGCTGAACCAATCCCGACAAAAGCAGCTGTTAAAAATGTCGTCTCTGCCCTTCTGTTGGGCTTATTCTGCTGTTTGGCAGAAAATACAATCAGTGTCAGCAGATAGAAAAATCCAACCGTTAAAGATGTGGGAAACAGAGGCCCCCTTTTATACAAATTATTGCAGTTCACAGAGAAAATCCAGCCATTCCATAAACTTAATACGCTTAGCACAGCATTTATCACCTGGGGAAGATAAAACATTTTAGACATCTTTCCTGACACACCGGTATCATAAATCAGCACCATAATCATAGGAGAACACGGACCAATAACAAAATTCAGACAGGTAGTGATGCTTCTCAGCCTCCAAGCCATTCCTGCATCACCCAATGCTGCAAAATACTGATCCATTGATGTGACAGCCATTAAAAGCAGGAGCAGAAAAATTTCCAGCAGAAATAAACGTTTAATTTTCTGGGAAAAAAGTTTATCCACCAAAACCATTACCCCAAAGAACAGCAGGATTAAAAGCGGTGCGTAATAGGATCTCATTGCCTCATGTAACATAAAGACTTCCTCACAATCTTCAAGTGTGAATCATATTTAAGCAAGACAAACAGCAATTTTTTATAGAACTATATTATCATTTAACGGGAGATTCTACAATTTCATTTTCTGCCATTTTCTACAAAATACGACAAAAAGCGTGCTGCAAAAATCGTATTCTTCTGATCTTGCAGCACGTTCGTGTTTTTTATTTGATTATGTACTTGTTACATCAGGAAATATTATCATTTCGTCCATTCACCTTTTTCATTAACCCGGTATCCATCAGGTGTAACCGCATTTAAAAGGCATTCTCCTGACTGGTTTAAATAATACCAGCTGTCATTTACCATAACCCAGCCGGTTGCCATGGAACCGTCCGCATTCATAAAATACCAGTTTTCTCCGGTCCATACCCAATTTGTCTGCATCCCTCCATCGGTTGCCAAATAGTACCATTTTCCCTCTACCTGCTTCCAGCCGGTAGTCATATATCCGGTTTGTCCGAAGTAATACCAGACGCCGTTGACCTTTGCCCATTCCTCGTTGGGATAGGTACCGTCTTTCTTTTTTAAACGCCAACCTTTCTCATCCTGCTTCCAGTCTCCTGTTACCTCTTCTGATCCTGATGGCTTTCTGATACCGTAATCCCTGTCCGAATCGGAATCGCGATCGGAATAAGTAGGATTTGGAGTAGGATTTGGGATCGGTTCTGGTTCTGGTTCTGGCTCTGGCTCATCAATTCCAGGCAGTACTGCGCCAGCCTTTGCATTTCGAATCACACTTCCTCTTTTCGGGCGCAGGAAATCTCCAAACATAATTCTGCCGTCAACCCGGTAGTAGCTGGCTGCCGGATCCAGAGAGAGGAAATTTTCTCCGCCTATGGCGTTTCCGGTTTGCGTATAAAGATAATTATTGCTGTTCTCACTTGCAGCTATTTTATCTCCATAAATCATTTTCAACTTTGCACTATATGCATCGGTCCGGTAGGAAACATTATTCTTAAATATTCCATCCGCGGTCAGATTGCCACCCCCATCTTTCTTATAAGGACTTGGGCGTAAAATATAATTAAATCTGACGTTATCAAAAGAAGTATTGTTTTCAACTCTAAGCTCACCTGGATTAAAGTTATCCGTAATTCCATCCAAATTATTGTGGTAAGCAATGCTGTTGCGTAAAATATGAGGTACTTCTCTGCCCTCTCCTCCAAGCTTGAATCCATTGTTTCCGTTGTTATATGCCACACAGGACTCAATTATGGTTCTGCCGTTTGGCCCATCTGATAACGTATTATATAAATCCCAGCCGTCATCTGCATTATCATGAGATACGCAGTTTACAAACCGGTTGTTATCACCGGAACCTGATTTTGAAGCGAAACCATCCGCATTAATCATAGATCCATCTTTGTTTTCATATGACTCACAGTTTTCAACCACATTATAAGACGGCCATAAGCTTCTGCTGCCTCTTGATTTTGTAATGGTCAGACCTGCATCGCTGGAGGTATTGTGAATCAGGGAATCCTTCATCAGATTATAGCTGCCATGGATCATAACACCGCGGCTGTTTTCCACATTACGCCCATCTACATCCAGACCCATAACATTCCAGTAATCTGAATCTAAGACAAATATCTTTAAGTTTCCTGTTATAGTAACTTTACCCACCGCTTTCAGGGTCTTTCTGTTATCCTTATTACCTGACCCAGTCAAAGGAATTTGAAATGGCTGATAGATTCCCTCATTCATGTAAATAGTTCCACCTGGTACCAGTTTCTTTATTGCGGCCTCAATGGACATAGGATCAGCGGCTGTTCCTAACGCACTATCTGATCCTTCCGATGAAACATAAAGATCTTTGCCATAATCTTCTCTTGTTACCTGAAATGTCTTTACGATTTCTTTTCCGGCATCTAACCCTTCCGATGGTACAAAAGTCAGCTTAAACTCTCCTCCGGACTCATTTAACACAGCTGGTACTTTAAACTGAGTGCCTCCGGTTACTTCAGCCTTTGAAACAATTACGCTTCCGTCCTGGCTTACTGTCATACTGCCAGACTGATTTGTCAGCGCCTGAACCATGTAATCCTGGCTGTTTGAATATTCTCCGGAAGCCACATAAAGAGATGCTCCTTCATCATCTGGTGCCACATATGCCGGTGATTCATCCGGAATTACCACATCCGTTAGATCAAGAATAATATTTTTAACCGTTATTCTGGCATTTCTGGAAGCAAAAAAGCCAACATACATCAAATCCTCATCTAAATAGGACACAATATTGGGTGTCACATTTTTATCTTTAAAGGTATATGTACTGATCACCTTACCATCCTTATCCAGATAAGTAGTGATAAATCCGGCATCCGTTCGCTCCAGTTTCAGCTTAAGCTCAGTGTTATAACTATTGGTTTTCCCTCCTGATTTGTCTGCTTTTCCAACAGATTTTGCGAAGGTCTCCGTGTTCTTTACAGACTTTAAGTTTCCTGCCGGGCTGTTTACACCATAGCGGGCTGATGCAAGTAAGTTTAAGTCCGCATTAAGAGATTTTCCAGCTGCACCTACCTGCAGCATGACCATATTGGAAGCAGCCGGGTACTCTTCGTATCCTTCCTCCAGAGGATCCTTTCTGGGCGGTCCGTTAATATCCCTGACCATAAGGCCCGCGCCTTCCTGGAGATTAGGCTTGGTTCCATTCTCCGGACCCATCTTTTCCACTGTAACATCTGCCGTAAGAGCAAAATTTTTGCTGGTCGGCACTTCGGTATAATAAAATGTAATCCCGTCATGACCTGCCTGAAGCTTTCCTCCCCTGGATTCAATTACAACATCCTGAGCCGGTTTTCCATCCATTCCCAGAGGAACATCTTTATTCACAGGCCAGGTATAATTAGTTCCAATCTTGTCCTCTAAGACACCAGATTTAAAGTTCAAATCCGTAGACTGCCCAAATGCCGAAGACTTCCAAAGAATTTCAGATCCAGCCATCATACGTTTTTGAACGATACCAGACCCATCCCACATAACCTCAGGCCCGCTGTTAGTCCAGTGGAACGGCCCGCTGCCGTTTTTCGCTCTCCACCATGCATCTGCCGCTTCCACACGGAATGTATGTGGTACGGATAAATCCAGATTACTTACCGTGTAAAATGCATCTGTTGAAGTATAGGCGCCATTAACATGATTAAAATAATCCCCCTCCGTCGTATAAACCGGTTTCTCATCCACATACACCCGGTATGCATAAATTCCCGACTCATCCTCTGGTGCCTTCCATGTCAGGAGCACATTCTCCCCTGTAACAGTCGCTTTAAGGGCATCCGATTCCCATACTGGAGCTTTGTAATCGTAGTTCTTCATTGTCTTAACCGTTTTTTCCTTATATTCATAAGTCTGTCCTGAGTCACTGAATGCCTCAACGGTTATTTCATTGCTTTCCTCCATCATTCTTCCGATGGTCATACTTATGTTACTGGCTTTCGGATCGATAAGCTGATATTTATAAACTGTAGCTGCCAGCTCCCCGTCTGCGTATGCCCGGTATCCCCTGACTCGTGGATCCTTGCTGCCTGCAAACTTTGCTGTCACCCAGGTGTACCCCACTCCGCTGAATGTAACCTGACTGGATTCCGGTTCTTTTAACTCCGGATCCTCTCCCTCTGTTGTGGTTACTTCATACGCCAGCTCTGGTGTCCTGTTTCCAGTCTGATCAACACCATAAACCTTAAATAAGTAACAGGTACCTTGTGAAAGTCCCCCGATTTCACAGGATGTCCCTCTTACTGGTTTAGTTTTGTCAATTAACTCATCTCCCAGGTATGTTTCCACGATATACCCGGTAATTTGTCCTTTACCTGCCACCTGATCCCCATCCCTGGCTGCAGGCCATTTTAATGTTACTTTCCGCTCAGATCCACTCTTGGTTGCTTCCGATGCACTGGCAAGTGCGGCTGCGTCCTCTGGCCAGACGGGCTTTGACATTGCATCATAGGAATTTACTGACTGTGTCGTTGTACCAATAAAATTCAAATCGCTGCAGGCGCTGATATTTGCCCATGCCTGATAGCTTTCTGCTGCTGCATCATCTGACCCTTTTTCAATATTCTTCCAGTTCATCACCACATTATTAAAGGTAACATTGGAAGCACCTTGTAAGATTTCAGAGTTCTTTGCCAGCTTTGTGTCAATATTCGTAAATGTTATGTCCTGGAAATAAAGATCATGGTGGCTATGTACTGGTTTATAAGGCATCTGGTCATCGACATCTGCCACAATATCGATGGTGTTTTTTGTGATGGTATCCGCTGTGATGCGGAATGCATCAATGTTATAAAACT
>SVDT01000022.1 GCA_015057775.1 Paenibacillaceae bacterium | reverse complement strand
CATTAATAATCTGTCCCTGACCTTAATCAGCGTATTTGGTGCATTCCTTTATCTGACAGGTGTCATGTCAGTGGGCCAGATCTCCTCCTTTGTACTCTATTCCAGAAAATTCTCCGGTCCCATTAATGAGGCCGCAAATATTATGAACGATCTTCAGTCTGCCCTCGCCGCGGCAGAGCGGGTCTTTAAGCTTATGGATGAAATTCCGGAACAGGAAGACAGAAAAGATGCGGTGGTAATTTCTGATTTAAAACAATCAGTCAAAGGCTGTGTAGAATTTGCTCATGTGGATTTTGGATATGAGCCTGGAAAACCCATACTGCAAAATCTATCCTTAAAAGCAGAACCTGGTAAGCTGATTGCGATTGTAGGTCCGACTGGAGCAGGGAAAACAACTATTATAAATCTGCTAATGCGCTTTTATGAGGTGGATGGCGGTAAAATTACCATTGATGATATGGATATAAGGGATATGACCAGGAAAAGTCTCAGAAAGGCATTTGCCATGGTATTACAGGAAACATGGCTGTTTCAGGGAACGATCTATGAGAACCTGGCTTACGGAAAAGAAGATGCAACTTTGGATGATGTGGTAAAAGCGGCAAAAGATGCACGGATTCATTCCTTTATTGAGCAACTGCCGGAAGGCTATAATACCATCTTAAAAGAAGATGGAACAAATATATCTAAGGGTCAGAAGCAGCTTTTAACCATAGCAAGAGCTATGTTGCTTGATAGTAAAATACTAATTTTGGATGAAGCAACTTCGAATGTGGACACAAGAACTGAAATTCGGATTCAGCAGGCTATGCGCCGCCTCATGGCAGGAAAAACCTGTTTTGTAATTGCACACCGTCTCTCTACCATTCAGGATGCAGATCTGATCGCGGTTATTTACCAGGGGGGAGTTGCAGAGCAGGGGACTCATCAGAGTTTAATGAAAAAACGGGGCAGATATTATGAAATGGTCATGGCTCAATATGATTCTTAATAAGGGAACGGATGAAACAAACTCCGTTCCCTTTTCCTGTCTTTTACTGGTAATCACAAACTCCGGCCCATTTATTCAGAAGCTCTGCTTCTTCCGGCCGTTTCTTGGAAAGCTGGGCAGCTGCAACAATGGGAAGCCATGACTGAACATACTTTTTCGCAGTTCCGGTCTTCTTACAGAACAGGTTCATATACATATCTGCCTTATTCTGGTCCTGCAGACAGAACAGCAGATAGGTTCTCGCTACATCTGCACTGGCATTGCCCTGAGTGGCATGAACCCAGTCCAGAACAAACATGGTTCCGTCTTCCTTTACAATGATATTGGAGGGGTTAAAATCGCCATGGCAGAGTTTTGTATGCTTTGGCATGCTGTCAAGCTGAGTGCGCATGTCATATCTTGTTACGTCACCAAGCTCTTCAATGTCCTGGATCTGCTTGGATATTTTATCCTTCAGCTTATTTAAATGGGGACAATGCTTAGACATGACATTCAGGTGAAGATTTACCATCTGTTCCATATATTCAGGCAGTTTATCCGGATTTTCATCCATAAGCTGCTGGAGGGTTTTGCCTTCAATAAAGTCAAAGGTAATGGACCACTGGTTATCAAAAACACCGACTTCCAGTACTCTTGGAACATTAATTCCGCCAATTTCTTCTACTCTGGCGCTGATCAGTGCTTCGTTTAATACTTCAGCCTTTGGAAACTCAGCGTTAAAAACCTTAATTGCCTTTTCACCATCGTGAAAGACCTTTTTTGTTGCTGTTGTAGCGATTAATTCTGCTGCCATATGAACCTCTCCTTCCATCTTTGAGTCTAGCATATTAAGTAATTTTATACGTTTATTTTACTACAAAATACCGAAAAAGTATAGCAATTTATAGAAATATATAGAATAAATTACCAAATAATTTGTGAATCAGAAACAAAATATGGCTGCTCCATAAGCTGGAAGCGGATAAGCAATGGAATAATCCTGACCATCCCATGGAGTCTTTTCAGATTTATAAACCAGAGCTGTTTTTGCTTTTTTATACAGACCGTTGGAAGTATCCATAACAATTGTGTATTTTCCTGATTTTGGCACACCCACACGGTACTCAGGACGGGATACTGGAGTAAAGTTAAGAACAAACAGCAAGCTGCCCTGCGTGTCCTTTCCATGCCTTATAAAACTGAAAATACTATGCTCGTTGTCATTGGCATTTATCCAGGAAAAACCTTCCCAGACATAATCATTGTCATAAAGTGCAGGAAATTTCCGATACAGGTGTAGAAGATCTCTGACATAATTTTGAAGATCTTCCCCAAGGGGTTCTTTGGCCAGATACCAGTCCAGGGAATCTTTTTCATCCCACTCGTGGAACTGTCCGAAATCCTGTCCCATAAAAAGCAGCTTCTTGCCGGGATGACCAAGCATGAAGGTATAACCAAGTTTTAAATTAGAAAACTTATCCTCAAGAAGTCCGGGCATTTTGCCAATCATGGAACCTTTTAAATGAACCACTTCATCATGGGATAATACAAGTATATATTTTTCACTGGTAAAATATGTAATTCCAAAGGTCATTTTATGATGATTATATTTTCTGAAATACGGATCCAGCTTCATGTACTCCAGAAAATCATGCATCCAGCCCATATTCCACTTAAATGTAAAGCCAAGACCTGAATTTTCCGGCTTCTCCGTAACCTTTGGCCAGGCAGTGGATTCTTCTGCAATTACAACAGCACCTTTTCCTCGTTCCTTCATAACGCTGTTTAAGTGTTTAAAGAACTCAATTGCCTCAAGGTTTTCATTACCGCCCAGGCAGTTTTTCACCCATTCACCCTGGGATCTTCCGTAGTCTAAATACAGCATGGAAGCGACAGCATCCACCCGCAGCCCGTCGATATGATACTTTTCTACCCAGTAAAGAGCATTGGCAATCAGGAAATTATCAACCTCATACTTGCTGTAATCAAAAACCTTGGTTCCCCAGTCAGGGTGTTCCCCTTTACGTGGATCTGCGTATTCATAACAGGCCTCTCCATCGAATTCGGAAAGTCCGTGGGCATCCTTGGGAAAATGTGCAGGCACCCAGTCAAGTATGACTCCAATTCCATTCTGATGCATGTAATCAACAAAGTACATGAACTCTTCCGGTGTCCCGTACCGGGAAGTAGGAGCATAATAACCGGTCACCTGATAGCCCCAGGAACCGTCGTAGGGGTGTTCTGCAATGCCTAATAGCTCTATGTGGGTATAACCCATATCCTTTATGTATTCTGCCAGTTCATGAGCAGCTTCTTTGTATGTATAAAAACCTTTTTTATCCTCTCGGTTTTTTCTTTTCCAGGATCCTAAATGAACCTCATAAATGCTTAATGGCCCTGATAATGGATCCTGTTCTTCCCTTTTTGCAACCCATTCCAGATCATTCCACGAATATACAGATAAATCTGCAGTAATAGAAGCGGTCTGTGGGCGGAACTCTGCATAAAAAGCATAGGGATCCGCTTTAAAAAGAATCTTTCCGCTGCGTGTGGTCACAGAATATTTGTATAACTGTCCCAGACCGACTCCTGGTACAAACACTTCCCAAATTCCGGAGTCGGCTAAGGGAACCATAGGATTTAAGTCAGGGTTCCAGCCGTTGAAATCTCCCACTACACCAACCTGACTGGCATGAGGTGCCCAAACAGCAAAATACATTCCCTGTTTTCCGTTGCATGTTTTTGGATGAGCGCCCAATTTTTCATAAATTTCGTAATGCCGGCCGTTGTTGTATAAATACCGGTCAAGCTCAGTAATAAAACCTGTTTCCAATTCATTCGTTAAATCTTCCATTTGCTCACCCCTCCATTTTGGTACACGATTCCACAGGCAGAAGCAGCGTTTGCAACAGGTTACGTATTAAAGCGGGTTTTTGTCTGACTATACTTCACGGCTTTTAAAACGACGCAAAAGAAACTGGTAACGTAGCTGTGCGGCATTAAGCTCGTAAATGTAACAGTCAATTAATGTCGGGTCAACGACCTGTTCAAAATGATTTCTTGCTGCATCAATGGCGGTTTTGGAACGTTCGATTTCTTTTCGTAAATTCCGTTCCTCTTCCGTAAGGGAAAAGTGATTTCCTAACAATAAATTTTTCATACGATCATCTCCAGATAACAAATTAACGAGGTACTTATAAAACTCAGTATATCTGGAAATTGGAACTTTATTCATCTATTGCCTGAATCTCCATAAATTTATTGGACTGGATCCATAAAATTCTGGAGATACTGCCCAAGAGTACATAACTTTCTTGTGCTTTCTCCAAAGGTAAGAAAGTAATAATTAGCAGTTCCTTCCTGTCTGGCAGACACCAGTCCTGCTTCCTTGAGAATCTTTAAATGATGAGATATGGCCGGCCGGGATAAGTTTGTCTGATCCGTGATCTCGTTCACGTTCATTCCCCGGATATTTGTCTGAAACGAATCCGTACTGGCCAGAACTTCAATAATTGTTAGCCGGACCTCGTCTCCCAATGCAATAAAAAGCGGCATGCAGCTTTTGAAAAGCTCAGAAAATTCGCTATTTGCCACCTGAAACATCTCCTTTGGTTTAAAATAGTAAACTAATATTATATTAACACCCGGGGTGAAAAAGGTCAACTGATATTGTGTAAAATCACTTATATAAAATAAAAATATGATGAAATATTGTAAAATTTTACAATAAAACACGATCCATGTTACATTCACCTGTTTAACAGTTTTTAAAAAAGTTGTAAAAAGCTGTTGACTTTTGTATTTATCTTGTGCATAATAAAGTCAGAATCCCGCATACGTTCTGTATACGGACTCTCTCATTATCAATGAATTGGAATTCTTTATTCCGTCGTTCAAGGCCGATATTCCGGCACTATTTCCAGATTTATAGTTTAAATAAAGGGGATGATATTGTAAAATTTGTGGTATTATTTTTTATTCTCGCAGCAGGTTCTTATTTTGATGTAAGAGAACACAGAATACCCAACAGGCTGGTGCTGACTGGTGTGGCGGGGGGAGTTATTTTATTTGGCTGGGAGGCAGGGAATCATGCAGTACTATGGGGAGCCATGTTGTTTTTGAGCCGTTTCTTAGCGGTAACAGCGTTGTTTTTTCTTTTGTTTCTAACTCGTATGATTGGAGCCGGTGATATTAAAATCATTGCTTTGATATTCGGATATCTGGGTTATGGCAACGGTTTTGCAGCAGTTGCCGGAGGTTTCATAATAGGGGCATTCTGGTCCCTGGTTCTAATGACTGTGAAAGGCTGTACCTTTCAGCGGTTTTCTTACTTTCTGACCTATGTCAGGTCATTGATTCAGACAAAAAAAATTACAGCTTATTATAGTTCCGCCCGGGATGGGTACGACGCAGTAATTCCGTTAGGATTCTGTATGTTTTTAGGAACAATACTTACGGTTGTTTTCTTTTATCAAGGAGGTTTGAAATGACAAAACGTATTATGGCAATATACGATGCGGACTCTGAATTCGGAGAACGGTTTGCAGAATTTGTAAATTTTAAAGAGAGGATTCCTGTGTCTAGTGTGTCGTTTTCATCGCTAGAGGAGCTTAAAAGCTACAGCTGTGATCATAATATTAAACTTCTGCTCATTAGTTCTAAAGTTTCAAACCAGGAGATCGGGCAGATTAGCGCAGAAAAAGTTGTTCTGCTTGAAGAAGAAAAAATTATTCCTGCAAATGAGTCCTATCCCAGTGTTTATAAGTACCAGGCGGCGGATCGCCTTATTCGGGAGATTATGGAACAATACTGCGCAGATCTGGAAGAGACAGGATATACCACACTGTCTGAAAGAAGCAGGGTGATAGGTGTCTATTCACCAGTAAACCGTTGTTTAAAAACATCCTTTTCTCTGGCTATGGCCCAGCTTTTGTCACGGGACATAAAGGTTCTTTACTTAAATATGGAAGATTGCTCTGGTTTTGGGAGTTTGACAGGAGAAGAGTATAAAAGGGGGATGTCAGATCTGTTTTATTATTACAGACAGGGCAGCTTTTCATTTGGACGGCTTGGTTCTGTTATATATACATGGGGAGATCTGGATTATGTGCCGCCGGTTCAGTATCCGGAAGATCTGGCATTTATTTCATCTCAGGAGATAGCGGGACTAATTAAGCAGATCTCTAAGGAGAGTACATACGGTACCATTATTCTTGATCTGGGGCAGATGGGAAAAAGAGCGGCTGACGTTTTGGAAGTATGTGACGGAATCTATATGCCTGTAAAAGATGATTGTGTATCAGCAGCCAAAGTTGAAGAGTTTGAAGCATACCTTGCTGCTTCCGGTCACAATGCCGTAATGAGCAGGATTCAGAAAATCAATCTACCCTATCACTGCACCTTTGGCAGAAAGGACAATTATCTGGATCAGCTTTTGTGGAGTGAATTAGGAGATTATACCCGGCAGCTGTTAAGAAAACAGCCATAGGGAGGGAGAAGATATGAACGAAGAACAACGCATCAGGATGCGGGAAGATATTATGCTGGAACTAAATCAGCACCAACAGATTTCAGATGAAGAGCTTTACACCATGATCGATGAGAAGATAATCAGATTGGGAATGACTCAATATCTGCCCTTAAGAGAAAAATTAATATTAAGAGGCTGGCTGTTTGACTCCTTCAGACGCCTGGGGATTCTTCAGGAGCTGGTAGATGATAAAACTGTCACAGAAATCATGGTAAATGGGGCAAATAACATCTTTATTGAGCGAAATGGCCGTATGGAGCGGTGGGAAAAGGAATTTGAGAGTCAGGAACAACTGGAAGATATGATTCAGCAGATTGTCAGTCGTGTAAACAGGACTGTGAATGTTTCAAGACCCATTGCAGATGCCAGACTGGGCGACGGTTCCAGGGTTCATGTTGTCCTGCCCCCGGTTTCCATTGACGGACCAGCTGTTACAATCAGAAAGTTCCCAGAACCTATCACCATTGCTAAGCTTTTAAAGCTGGGATCCATAACCAGTGAAGCAGCAGACTTTTTAAAAGCAATTGTGGAGGCTGGATATAATATTTTCATCAGCGGAGGAACCAATTCCGGTAAAAGTACTTTTTTAAATGCCCTTTCTTCTTACATCCCCCAAAACGAGCGTATTGTAACAATTGAAGATTCTGCAGAGCTTCAGATCACTCATATCTCCAATCTGGTACGTCTGGAAACGAGAGGTGCCAATGGAGAAGGGGAGGGAGAGGTAACCATCGGCGATTTAATAAAGGCAGCTCTTCGCATGAATCCATCCAGGATTATCGTGGGTGAAGTTAGAGGAAGAGAAGCACTTGATATGATTTCTGCCATGAATACCGGACATGATGGAAGTTTAAGCACCGGGCATGGAAACAGTCCAAAGGACATGCTGTCAAGGTTAGAGACCATGGTGCTCATGGGAACAGATATTCCTCTTTTGGCGGTGCGCAGTCAGGTAGCGGCAGCAATTGATATCTTAATTCATTTAGGCAGATTAAGGGATAAAAGCAGACGAGTCTTATCAATTGTGGAGGTAGCTGGATATGAAGAAGGTGAAATCAGACTTAATCCCATTTACCGGTTTGAAGAAGGGGAAACCGACGGGGGAGATGCAAAAAAAGTTGGGGGAAGCCTTAAGAAGGTTGGAGATCTTAAAAACACAGAAAAGCTTAAAGCAGCAGGCATTGAATTATGATATTTATATCCTTTCCATGAGGGAGTGGCTATATTATAGTGGACAGGGAGTCTTAATTGCAGCACTTTTTTCTTATATTTTCTATCGCAGTCTGGTGGTATTTCTTATTTTCATTCCTTTCGGAATTATAGTTCCGTTGACAAAAAGAAAAGAATTAAAAGGCAGACAGCTTCAGCAGTTGAATCTGGAATTTAAAGAAGGCATTTTACTTCTCTCCTCCTTTTTAAGTGCAGGTTATTCAGTAGAAAACTCTGTTATTTCTGCGTCAGGAGAATTATCTGTTCTTTATGGCGAAGAGGGACTCATAACAAAGGAATTCCGGTTCATTGAGAGCCAGATACATATGAACCGGTCCGTTGAGCAGGCATTTCTAGAATTTGCATTAAGAAGCGGCCTGGATGATGTGAAGAACTTTGCAGAGGTATTTTCCACTGCAAAACGCAGTGGAGGAGAATTGGTTTCTATTATCAGTCATACAGCAGATGTAATTCGGGACAAAGTACAGGTTAGGCAGGAGATTCTGACTATGACGGCTTCCAAGCAGTTTGAACTAAAAATAATGAATCTTATTCCTTTTTTCATAGTCATTTATATTGATTTCACATCCCCAGGCTTTTTTCAGATTATGTATACAACTGGAGCGGGGAGAATTTTAATGACCATATGTATGATCCTTTATATGATTGCTTACCACATAGCAAAGCGAATTATGGAAATTGAGATATGATTGGGGAGCCTTATGAAAAAACAATTAAATATTAAATGGAGACCGCCTGTAACAAAGGTACAGGCTGCATGTGCAGCGGGCGGAATTGTTTTATATGCAGTTCTGGAACTTTCCACTTTTTGGGGCAGGCAGGATGTGTTTTACGGAGAGGGACTTAAAAGAGCCGGACCAGGGCAGGGAGAGAACATTTATGAGGTTTTGGTAAAAGGACTGGATAAAGATCAGGAAGATAAAAAATTATTAATAGAAATTCCTGTTAGGGAGCGGAGATATACAGACAAAGAAGCAGAGGACCTGTTTGATCAGCTGGAAACCCAGCTTCCAACCCAAATACTTTCAGAAAATGATTCTCTTAACTCAATAAGACAAAATCTGAACCTGAAAACAAGACTGGACACTTTTGGATTAACCGTGCGCTGGGAAACCAGTGACCCTGAGCTCATTGACTCCTTCGGAACAGTTTATAACAAGGATATTCCTGAAGCAGGGAAAGAAATTCTGATTCTGGCTATGGTATCAGATGGTATCCACCATCAAAGCTATCAATACAAATGTAAAGTATATCCACCTGTTCTGACGTTGGAAGAGAAAAAGAAAGCAGCCTTTCAAAAATGGGCAGATGATCTTGATACGAAGCAGCAGACAGACACATCACTTATTTTACCGGATGTATATGAAGGACAAAAACTCAAGTACTCTAAACCAAAAGAAGAAAGTTATGGGATTTTACCTGTGCTTGGTCTTGTGCTGGCTGTACTTTTGCAGGTCAGGACTCAGATTGAAAAGCAGAAAAAAATCAGGCTGAGAGAGCAGCAGCTTTTAATGGATTATTCAGAGGTGGTTTCAAAGCTTGTAGTTTATATTGGAGCAGGTTATACAGTAAGGGGGGCATGGGAACGAATTGCAGCAGGTTACAGGGAGTCTCTTAAAAATGGAAGGCGTGTCATGCGCCCGGCTTATGAAGAGATGGTACATACGGCATCACAGTTAAAAAGTGGTTTGTCGGAAAGCCGTGCTTACAATGAATTTGGAAGGCGTTGCAGCCTCCAGCCATACATAAAGCTTGCAGCTTTACTGGAGCAAAACCAGAAAAATGGAGGCAGGCAGTTAAGAAATGCACTTGATATAGAAATGGCTTCGGCTTTTGAGCAGAGAAAGAATGCAGCCAGAAAGCTGGGAGAAGAAGCAGGTACAAAGCTTTTGCTGCCCCTTCTTCTAATGTTATTCGTTGTCATGACTATGATCGTAGTACCTGCATTTCTTGCATTTTACTAGAGAGGAGGTGATACCATGGCCTTAATATTAAAAGAGCAGATCCAAGATTTTATAAAAGAAGAAGATGGAGTAGGGGTTATTGAGATTGTATT
Source organism: Paenibacillaceae bacterium (assembly GCA_015057775.1). Lineage (GTDB taxonomy): Bacteria > Bacillota > Clostridia > Lachnospirales > Lachnospiraceae > Lacrimispora. Next base: position 19,510 of record SVDT01000022.1, on the reverse strand, counting down.
AATTCTGGTAGTTTTAATTGGACTTGTTATAATTTTTAAAACTAATATTAAAAAATTGCTGGATGGCATTTTTGAGGAGATTAATAAGCAGTCGAAAGAGGTGTATTAATGCACAACAATGGTCATATAACGGTATTTCTAAGTTTAACCCTTTTATGCATTGTCAGTTTGATGTGCGGACTTTTAGAGTCCGCACGGACTGCAGGAACGAGATGGTATTTAAAGATTGCTGCGGATTCCGCAATGGATTCTGTATTTAGCAGATATCACAGAGAGGCGTGGGATAAGTACCGGATTTTTCTTCTGGAAGATAAAAGCGGGAATGATCTGGAACAGAGATGGCAGGAGTATATAGAACCATATATGGAGCATTCTGGCTGGTATGGTGTGAATATAGAGGGTGCCAATGTGTTACATCGTGACCTCATAACCAGTGCCGGTGGGAAATATATGAAGCAGGAGATCCTGGATTATATGAAGTATGGAATTTTTGATCACATACCAGATGAGGCAGGAGCCGTTACAATGCTTGCTGATCTTAAGGAAGCTGCTGTAGTAAAAGATCTTTCCACGTCATATGGGGAACATACAAAAGAAGCAGTACGTCTGGAGCATGTGATTGAAGAAATTAATAGTTCCTTAGAAAAGCAGAAACAGATCTGGAATGAGGCAAATTCATGTTTGGGCAATTACAATGGACAGGAATTTATAAAAAAAGCGGTTGAATTGGAAAAAGAGACGGATCGTATACCGGCTCTTGTAAAATCTTATGGAAATATTGCAGATAAATTATATGTTCAGTTACAGCTGACAAAAAGCAAAAAATCAGAAGAAATGGATCAGTTAAGCGATCCAATCCAGATAACATTAAACAGTGATACCGATTGGTTTGATTCTTATGTGAGGCAGGATGGAGAGAGGCGAAAAGAAGTCGAAGCACTTGCCACAGAGGCTATTAATATTAAGAACACAATAGAACATTCAAAAGACCGGGCGTTGGAAGTAGAACAAATAATTGATGAATGGGAAAGCAGTTCAGATGACGATGATGATGATGGACCAGATTTATCTGAGTTATGGGGTTCTGTCAGGGATATCTGGTGTGAAATCCATATTTCTATGCTGCCCTATACCAATGGTGTGAAAGATCCTCAAAAAGAAAAGATTTTAGAAAAGGTGGAAAGTCTTGTGCGAAATGGTCTTATGAGTCTTGTACTTCCAGAGGGGACACAGATATCCAAAGGGCAGCTTGACCTTAATTCGTTTCCATCTACGATCTATTCAGAGGAACAGGGGGAAATTGATGGTTTGATAGACCGTATTTTATTTGAGGAATACTGTGGACGTTTTCTTACCAGTTTTTTATCAGAAGAAGATAAGGCAGTTAAATATGAACTGGAGTATTTAGTCGGAGGGATGAATAGCGATGAGAAAAATTTTTCGCAGGCTGTAACAGAAGTTCTGGCCATAAGGGAAGGTCTCAATCTGGTACATATTTTAATGGATCAGGAAAAAAGGAAAGAAGCAGAAGCTTTGGCAGGTGTGATTACCGGAGTGACAGGAACTGCCCCTCTTACGGGACTGGTGGCTTTCTTTGTTATGAGTATCTGGGCAATGGGAGAAGCCATTATGGATGTCAGACGGCTGTTACAGGGAGAAAAGGTTGCATTTATCAAGTCAAAGGATAACTGGAGGCTTTCACTTCAGGGTTTGTTGGATTCAGGAAGCAGTGGTTCGTTTGAGGGTGAGGGAAGTGACAATAACGGTGTTAGCTATACTGGATATTTAAAATTGCTCCTGTTTCTCTCCCATAGTACCCGGCAGTATTACAGGCTTATGGATGTTATTCAGATGAATCTTCGGACAACCGATACAGAGTTTCGTATGTCTCATTGCGTATATGGGGCAGAAATTCAGGGAAAAGGGCGTGGGCAGCATTTCTTTTTCGGAGTGCTGGAACCTGTTTATTCCATAGAGGTGCGGACGGAAAAAGCATATTAGGATAAGGAGGCGAATAATTATGCCCTTTTTCAGAGAGTTAATAAAAATCATTTGTAAAGCAAAGGTTACTCTCCAGGTACATTTCCCCTTGACAAGAAAAAATATCTCTGCAAAAAGGGTATTATTATTCGCTTCCTTTCAACCAAAACCGGGCAGTCTGACAATCGAAGCAGCTATGGCACTTCCGCTTTTTCTGTTTGCAGTCATAATACTGATGACGCCAATGAAACTTTTAAATGACGGAAGAAAAGTTCAGACAGCGCTTGAGATTACAGGAGAAGAGTTAAGTCAGTATGTATCAGCTTTAAAAGAGTTAAAAAGAGGCAAAGATTTAAGTGCAGCGGGATTAAATGAGCTCCCGGATGGTTTTCTGGAGGGAATAACAGAACAGAGTATTCTTCTATATGCAAGAATGAAAATGGGAAAATATGAAGTATACCGAGATGCCCAGTCTGTATCTTTTTTAAGATCCTCAGTTTTAAAAGATAAAGAAACCATTGATTTGATTATGGATTATCGGATCCGCCTTCCATTTCCTGTTTTAGGGCTGAAAAGTGTTCCAATGTCCGCCCGGTGTTTCAGGAGAGCGTGGATTGGAAATACACTGTTCTATGAGGAAGAGTCCGGTGATATAGAAGAGATGGTTTATGTAGGAAGAGACAGCACCAGATATCACAAAGAAAGAACCTGCCATTATTTATTCAATCATATAAAGGCAGTGAATGAGAAGGATCTGGAAAGTATCCGCAATACTGGCGGAGGGATATACAAACCCTGCAGCAGATGCAGCAGTCTGGCAAAAGAAGGCAATATTGTCTATATCATGCCGTCAGGTGAAAAATTCCACAGCAGTAGAGAATGCAGCGCAATTACGGCATATGTGAGAATCGTTCCTATATCGGAAGTGATTCATTTAGGTGCTTGTTCTTATTGTTCTCAGTAAGGAGGTAATGATGATTGAACGATTAAATTTTATTATTTTTGGTATGTTTCTTCTGACCGCAGCCTGGGAAGATGGGAGAAAGAAAAGTATCAGTATCTGGCTCCTTTTAAGCGGCGGTGCCGCAGGACTGGCTTTGAGCTTATTACAGAGAGAGAATTGTTTTAAGTTTTCTGGCTGTCTGGTTGGTCTTGCTTTATTAACCTTAAGTAAATTATCAAAGGGATCGGTGGGCACTGGGGATGGCTGTTTCTTTATAATAAGCGGTTTGTTTTTGCCTGCACAGTCCAATCTGATATTATTTTTCTATGGCTTAAGTCTGAGCGGTATTTTCTGCGGTCTGTTCTTTCTGTTAAACCGGGTAAAAGGAATTGATGTTGGAAAAGAGAGAATCCCATTCATTCCATTTCTGGTTCCGGTCTGGCTAATCATGGTGATGAGATGAATAAGCGCTTAAATGGAAGTTATACGGTAGAAGCCGCCTTTGTTATGGCTGTCATATTATTCTCTCTTATGATATCCATTCAGTCTGCCTATCGCCTGAGAGATGAGGTGGCAGGGACTATGGCGCTTTCTGAATCAGTGCAGAGATTAAGGCACAATGAGACGGAGTCGCCTGGTGATGCTGCAAAATGGGCAGTAAACAGGGCTGGAACTCCATTTTCATGGAAGGAATATCAATTTGAATTGAACTTGACCGGAAATCTGCTTACCGGAAAGCGGATTAAGGGTACAGGAGAGGGTGGCAGATGGAAGCTTGAACTGGAACAACAAGTATTTGATCCTGAAAATTTTCTAAGAAAGCTGACACTGATCAGTCAGGAGGAATGATATGAATGTTACATATAGACGGGAGATGAAGCATAATTATTTGATTATAGAGCAGGATGATTCCTATATACAGGGATATGAGGAAAACATGCTCAAAGTAAATCAAATAAATGGTTTACTGAAATTCCAATTGATGCAGATTGATAATCGTAAATATTTCTATTATGAAATCACTTCAAAACAGCCTTTAAGTCGAATATTAGAGTTTCACAGCATAAATAAACAGGAACTTATAAATTTAATTACCGGGATTGCCCAGGTTCTTAACCGTCTTCCGGCATATCTCCTTAAAGAAGATCAGATACTTCTACAGCCGGAATTTATCTATATTGAGCCAGAACAGTTTTTTGTGTCTCTCTGTATGATACCTGGAAGAGACCGGAAATTCTCAGAGGAGATGAGAGAATTACTTCGTTATCTTTTGGGAAAGATTAACCATCAGGATAAAGAATGCGTGGTTATGGCTTATGCGTTATATCAGGAGAGTGTAAAGGACAATTACAGTATGGATGCTTTGGCGGAACTGGTTTGCCTACACAATGATAAGTTGGAGGCAAGACAGGAAAAGAAGGAATGTGAGTCTCAATCAGGATTTACAAGTACAGAAAAAGAGGAGATACAGGTCATTGAGGAATTTTCAAGTCCCGTACAAACCAAAACCACCGGCTTAGGTTTGTTGAGACCGCTTATTATATCGTCTGTAGTTGTTACTGGTTTTTCAGCTGTGTTGTGGAGTATATCTGGTTACAGGGGAATATTAAGATACTGGTATCTGATCATAGCTGCCGGAGTATTATCCGTTTTACTTGGATTCAAATCAACAGGCAAAAATCAATACCAGCACCCAGAGGAAGGCAGTCTCACAAAAGATCGTAGTTATGACAGCGAACAGGAAGAGTGGCAAACTGCTTTTTATGAAAGTAAGGAGGAATCGCCAGTTCTGCTTAGATCAGCAGCAGGAGAAGAGCCCTTACAGACAGTGCTACTTAATAATAGTCAAAAAGATATGCAAGTAAAGGTTTTTAAATCTGCAAGTCCTGGAATTCCAGATATAATAATTACATATACTCCCTATCTCATAGGCAAGCAGGAGGGATTGGTGGATTATGTTCTTAATGGAGAAGCAATCAGCCGGATTCATGCGAAAATAGAGAAGGAAGGAAATGATTACTGTATCAGTGATTTAAACTCTACCAATGGCACATATGTCAACGGTCGGCTTCTGGAAACAAACGAAACAGTTTTATTAAACAAGGGAGATGAAATTTTTATCGCAAATTTTGCGTTTATATTTACATAATCTGTCAGTTTATGATAAAATAAGCATATTATAGTTCAGAAGGAGCGCTTCAATGGATGAATTTAGCAGGCGCAAGAAGGCCTTTGTCAATATTGGTCTCATTGCGGTGAATATCATTTATTTTCTATACCTGGAGATGAATGGATCTACCGAGGATACCCAGTTCATGGTTTCCCATGGGGCTATGTATGCGCCGCTGGTTATTGAAAGAGGGGAGTATTACAGGTTAATCACTTCCACGTTCATGCATTTTGGAATAAATCATATTATGAACAACATGCTGATTCTGTTCATTCTGGGAGATAATCTGGAACGTGCACTGGGTCATATTAAATACCTGCTTTTTTATTTGATCTGTGGTGTGGGAGCGAATGTTGCTTCCATGATTATAAATCTGTCCGGATATAGAAATGTGGTTTCCGCTGGTGCTTCCGGCGCCATTTTTGGAGTAATCGGTGGTCTTTTATATGCTGTGGCAGTTAATCGTGGGCAATTGGAAGACCTAAGCACCCGCCAATTGGTTGTGGTAATTTTATGCTCCCTGTATTTTGGCTTTACCAGCACAGGTGTTGATAACGCGGCCCATATTGCGGGTCTTATCATAGGCATTATAATGGGAGTTATTTTATATCGCAGACCCAGGAACGGTCGCAGCCGGTAGTTATGGAAAAAATGCTGGAAGGAGGTGAGTGTGTGAGAGAAGATGACTGCATTTTCTGTAAAATTGCAAATGGGGGTATTCCCTCAGAGACAATTTATGAGGATGACATGTTTCGTGTAATTATGGATTTAGGACCAGCTTCCAAAGGGCATGCCCTGATTCTTCCCAAGCAGCATTACAGAGATATCTGTGATCTGGATGAAGATACGGCAGCAAAGGTCCTTCCATTGGCAGCAAAAATAGGAGTCGCCATGAAAAAGGCGCTGGGATGCTCCGGGTTCAATGTAGTGCAGAATAATGGAAAAGAGGCAGGCCAGACGGTTTTTCATTTTCACGTGCATTTGATTCCCCGTTACGAGGAAGGTCCTGTTATGGTTTCTTGGATGCCGGGTAAGGCAAGTCCGGAAGAACTAGCACAGACAGGAGCCGCCATCAGGAGCGCCCTGTAATCAGAGGGGCATATGATATGAGCATACATGAAGATGAAAATCTGCTGCTGCAGTCCATATATGGTAAATATCAGGGGCTGTTGCGACGAATAGCTAAAACACTGAATGTACCGGATCTGGAACTTGATGATGTGGTACAGGAGACATTTATTTCTTATTTTGAGAATTATTCATTAACATGGTCAGACACGCGGAAAAAAAGCATGTTGATCAAAATATTAAAACGCAAATGCATAGACTCTCTTCGCAAAAATGGTCATTATGAGAAAGTAAGTCTTGATGAGGAAGATGCATCCAACGAGATGGCGATGCTCGCAAGATATGTGGTAACGGATCCTCTTGAGGTAGTTCTTGGGGAAGAGTCTGTTTTAAAAATCACCAGTGAGATTTCCAATATGAGAGATGAGTGGAAGGAGATGGCTGAACTATATTTTCTGGAACAGCTGACGATTCCGGAGATCTGTGAGAAGCTTGAAATACCGGGAACGGTCTGCCGTTCCCGGATTTATCGGACAAGAGTCTGTTTAAAGAATATACTCGGTCCAAATTATAATACTGATTAATTTTTGGAAACCAGATTCTCTATCATTTCTATAATTGTATTAACAGCATCATGAAGTTCGCTGCTTTCCATTTTTGAAAGATAGGTCTGACGGTTAGCAAAAGTATCTGTAATGGCCTGCAGTAAGGTGTCTCCATTTAAGCTTTCTTCTTCCAGAAGATAACTAAATCCCTGTTTTGAAAAAGATTTGGCATTTAAAATCTGATCACCTCTGCTGGCAGCAGCGGAAAGGGGTATCAGAATATTAAGTTTTCTTAGTGCCAGTATTTCACAGATCGCGTTGGCACCAGCTCTGGAAATCATTAAGTCAGCAGCAGCAAAAAGATGTTTCAAAGGGGCATCTACATATTCGTACTGTACATATCCATGGACACCAGCAAGGCTTTCATCCAGATTGCCCTTTCCGCAGATATGTATGATCTGGTAATTGTTTAATAGTTTTGGAAGGATGCCCCTTATAGCGTTGTTGACGGTTACAGAACCAAGGCTGCCTCCGATGATTAGTATAACAGGCTTATTGTCGTTTAGCCTGGCATACTTTAATCCAGTCATCCGGTCACCCTCTAAGAGTTCTTTTCGAATAGGGGATCCAGTTAGTGTTGCCTTATTTTTCGGGAGATAGCTGAGTGTTTCCGGAAAATTACAGCAGACACGGGTTGCAGCCGGAATGCAGATTCGGTTGGCAAGGCCGGGAGTCATGTCTGATTCATGTATGATTACCGGTATTTTTAAATGCTTTGCAGCTAACACGACTGGAACGGCAACAAAGCCGCCTTTGGAAAATACTATATCAGGTTTGTAACTTTTAATCAGTTTAAGAGCTTCTCCAAACCCCTTTATTACACGAAAAGGATCGGTAAAGTTTTTGACGTCAAAATATCTTCGGAATTTACCTGTTGAGATACCGCTATATGGAATCTGAGCATTCTCGATCAATTTTCGTTCAATTCCCTGATAGGAACCAATGTAACGAATCTCATATTTTTTTTCTTTTAGTGAAGGAATTAAAGCCAGGTTCGGGGTAACATGACCGGCAGTACCGCCGCCAGTTAATATTATTTTTTTCATAGAAAAGCTGCCTCCCAAATTCGATATACTATTATAGTAAACGTTAGTGGTAAAAAGTCAACCCCAAAGCGTATGAGAACCAAAGGATAACCAAACATAAAGAGGTATAGACGTGGAGCAGAAGAAAGTTTCCATCAATAAGTGTTCCATCTTTTATTTGTTTCATACAAATCATAATTCAAGAGAGAAACTGGAAGCCCGTTTGCTTGATTATATGCAGAAACACCCGGAATTAACACCGTCTGTGCCTGCGCCTCCGCCAGATGAATTTCAAAAGATTATGGCAGAGTTTAATAAAAGGGGATCCAAGACGATTGTAAGAAAGCAGCTGAAAGTACTGCATTACTGTAATTTTGTCATTCACTTTTTTCAAAAGATTGTCTTTATTTTTGAGAGAAAGACTTTGAAATAAATGCAGAGAATGAAAAGGAAGTCGCCGGAATAGATTATAATAATTAACGGATAGTGAGTAAAACTATGGGATTTTTATTATTTCTCTCTGAGGCTGCGGTTCCGCTGATCATTTTTTATATTGTTGGATTTGGCATTTTATCAAAGCGTCCGGTGTTTGATGATTTTTTAAACGGCGCAAAAGATGGCATGAAAACGGTTGCAGGCATTATGCCTACACTAATTGGTCTGATGACAGCGGTAGGAGTACTTAGGGCATCCGGGTTTTTGGACTTTCTGGCAAAGCTGCTTACAAAACCCGCATCTTATTTATTTCTTCCGGCACCGGTTGTGCCGGTTATTTTAGTTCGGCTGGTCTCCAATTCGGCGGCCATCGGGCTTGTTTTGGATATCTTTAAAAAATATGGTACAGATTCTTATATTGGATTTATGACTTCTGTTCTGATGAGTTGTACTGAGACGTTATTTTACTGCCTCAGTGTTTATTTTGGTACTGTTAAAATCAGAAAAACCAGATACACTCTTGGAGGAGCCTTAACAGCAACTGTTGCTGGTATTGCTGCCAGTGTATTTTTAAGCCGGTTTTTGGTATAAAAGGAAATTAATCATTTTGATTTAAGAATTTCATAAGAATTCAGGTGGTTGTCTTCGTATACATAATCATGTATAATTACGAAGAAGCTTTTATTGTCATATAGATTTGAAGGGGATAAACGTGGATACTTACGGAACTCTTAACGAAGTACTGGTAAGGCTGTTTCGAGACGTAATGGATATCGAACAGCAGGCTATCATTACACAGGAATTTAATAATATCACCAATAATGATATGCATGTGATTGAGGCGATCGGAGTCGGAGAACCTAAGAATATGTCCGCTATAGCCAGAGAATTGTCTGTCACAGTGGGGACATTGACCATAGCCATGAACAGTCTTGTTAAAAAAGGTTATGTTACCCGCCAAAGGGGAGAAGAAGACCGGCGCGTTGTATATATTTCTCTTTCAGATAAAGGAAAACAAGCCTATGAACATCATGCTACATTTCATCGGGAGATGATAGCCGGAATGATAGAAGGGCTAAGCGAGAATGAGGTAGAAGTTTTAATCAAAGTTCTGACCAAACTGAATAAGTGGTTTCGAAGTCTTTAACAGAATTAAAGGAGGCAATACGCATTTATGAAAAAAATTATTTTATATTTAGTGAGCGCTATGCTGATGGTATCCCTGGCTGCCTGTACACCAACCCAGCCAAAGATGGAGACAACAGCACCTGATCCACAGGTAATGGCATCAACAGGAGGCGCCAGTGATAAAGTTCCTGACCCTAATGCAGAACCGATGGAAATTATTTCTGTATATAGTAAGAATGAAAATAAGACTGGTTTAAATCAGGCGATGGATGCAGTGGACAAGCTGACTGCAGATGCAATCGTAAGCAAACTTATAGAATACGGCGTATTAGAGGACGGCACAAAGGTTCTGAAATATGATTCTGCTAATGGAATTGGTACGTTGGATTTATCTGCAGTTCCACAAAGCGGTTCTGGTGATGACAGACTTACCCTTACAGCCATTGGCAACACCTTTGTAGAGAACTTTGAACTGGATAAATTAAAACTTTTGGTGAATGGTAAAAATTATTCCAGCGGTTCTATCAAACAGGGCGATAATGATTATCTGGAATATGTAAAGAATTATAAGGAAATAAAATAAAAAACAGGCAAAAGCCAATGGATCTTATGGCTTTTGCCTGTTTTATTTTAATATCAACTTCTAAGCTGTTTTGCCAGCCAGTTGCGGAAAGCAGGCTGAATTACTGAAAATGGAGCTGGCCCCACATCAAGCAAGAAAGTATGAAAGTCTTTTAAGTTAAATTTATCCTTTAAGACTCTCTCCGCCGTGTTTCGCATTTCCATGATTTCCAGATAGCCTACGTAATACTCCATATAATTGGTTGGATTTTCCACCAGGCTGTTGTAGATGGAATCTACGATGTCTGTATTTTCCACGTTATAAAAGGTTCCAAGATATTTAGCGGTAGCTTCCTTATCCCAGCCTTCATAATTGATACAGATATCAAGGTAAGCGTAAATTCCCAGCGTAATGGCTGTATTATGTGCCAGAAGCTTGCCAAGTTCTGGATCCAGCCCGTTATCTAATGTATAGGAATAATATTCTACATAGGTAGCCCAGCCTTCGGAATAGCTTGAAAATGAAAGGATGCTCCTTAAATCATTTGGTTTTTTGCTTAGGAAGTATACGTTCTGATATAAATGTCCGGGATATCCTTCGTGAGCCAGAGTAGTATAAAGGTCATCATTTTGAAAACGCGGGTTGTTGTTGATGTAAATAACATTATTCTGGTACTGGTCCAAAGGGGGCACCAGGTAAAAGGCCGGGCTTAAAGAGGATTCCAAAGCGCTTGGCACATACTTAACTGTGTAGTTGCAAGGTGGAAGCTCTGGAAAATCTGTAGTAATCTGAGATTTTAAAGATTCCAGTATTTCTTCCGGTTTTGTGTACTTAAAGGAGTAATGATCCAGAGAGTCAATCACTTCAGGATGATCTTTCGTAATCTGTCCCAATGCCCTGATATCACTATTCATCTGTTTTTCAATGGCTTTTTTCAGGCTTTTGACTGAATCATAGGAGGTACCGGTATTGGAGTTTACCAGATATTCAAAGTATTTCTTTCCGTCGGGATACCAGGAAAGACCTTTGTCATTGGTTCCGGTTCCAATTAGAGCTGTGATACCGCTTATTAAATTCTTATAGGCAGGAACAAAATGTTCTTCCAGAACTTTGATATTCTGCTTCTTATATTCTGCTTTCTCCTCATCGGTTAAGTCTGTCAGGGAATCAATTCTGGTATTGAAGGTTTCCGCAAGGAAGCTGTGATCCGGCTGTATTAAATAAGCTTCACAGGATTTTAAAACATGGTCAGCTGCAGCATCTGACATAAAAAGTCCTGCCTCTGATTTCTTCTTTTCGAATTCCATTATCTGCCCGTAATACACGTCAATGGAAGACAGCAATGATAGATAATGGTCTACATCCGCTTTATTGTTGAACGTATACTCGGCAAACAGAACTGGAAGCTGGGCCTGAATTCCTATGGTCGTGGTCAGCGGCTGGGCGTAGAGTTCCATACCATCAGAGCTTAATTCGGTATTAACGTAGGAATACAGAATCTGATATGTAAGCCTCTGGTCGGCAGTCAGCTTCCGGGGGTTAAAGCTTTCCAGCTTTTTCTTTACCTCCTGAAGGTCCTTTGTACCCTGATTCATCTTATCCAGAGAGTAATCTCCAAGAGTGAGAGGAACCGAATTAATTCCTCTGGAAGCAGGATCGGCAATACTGAAATGAAAACTGATGCCGGAATCGCTGATTTCATCCCGGAATAAGTCTGCAGTAAACTGATCGAATGCTTTCTGCATGGATATATCCTGGGCATGGTATTTTTCGTATTGGGCATCGGAAGGCGTTCCCGTCTGTCTTGGAGGTGGTGTACAGGCGCAAAACAGAGAGGCCGCCAAGACAATGGAAAGGATACGGCGTCCCTGCCTGATGATCATGTTTTTCATATTAAGATCCTCCACAATTCACTAATATTATTTATATGTTTATAAGAAAAAAGTAATGACAAAAGGTCAGATCCTGAAACTTACCTGCTTGACAAACGGGAACGAAACTATTACACTAGGGTTACTGACAATTGATTCATTTGAGAATGCTGAGAAAAGAAGAGTAAGAAACCCGCCTCATGTACAGAGAATTCCGGTAGCTGAAAAGGAAGCCTGAGCGTATTTCCCAACATGGCCTTGGAGCAGCGAAGTTGAATTGGCTTAATAAGCCTTTAAATTTCGACGGTCACACCCGTTATCGTGTCAGACTGTTATTATATACCAAAAGCATCATTCTGGAAAGCTTTTGATTAGAATGCAGCCGGTGAGGTCTGTGTCGTAAGGCATGGATAAATTAAAGTGGTATCACGGGATAGTGCCCCGTCTTTAAATTTCCTATGTGGATTTTTTAAGACGGGTTTTTCTTTGTTGGGAAATGATTCACCCTGCATCTCATTATATTTCTGGAGGAAAAGATTATGTGTAAAGATTCAAACAAAAAGCCATATTATATCACCACAGCCATTGCATACGCATCCGGTAAGCCTCACATTGGCAATACCTATGAGGCTGTTTTAGCTGATGCCATAGCAAGATTTAAAAGAGAAGAAGGATACGATGTATTTTTCCAGACAGGAACGGATGAACACGGACAAAAGATTGAGGAGAAAGCTGCAGCAGCAGGCATAACTCCCAAGGAATTCGTAGATCAGGCTGCTGGTCAGATTAAAACTATCTGGGATCTGATGAATACCTCCTATGACAAGTTTATACGTACTACGGATCCGGATCATGAAGCACAGGTTCAGAAGATATTTAAAAAACTTTACGATCAGGGTGATATCTATAAGGGATATTATGAAGGTTTATACTGTACTCCATGTGAATCTTTCTTTACTGAGTCCCAGCTGGTAGACGGCAAATGTCCGGATTGTGGACGTGAAGTAAAACCGGCAAAGGAAGAGGCTTATTTCTTCCGTATGAGCAAGTATGCAGATCGTTTGATCCAGCATATTAATGAAAATCCTGATTTTATTCAGCCCGTATCAAGAAAGAATGAGATGATGAACAACTTCCTTCTTCCGGGACTTCAGGATTTATGCGTGTCCAGAACCACATTTACATGGGGAATCCCGGTCACATTTGATCCAAGACATGTTACTTATGTATGGCTTGATGCATTGACAAATTATATTACAGGAATTGGGTATGACTGCGATGGAAATAACAGTGACCAGTTTGCAAAACTGTGGCCTGCAGATCTTCATCTGATTGGTAAGGATATCATCCGCTTCCATACTATTTACTGGCCAATTTTCTTAATGGCACTGAATGTACCCCTTCCAAAACAGGTATTTGGTCATCCATGGCTGTTGCAGGGAGACGGTAAGATGAGTAAGTCAAAGGGTAACGTTCTTTATGCAGATACACTGGTAGACTTCTTCGGAGTGGACGCAGTTCGTTATTTCGTTCTTCATGAAATGCCTTTTGATAATGATGGAGTCATTTCCTGGGAGCTGATGGTAGAGCGCATGAACTCTGATCTTGCCAATATTCTGGGCAACCTTGTTAACCGCACCATTTCCATGTCCAATAAGTATTTCGAAGGTGTGGTAAGAGACGGCGGTATCACAGATGAGTTTGATGAGGATTTAAAAGCAGTTGTACTTGAAGAGGTAAAAAAGGTCGGCGAGAAGATGGAGAAACTCCGCGTCGCAGATGCGATTACTTCTATTTTTAATATCTTCAGAAGAAGTAATAAATATATTGATGAAACAGCACCATGGACTCTTGCAAAGGATGAGGCTTCAAAAGCCCGTCTGGAGACGGTTCTTTATAACCTGACAGAAGCGATTACCATCGGAGCATCTCTTTTGGCTTCTTTTATGCCGGAGACTTCTGCTAAAATTCTTTCTCAGCTTAATACAACAAAAAGAGAACTGCCCCAGATGAATGAATTCGGTTTATACCCATCTGGCAATAAGGTAACCGACAAGCCTGAGATTTTATTTGCCCGTATGGATATGAAGGAAGTGATAGAGAAAGTGGAAGCTATGCATACAGCTGCAGAAGGTGCCACAGAGGAGAAAGAATCACAGGAAGATGACGGAATTGATATAGAGGCAAAAGCAGAAATTGAATATGAGGATTTTGCAAAGCTGCAGTTCCAGGTGGGTGAGATCATTGCCTGCGAAGCAGTAGCAAAATCTAAAAAACTCTTATGTTCCAAAGTTAAAATTGGAAGTCAGGTAAAACAGATTGTCAGCGGCATCAAGGCCCATTACTCACCAGAAGAAATGGTTGGTAAAAAAGTTATGGTTGTGGTAAACTTAAAACCAGCGAAGCTGGCTGGTGTTTTATCCGAAGGCATGCTTTTATGTGCGGAAGATGCACAGGGCAACTTATCTCTTATGGTTCCGGAAAAGGCAATGCCATCAGGAGCGGAGATCTGCTAATAAAAAGCTGTTTTAAGAACAGGAAAAGATGATAATGAGGCCGGATTTTTATAATCCGGTCTTATCGTTTAAGAGGAGGACTTGATGACAGAATCCACTGCTTTCCAAAAGAAAGGAATTTCAGGAAATACCTTAAAGATCATCGCGATCATAACCATGCTGATTGACCATATTGGTGCGGTTGTAATTGAAAATGGGATATTGAAGTATCAGGACCCTTTACTGATGCAGACAATCCTGGCTACGCCAGAAGGCGTAAAGTGGAGTACCATTGATTTTGTTCTCCGAACCATTGGAAGAATATCCTTTCCGATTTTCTGCTTTTTGCTTGTTGAGGGTTTTCTTCATACCAAAGATGTTAGAAAATACGGAATCAGGCTTTTGGCATTTGCTTTAATTTCAGAAATACCGTTTGACCTTGCGGTTTTTAACAGCTGGTTTCACCCCGGGTATCAGAATGTATTTTTCACCCTTTTTATCGGTCTGTGGGTGCTTGAGTGGTACCAGAAGGCCATGGGTGATCCCCTTCGGCAGTTTCTGGCAATCGGAGTGGGATGTGGGGTATCCATACTGCTGAAATCAGATTACAACTTAGACGGAATAGTATTGATACTGATCATATATATATTTCGAAATAATAAAAAACTTCAGACAATATTTGCAGGAATAATGGCTGCATTAATCAGTGCAAGCTGTTTTGGAGCAGGAATATTTGCTCTTTTGCCGATCCACTTGTATAACGGGAAAAAAGGTGAAAGGAATTTAAAATATTTATTTTACGGATTTTATCCTCTTCATTTAATCCTGCTTTATATTGTTCGGTTATTGATTACAGGCTGACAAACGTTTTAAAGGAGATATCTATGATTTTTGATACACACGCCCATTACGATGATGAAGCATTTAATGAAGACAGAGAAGAGCTGCTTGCAAGTCTGCAGTCTCATGGCATAGAAGCGGTTACCAATGTTGGAGCCAGCATAAAGACATCAGAGAATACCATTAAACTCACAGAGAAATATTCTTATATATACGGGGCAATCGGTGTTCACCCCAATGAGACTGGTGAGTTAAATGATGAGAAGTTAAACTGGCTGAAAGAAAATTCCAGCCGTAACAAAATAGTGGCCATTGGCGAAATAGGTCTTGATTATTACTGGGAGGAACCAGATCATGAAACACAGAAGACCTGGTTTGTGCGGCAGCTGAATCTGGCTAAGGAGGTAAAGCTTCCGGTTATTATTCACAGCCGTGATGCGGCAAAAGATACCCTTGATATTATGAAGGTGGAGCATTCCCAAGATGTAGGCGGTGTGATTCACTGTTTTTCCTATGGAAAAGAGATGGCCAGGGAATATCTGAATATGGGCTTTTATTTGGGAATTGGGGGTGTGCTGACCTTTAAAAATGCCAGAAAGCTGAAAGAAGTGGTGGAATATATGCCTTTGGATCAGCTGGTGCTTGAGACAGACTGCCCTTACCTGGCCCCTGTTCCCAATCGGGGAAAGCGCAATTCTTCCCTGAATCTTTCTTATGTTATTGATGAGATTAGCGCTATAAAAGGAATTTCCAGGGATGAGGTTGTGGAAGTTACCAACCGGAACGCTAAAAAGCTTTATCATCTGTAGAAAAGACAAAGAGTTGGTAAGGAGTTTGTGTGAAAGAAATCAATGAAAAAACCCATATCATGATATTGAAAAATACCCAGGAAAGCGATTTAGACTTCGTGGTTGAATGGGAACATCAGCCTGATAATGCTCAGTATGTTGGACAGTGGACAAGACAACAACATAGAGTTTCCTTGTCTCAGGAAGACATATTGCATTTGTCAATAGAAGAAAGATCCACCAATAAGCTGATCGGATATGTAATTTTAGCTGGTATTACAAATCCAAATCACAACATTGAATTTCGGAGAATTGTTATATCAGATAAAGGTCACGGCTTTGGAAGAGAAACTCTGAAGTTAGTAAAAAAAATCGCCTTTGAGCAGTTAAACGCACATAGATTATGGCTTGATGTCAGATATAAAAATCAGAAAGCACAAAGACTATACAAGTCAGAAGGCTTTGTTGAAGAAGGCATACTAAGAGAATGTATTTTATATCATGGCAGTTATGAATCACTGATAGTTATGTCAATTCTGAAAAGTGAATATGTTAATCAATATGATTTATAGTGTTAGCTTTTCTAAATATCATATTTAGTGGCGGGTATCCGGACTTCGGACCCGTCTTATATTTATTGACTTTTTGTTTATAATAAGATACCATTGATTAATAAAAAACGATAGGAAAATGTGTATGCAAAATAAATTAGGCAACCCTCAAAATACAATCCAGATCATCCAAAAATATGAGTTCGCATTTCAAAAGAAGTTCGGACAGAATTTTTTAATTGATACACACGTACTTGATAAAATCATTCTGGCAGCAGGTGTAACCAAGGATGACTGCGTTTTAGAGATCGGTCCTGGAATCGGTACGATGACTCAGTATCTGGCAGAAGCAGCAGGCCATGTGGTTGCAGTAGAGATCGATTCAAACTTAATACCAATTCTAAAGGAAACGCTGGCTGATTATGATAATGTAACTGTAATTCATGCAGATATTTTAAAGACTGATATTAATGAACTGACTCAGAAATTTAATGGTGGACGCCCCATAAAGGTAGTGGCAAATCTGCCTTATTATATTACCACGCCCATTATTATGGGACTTTTTGAAGGTCAGGTACCCATTGATAACATTACAGTCATGGTGCAGAAGGAAGTGGCAGACCGTATGCAGGTAGGACCAGGTTCCAAGGATTATGGTGCGCTTTCACTGGCTGTTCAATATTATGCAGAGCCATATATTGTGGCCAATGTTCCCCCCAACTGCTTTATGCCCCGTCCCAACGTGGGTTCAGCGGTGATCCGCCTGACCAGGCATAAAAATCCCCCTGTCAGTGCACAGGATCCGGGACTGATGTTTCGCCTGATCCGGGCATCCTTTAACCAGAGAAGAAAAACACTTCAAAATGGTTTAAATAACTCTCCTGAGGTTCCTTATACCAAAGAACAGATTATATTGGCAATTGAAAGCCTGGGTCTTTCCCCGTCTGTGAGAGGAGAAGCGCTGAATTTAGAGCAGTTTGCGGCACTTGCCAATTATTTTACAAATATAAAAGAATAGTATAACAGGAGGGCCTATGTCGGATTCGCTTATTACGAAACGTGCAATTGCAGAAGCATTGAAGCAGGTGTGCAAAGAGAAACCATTTGATAAGATATCCATATCAGATATTACGGCAGTATGTGGTCTGAACCGGCAGACCTTTTATTATCACTATCAGGATAAATATGAACTATTAAGCTGGATTTATTATAATGAAAATTTTGCTGCAATTGCAGATGATATCAGCCTTGATAACTGGAATGAGAAAATCCATGAGCTTTTGAGTAATATGAAACAGGAAAAAAACTTTTACGTAAATACCATAAAAGAGCAGGAACATACCTTTGAGAGTTATTTGTATGAGATGACAAAAGCATTATTTTCTGAAGCAATTGAGTTACTTGATGAAAAGGGAAAACTGACCTTTGAAGAACGGGATTTTGATGCGGGATTTTATGCCTATGGTCTTTGTGGAGTAATCATGGACTGGGTAAAAGAAGGAATGAAGATGGAGCCAAAAGAAGTTTCAAAACGGTTAAAAAGCCTCGCCAGGGCTACGGAGCGGATCGGATATATTCGCAGCCAGGCGGAGCTTTAAGCCAGTTTCTGAATGATCAGATTCAGGCAATCGTCTCTGGAACAATTTTTTATCATGATAAGCAGTTCTTCGTAAGTAAAAAGTTCACTGGAGGCGGGGCTGAATTTTTGTAACAGTTCCCTTAAGTTACGGGCGGTCCGTTCCGGTGCTTTCTGGCCATTTTTAAGTTGATGAAAAAGTGCTGTTTTTAAAACGCTTTCCCGTATATGGTTGTGTAACGTTCCCGACATGGATAGTCCTCCTTATTCATTATTTTCATTGTAAAAGAATATATAAAAAATTACGATAGACAATATAGAAGAATTGTCTGGTTTTTCGACACCATTTTGCGGGTGTCGTTTTTTTATACAGGAACAAAAGCATGTATGGTGACGGTAAAAATGTTATATGATAATATAAGTTTATCAATTGATTTTAATAGAGATTGGAGTGTGGCTTATGTTAAACAAAATGGAGAAAAGTAACATGATGAAATTGCTGGCACTGGGGGCGGCAGCTACGGCAGCAGGTGTGGCTGCCAAGACACTGTATGAACGTACTGGGAAATCAAAAAAGGCAAAGCGGATGGATTCCAAAAACAATTCCGTTATTCCAAAAGGAAAGGCTTATTTTGTAGGAGGCGGCCTTGGCAGTCTTGCGGGAGCAGCCTATCTGATCAGAGACTGCAAGATGCCCGGTAACCAGATTACCATCTTTGAGGGAATGCCCATCTTTGGTGGAAGCAATGACGGTATCGGTACTCCTGAAAAAGGATTTGTCTGCAGAGGGGGACGCATGCTCAATGAAGAGACCTATGAAAACTTCTGGGAGCTGTTTCGATCCATTCCCTCTTTAAGCAAACCGGGAAGAAGTGTAACAGAAGAAATTTTAGATTTTGATCATGCGCATCCTACCTCAGCCAAGGCAAGGCTCATTGACAAAGATGGAACCATACTTGATGTGAAAAGTATGGGATTTAATCAGAAAGAACGTATGGCTTTACTGAAATTAATGAATACACCGGAAGAAAAGCTTGATGATATGACCATTGAAGAGTGGTTTGCAGATTCGCCCCACTTTTTTACCACTAACTTCTGGTATATGTGGCAGACTACCTTTGCATTCCAAAAATGGAGTAGTCTATTTGAATTCCGCCGTTATATGCGCAGGATGATATTGGAATTCTCCCGTATTAATACATTGGAAGGCGTTACAAGGACGCCTCTCAATCAATATGACAGTGTAATACGTCCGCTTGAAACATATTTAAGAAAAGAAGGGGTTATTTTTGCAGAGAACTGTACAGTGACTGACATTGACTTTGCAGAAGGAGATGAGATTACGGCTAAAGTTCTTCATCTGACTGATCATGGGGTTACCCGTACGTTAGAATTGGAAGATGACGATATCTGCATTATGACCAATGCATGCATGACAGACAGTGCTACATTAGGTGATCTTCATACACCAGC
>SVDT01000021.1 GCA_015057775.1 Paenibacillaceae bacterium | reverse complement strand
CAGGTCTGACAAGCAGATAGATAAAGCCTGCAATCAGGGCAAATGCCACGACTGTAAAGAATCCAAAGGATCCGGTGGTAATTAAAGTTCCTACCTGATAGACACAAAGCGCTACTATATATGCCAGAATTGTCTGATATCCAACTGCAAACCAAAACCATCTGGTATTATTCATCTCACGTTTGATAGCTCCCATTGCTGCAAAGCAAGGTGCGCAGAGAAGATTAAATACAAGGAAAGAATACGCAGCAACTGCTGTCATACTACCTGCAAGAGTACCCCAGATCTCAGAACCATCTTCTGCAACTTCAGCAAAGCCGTAGAGAATACCGAACGTTCCTACCACGTTTTCTTTTGCTACCAGCCCTGTTATGGCTGCTACTGCAGACTTCCAGTCTCCCCAGCCAAGAGGTATGAAGATCCAGCTGATTGTGCTTCCCAGCTTTGCAAGTATGCTGTGGTCAAGCTCCATTGCTTCCAACATTCTAAACTGACCATCTACCCAGCCAAAATAGGAAGCAAACCAAACTACAATGGTAGATAATAAAATGATAGTTCCTGCTTTCTTAATAAAAGACCAGCCGCGTTCCCACATGCTTCTTAAAACATTTCCTACTGTCGGCATATGGTAAGCTGGAAGTTCCATAACGAAAGGTGCCGGATCACCGGAAAACATTTTGGTCTTCTTTAAAATAATACCGGAACAGATAATTGCTGCAATACCAACAAAGTAGGCACTTGGTGCAACCCAGGAAGCTCCGCCAAAAAGTGCGCCTGCTATCAGTGCAATAATAGGAAGCTTGGCACCGCATGGAATAAAGGTTGTTGTCATAATTGTCATCTTACGGTCACGGTCATTTTCGATGGTACGGGAAGCCATGATTCCAGGTACACCGCATCCACTACCGATGAGCATCGGAATAAAAGACTTACCGGAAAGACCAAATTTGCGAAAAATACGATCCATGATAAAAGCTACACGTGCCATATATCCGCAGCTTTCTAAGAATGCAAGGAAAATAAAGAGCACAAGCATCTGTGGAACAAAGCCTAAAACAGCTCCTACACCAGCTACAATTCCATCAAGAATCAGACCCTGGAGCCAGTCTGCGCATCCAACTGCAGTTAAAATGCCTTCTACTACTACCGGTACGCCTGGAACATCTATACCAAAGAAGCTGAAACCTTCACCGAAAAGCCCGTCATTAGCCCAGTCAGTCGCCCATGTACCAACGGTTGTAACAGAAACATAGTAAACAAGGAACATTACCGCTGCAAATATGGGAAGTGCCAGGAACCGGTTTGTAACGATCCGGTCAATTTTATCCGATATGGTCAGGCTGTCCCTTTTGGCTCTTGTGAAGCACTGGTCAATGATTGAGGAGATGTATACATACCGCTCATTGGTAATAATGCTCTCTGTATCGTCATCCAGTTCACGCTCAATCCTTGTGATCTCTTCCGTTACATCAGGTACACGCTTCATCTGAGTCTGGATCTTTTCATCCTTTTCCAGAAGCTTAATGGCAAAGAAACGCTTCTGTTCCTCGGGAACATCATTTCCAAGTTTGTCTTCGATGGAATCCAGAACTGACTCCACTTCTGCTGCAAATTTATGTACTGGTGGTCTGTTATTTTTCTGGTTAGCAATCGCTACTGCTTTTTCAGCTGCCTTCTGGATTCCAGTGCCCTTCAGTGCAGAAATTTCCACAACCTCACAGCCAAGCTTTTCGCTTAATTTATTTATATGAATTTTATCCCCGCTCTTTTCCACGATATCCATCATGTTTACTGCCATGATAA
Organism: Paenibacillaceae bacterium; assembly: GCA_015057775.1. GTDB lineage: Bacteria > Bacillota > Clostridia > Lachnospirales > Lachnospiraceae > Lacrimispora. Next base: position 27,663 of record SVDT01000021.1, on the reverse strand, counting down.
CCGGAATTCCAAGTTCCATAAGCTGGGTGGATAAATATAAATTACGTTCTATGTTGGTACCGTCTACGATATTTAAAATCGCATCAGGCCGTTCTCCGATCAGATAATTTCTCGCTACCACTTCTTCCAGTGTGTAAGGAGAGAGGGAATAGATGCCTGGAAGGTCCATGATAATGACGTCTTTATGACCTTTTAACTTTCCTTCTTTTTTCTCTACGGTAACGCCTGGCCAGTTCCCCACAAACTGATTTGATCCCGTCAGTGCATTAAACAACGTCGTCTTTCCGCAGTTGGGATTACCTGCTAATGCAATTTTAATTGACATACTCTACCTCTTTCTGCCTGTCAGCAATTGATTTGTCTGGTATTAGTCTCACCTAACTAATATGTAAAAAAATTACTCCACAATGATCATTTCTGCATCCGCTTTTCGTAAAGACAGCTCATACCCTCTGACTGTTACTTCCACCGGATCTCCAAGAGGAGCTACTTTCCTCACAAAAATATCAACACCTTTTGTGATTCCCATATCCATAATTCTTCTCTTAACAGGACCTTCTCCGCTTAGCTTGGTTACCTTGACAGTTTTACCGCATGGAATTTCCTTTAATGTCATCGTCTTTTCTCCTTTTCTATCCCACCATGATTTTATTAGCCATATCTTTTCCTATGGCAACTCTGGAATCTTTTACATTCACGATCATGTTTCCGCTTATTTCAGAAACAACAGTCACAATTCCGCCGGTAACAAAACCCAGGTTTTCCAGAAAACGTCTTGTCTCTTCTTTGCCGCCGATTTTACGAATTACGTTAGGCTCTCCTGCTTTCACCATTGTTAAAGGCATCATTCATCATCTTCTTTCATTTTATTATTGATAATCATTCCCATTTCTCATCAGTTAGTATATTCTAACTTTCGTCAGTTGTCAATATTTTTATTGAAAAATTTTCTCATAATTGAAATGTATTTTTTTACATACACATTTCATTACAAAAAGCTGCGGCATATAAAACCTGTTGCCGCAGCCTTTCTATCTTGTTTTTACCAGATTTTAACTCTTTTATCAGGAGCCACATACATGGCATCTCCTTCTTTTATATCAGGATAAGCCTTGTAAAATGCATCTGTGGCGCTAAGCACTCCATTGACTCTGACTTTAGCCGGGGAGTGGGAATCCGTATTCAGACGGTCAATCATCGCTTCCGGAGTATACTTGGACGCCCAGATTGTTGCATACTGGCGGAACAATAAATTCAAATCACTGTTCTTTTCACCTGCAATTGCTGTAATACATGCCATGGACCCCAGATCTGCGATATTTTCATTCAATGTCTGCGCACCATTCACTTTTCTTCCCTGAAATCCATCCATTCCGCTGTAATATTCTTCCACCTGTTTGGCCAGTTCATCAAATTTTTCCCGGTCTTCCTTTGTCCACCATACATGATAATTTCCATTTTCATCGTAAAGGGAACCGGAAGAATCAAATGCATGGCTCACCTCATGAGCCATTACCATTCCGATTCCGCCTAAATTAGAGGCAAAGTCTGCTTTTGGATCATAAAACGGAGGCTGGAGAATGGCAGCCGGAAACACAATCTCATTGGCAGTGGGGTTATAATATGCGTTTACAGTCTGGGGAGTCATGCCCCACTCTCCTTTGTCCACAGGTTCCTTATATTTCTTTTTATTCACCTCATTGACTGCTTTCAGGAGAGAAAGGCTATTATCAATTAAGTTTCCCCCCTCTTCTGCTGATAGCACCTTGGCATCTTTATAATCATTGGGCCATTTATCCGGATAACCCACCTTTAGATTCATATGCTCCAGCTTTCTTATGGCAGAAGCTTTGGTTTCATCACTCATCCAGGTGAGATTTTCAATCTGTTTTTTATAGGAGGCAAGAATCAGGCGGATCATGGACTCAATGTCCTTCTTATCCGACTTGGAAAAGCATTTTTCAACATAAAGCTTTCCAAATTCAAAACCCAGGGTGTTCTGTGTCAATTCACTTGCCAGTTTTTCGTCTGTCTTTCTTTCTTTGATTCCTTTTCTTAAATTATTCCATTCCAGATTAGTGTCTCTGATTTCGGGTGTCAGACTGGGGGCAAAATCATTCACCAGACAAAATAACGTATACTGTTTTAAAAGAGGGAGGGATTCCTGATTTAAATATCCGCCGATTTTTTTCATCTGATCTACCTGAACCACAATGTATTGATCCTGTTCATTTAAGTCTGCTGCTTTTAAAAAGGTCTCCATGGTTCCATCTGGAAACAGCTTCTTTAATTCTTCACTAGTATACGGATTATATATAACGTCAGGGTCTCCCTGTTTGCTAAGAGGAAGTGCACTTCCCGCCAGATCCTTCTGTAATTTTAAAATGCCATCTGCAGCCTGATCCGCTTCTTCTTTCTTCAGTCCTGTATATTCCATAATCTGGGATATATAATTGCGGTAATGGTTCATTAGTTCTTCCTGGTCGGAATCCTCTAAAGTCTCTTTTCCAGGTCCAAGATCTGCGCCGTCAAAATACAGGGCGTAGCGGGTAGAATTACTCATATCCTCAGACCACTGGGGCAGAATAATGCTGCTAACCCCCAGATCATTGTAGATTTTCCCTGCCTGTTCCAGATACTCCTCAATGGTGGATGCACGGCTGATCCCGTCCATATATACAGCAAGTCCGCCAAATCCGGCAGCCCTTCTCCCATCCATATCCATAGCGGTCAGATAGAGATCAGCAATTTTCTGTTCCAGAGATCCTTCTTTTTCATTTTTCCTGTTATTCACAGATTCACGGAGCACTTCATTCAGAATTTCATAAGCCTCTCTGTCCAGCTTGTAAAACTGGCTCCAGCCACTTGCATCCCCTGGAATCTCGGTATTATTAAGCATCTCCCCGTTGACAAAGTCATAATAATCATCTTCCAGGCGTATATGGTTTGCTTCCCCTGCAGAGGCCTTTCCCGTTCCACTGGCGGGCTTTGCCTGGGTCTGCTCTTCTTCTGGTTTCGGGTCTGTTTTACTTTTACACCCGGTAAACGCCAGTGTCATAATTATTATCGCCGATAGTATTGTGAAAAAAACTTTTTTCATGAAATCTACCTCTCCTTGCCATTACATAATATTTTTTGTACGAAAAAAGGAAGCGGATTTCTCCACTTCCCATCTGCTCATTCTTTATTATGCTTAAACTTCGTCAGAATATACAGGTGCATCTTCTGCAGCTGCTTCGTCCTGACCCTGAAGTGCTTTGATGCTTAAGCTGATCTTCTTGTCGTCTTCGTTAAAATCAACTACCTTTGCTTCAATTTCCTGTCCAATTGCCAGAACATCTGCAGGTTTTTCCACATGCTCTCTGGAAATCTGGGATACGTGAAGCAGAGCATCAACGCCTGGCTCCAGCTCAACAAATGCGCCGAAATCAGTCATACGTGCTACTTTACCGTTTACTACATTGCCCACTGCATACTTTTCAGATGCATCTTTCCATGGGTTTGTCTCTGGGAATTTTAAGCTGAGTGCAATCTTGTCGCCGTTGATGTCTTTGATTAAAACTTTTACTTTCTCACCAGCTTTGAATGCTTTTTTCGGGCTTTCTACTCTGCCCCAGCTCATCTCTGATATATGAAGTAAACCATCGGCTCCGCCAAGGTCAATAAATGCACCGAAATCGGTTACGTTCTTAATTGTACCTTCAACAACATCGCCTGCATGGATCTTGTCAAATAATTCTTTCTGAAGCTCGGCTCTCTTAGCAACCATAATCTGCTTTCTGTCACCGATAATTCTTCTTCTCTTTGGATTGAATTCAGTAATGATGAATTCGATCTCCTTATCTGCATACTTGGTTAAATCCTTCTCATAAGTATCGGATACCAGGCTTGCAGGAATGAATACTCTTGCGCCTTCTACAACCACGCTTAAACCACCGTCAAGCACCTGTGCAACTTTTGCGGTAAGTACTTCGTGGTTTTCAAATGCTTCTTCTAACTTCTTATTGCCTCTGTCTGCTGCTAATCGCTTATAGGATAAAGCAACCTGACCCTCACCGTCATTAACCTTAGTGACTTTGGCTTCCATCTCTTCGCCAACCTGAACAACGGTTGTAAGATTTAAATTCTGGTCATCCGTGTACTCGCTACGCGGGATGATGCCGTCAGACTTGTACCCTATATTCAAGACGATTTCATCTTCTTTTACGTCGATGACTTTACCAGTGACGATCTCTCCTGTACGTATGGTTTTCAATGATTCCTCTAACATTTGTTCAAAACTTAACTCTGACATTAGTATGAACCTCCTCGATAATATGATTCGGGGTTGAAGCCCCGGCTGTAATACCTACGCTGCGCACAGAATTTACACAATCAGGATCTAAATCACCTAGTGTCTGGATATAGTAAGTATTCTTACATTCCCTTCGGCATATCTCGTACAGCTTCTGGGTATTGGAACTGCTTTTTCCGCCAATGACTATCATGGCATCCACTTCTGAAGCTATCCGCTTTGCTTCCACCTGTCTTTCCTGTGTTGCATTGCAAATCGTATTTAAAACAAGTATATCATACCGCGTTTCAGAAATTTTTTCAACTAAATCTTGAAATTTCTTGTAATTAAATGTCGTCTGTGATACAATACACAGCCTCTCTCCTTCTGTGAGCGGCAAAGTTTCCACTTGCTCGGGTGTTTCCACCACTAAAGTATTGTCATTTCCCCAGCCTTTAATACCTTCCACTTCCGGGTGTGAATCATTACCAATTATGATCAGGCGTCTGCCCTCTTTATTCTGCTCCTGCGCAATTTTATGGATCTTTCTTACATAAGGGCAGGTTGCATCAATAATCTCTATTCCGTTCTCTTCCATGATATCATAAACCCGTTTTCCGGCTCCATGGGAACGGATTACCACAACGGCGTCGTGAATCTTTTTTAATTCTTCTTCACTTTCAATTACTTTTACGCCTTTTTCCTCTAAATCTTTTACAACCTCTTCATTGTGGATGATGGGACCATACGTATAAATTGGCTTATCGTTTCGTTTCAGCTGTTCATATACCTGATCAACGGCACGTTTCACACCAAAGCAGAATCCGGCGGATTTTGCTACTACTACTTCCATACATTAGCTCCTCTCTTCCAGTTTTCTTTCCTCAAACAGCATTAAAATCCGTTCTATTACCTCTCTGGCACTCATCTCAGAAGAATCTAAAAGCACCGCATCCTCTGCCTGTTTTAAGGGAGAATGTTCCCGGTTCATATCCTGGTGGTCCCGTTTGATAATATCTTTTTCGATTTCTTCCAGGCTGCAGTCCTGTCCTTTTCCCTTCAGTTCCAGATACCTTCTTTCGGCACGAACCCGGCTGCTGGCGGTTAAATAGATCTTAAGATCGGCATCAGGAAGAACGCAGGTACCGATATCTCTGCCATCCATAATGACATTCTCCCGGGCTGCAAGACCTTTTTGCAGTTCTACCAGTTTTTCTCTCACAGGTAAGTGTACAGAAGTGGCAGAAGCCATGGCTCCCACTTCCTCAGAACGGATCAGTCCTGATACATTCTCTCCGTTTAAAATCACCTGCTGCACGCCGTTTTCATAGGCCAGGGTTACATCCGCAGTCTTAACAGCATCCGAAATGGCGGCCTCATCCTGTGGAGAGATCCCTTTTCTTAAAAAATGCAATGCCATGGCACGGTACATGGCTCCAGTATCCACATAAACAAAATTAAGTTTACTGGCTGCTGCACGGGCAATGGTGCTTTTTCCCGCTCCAGCTGGTCCGTCAATTGCGATATTATAAACCTTTGTCATCTTTCGTCCTTCTCCTCTCCTGCCGCACTTCCTGCTGCGAAACCCGTGGACCAGGCAATCTGAAGATTAAAGCCCCCGGTCACCGCATCCAGATCCAGCACCTCTCCTGCAAAATACAGGCCGTTTACAAGTTTGGATTCCAGAGTGGAGGGATTTACCTCTTTTACAGAAACACCTCCCTGGGTGATAATGGCCTCATTGTATCCTCTCAGTGCAGTGAGAGTCATGGTAAATGACTTGGTTACGTGAATCAGCGCCTGACGTTCTTCTCTTGTAATCTCATTAACCTTCTTTTCCGGAGAAATTCCGCTTGCATCAATGATAACAGGAATCAGCTTGGCAGGATATAGATTGCCCAGAGCATTTTTAAACTGCTTATTCATGGATTCCTCAAAATCTCTTAGAATCCTGGCATCCAGCTGTTCTTCTGTCAAAGCAGGCTTCAAATCAATGGAAAGAGTAAGTGGACCTTTCTTTAGTTCCTTTGCCGCATAGCTGCTGGCACTTAAAAGAACTGGACCGCTGACTCCGTAGTGGGTAAAAAGCATCTCTCCGAATTCCCTGTAAATAACCTTGCTGCCTTTCATCACTGTCGCTTCTACGTTTCTAAGAGAAAGACCCTGCAGCTCCTTAATCATGGGCTCTTCCACAACGAAAGGAACCAGTGCCGGAGATAACGTGCTTACGGTGTGTCCGGCTTCTTTCGCCAGTTCATAGCCGTCTCCCGTGGAACCGGTAGTCTGATAGGAATAACCGCCGCAGGCAATGATTACGCTGTCTCCATAGAAAGATTTTTTTCCGGTACTGTCACTGACCACAATTCCTTTTACAGTACCATTTTCAATCATCAGCTTTTCTGCTTTTTTCCGGTAATGAATCATAACACCCAGTTCCAAAAGCCGGTTGTTCAGGGCCTTAATTACATCGGAAGCTTTATCCGAAGCCGGAAATACCCGGTTTCCCCGTTCCGTCTTTAACTGGCAGCCAAGGGTCTCTAAAAGTTCCATCATATCGAAATTGGTAAAACCGTAAAAGCTGCTGTATAAGAATTTGGAATTGGTTACAACATTCCCGAACAGCTCCTCCGTATCACAGGCATTGGTTACATTGCACCGTCCTTTTCCCGTAATATATACTTTTTTACCAAGCTTCTCGTTTTTCTCAAAAATGTGGACGGTACTGCCCTTCATGGCTGCTGCTATTCCAGCCAGCATCCCTGCAGCGCCCCCGCCCACGATTAAAACCGTATTCATGCCCTATCCTCCTGCCTTTGTTCACTTCCTCCTACTTTACACGAAAAGAGAGGAAAACACAAGTGGTCAGGGACGATTATTCACTTCTTTTATCTTGTTTTCCAGAGCTTCCACCACAGTTTTTAAGATCTTGATCCTTGCATAATACTTGCAGTTTCCTTCCACTACCACCCATGGTGCATAGGTTGTGGAGGTACGAACCAGCATCTCATTGACTGACGATTCATACTGATCCCATTTTTCTCTGTTTCGCCAGTCTTCTTCTGTAATCTTCCACTGCTTTAAGGGATCTTCCTGCCGTTCTTTAAAGCGTTTTTCCTGTTCGTCTTTATCGATATGAAGCCAGAATTTAAGGACGACAGCACCGGCATTTGCCAGGTGGCTTTCCATCTCATTGATTTCCTGATAAGCCTGCTTCCACTGGCTTTCCCTGCAAAAGCCCTCTACCCGCTCTACAAGCACTCTCCCGTACCAGGTGCGGTCGAATATGGCGATATGGCCTGCTTTTGGCATATTGATCCAGAAACGCCAGAGATAGTGATGAACCCGTTCAAGATCGTTGGGGGCTGCAGTCGGGTATACCTTATACCCTCTTGGATCCAGGTGGCTGGTAAGCCGCTTGATGGCTCCGCCTTTTCCTGCTGCATCCCAGCCTTCAAATCCCAGTACAACCGGAATCCGCATGCGGTAAATCTGGCTGTGGAGGAATTCCAGCTTTTTCTGTAAACGGTCGATTTCCTTTTTGTAATCTTCCTTTGAAATGGACTTGGTTAAGTCCACTCCGGACAGAACACCTGATTTAAAGCTTTCTGAACGGACTGGCACTTCTTTCTCCTTGGGCACTCCGTTTAAGCTCTTTTTATTTAAGGCATCCGAAAGGCAGTCTGCCACACAGGACATGATCTTGGCTGCTGCATATTCTTTATCGTTTGCTTCGATTATGGTCCATGGGGCATAATCCATGTCCGTATTCTGAAGCATCTCTTCGCAAATTTGCAGAAAACGGTCATATTCGGTGTTCCTCTTCCAATCGTCCTTCGTTACCCTCCAGCTGGTTTCCTTTGAACTTTCCAGCTTTTTAAACCGCTTCTTCTGTTCTTCTCTGGAAATATAAAGGAAAAGCTTGATGATAACCATTCCGTCATCGGTGAGCTGACGTTCAAAGGATTGTATGTCATGAAATGCTCCAGGCAGGTCTTCATCAGGAAGCTTTCCGGAAAAACGTTCCATAGTTACCTGGCGGTACCAGCTTCTGTCAAAAACAGCGATTCTTCCCTGGGCAGGCAGTTTTGTATAAAAACGCCACAGGAAGGGACGCATACGCTCTTCGTCTGTCGATTTATCATTGGCATAGACATCAAAGCCTCTGGGATCAAGGGCCTGAATCAGGTGATTGATCTGAGTGCCTTTTCCTGAGGCTCCCATTCCTTCAAATACGATCATAACCGGAACCCCGGCTTCCTTTAACTGGCGCTGCAAAAGCCCCAGCTTTTCACTTTGTTCTTTCTCTGTCTTTTTGTAAGTTTCCTTATCAATTTTCTTTGATAAATCAATTTTCTCCAGCATAAACAGTCCCTCCTTACTGGTTTCCGTTAAGCCTGTATCTTTTCAAACACCTTTGCTACCTCTGGCATAACCTGGCTGATTTTAATCATCTGAGGGCATTCCTTTTCACATCTGTGGCAGGTCTTGCAGCTGTCTGCTTTTATCGAAAGAGCCTCATACCCTGCTTTGGCTTCGCCCTCTTTGTGGGCTGCCGTCATATTATAGTAGGAGAATATCTCCGGGATCTCCAGTCCGAATGGGCAGGGAACACAGTAACGGCAGCCGGTACAGCCAACCAGCGCCATGGAATCAAAAATTTCCTTTGCTTTCTTGTACATGGCATGTTCTTCTTCGGATACCATTCAATATAGCTTCTGTCAGCATACAAAAGATTATCTTCCAGCTGCTGTTCATCACTCATACCGCTTAAAAGCAGGCTGACTTCCGGCTGATCCCATAAAAAGTCAAGGGCATATTCCACGCTGGATTTTTCACTTCCTAACGCTTCTTTTACATGAGCTGCAGGATTGGCCAGTCTTCCGCCTAATAACGGTTCCATAATGACTACGGCAAGTCCTTTTCCAGCAGCCTCTTTCAGTCCTTTTAAGCCTGCCTGATGTGTCAGATCCACATAGTTATACTGAATCTGGCAGAAATCCCATCCATCATAATAATCTAGGATATCCTGAAACACGTCATATGAATCATGGAAGGAAAAACCAATATACTTAATTTTTCCATCTGCTCTCGCTTTTTCCATCTTCTCTACCAGTTTCAGTTTTTTTATCTTCTCTTCAAACCGGTCTCTGCTTAAGGCATGGAGCAGATAAAAATCCACATGATCTGTTTTTAATTTTGTTAACTGTTCATCTAAAATTTCTTCAAAATCTTCTTCTTTTTCAAGCTTCCAAACAGGACATTTGGTAGCCAGATAAGTCTTCTCCCTGTAACCTTCCTGCAGCGCTTCCCCTACGATCCGCTCGCTTTCCCCCTCATGATAGGGATAAGCAGTGTCAATGTAGTTGACTCCCTGATCAATGGCATGACGGATCATGGCCACCGCCCTCTTCTCATCTACCTGATTTTCTCCCGAAAGAGGAAGCCGCATGGCTCCGAACCCGAGTGCTGAAACTTTTATTCCTGTCTTTCCAAAATCACGATATTGCATATTTTTCCTCCGCATGATAAGATTCGCAATTGAACTATAAGCTGCTTTAATCATTATTGTATCATATTTGTTTCCTGTCCAATAGTTTTTTTTGCAAAATATGAGCTAAAAAAGACAGACTTTGCGTCATGCAAATGCCTGTCTTTCTGCCTGTAATCATTACGCCATTTTACCTGCCAGATTTTCCTCCAGGATCAAATGAGCTGGTATTCCGTTCTCATATTTCACACTTCGTTCCCCCTGGATCAAAGGACGTAAATAATCCATCATTTTTTCATTTACATCACAGCCGTTACTGCATATCATTTCTTTTGGTACCTTTTTTTCCCGGTTTGCGGCTTCCCCTGAGTATACGGAAGTAAACTCCACCATATAAGGATTGGAGGACAGTCTTTTGATAGATGCCATTTCCCCATTCTTTCCATCCAGGACGCACTGCAATGCTTTCCCCCCCAGCATCCATGCCTCCTTTAAGTCTGTTTCGCTGGCAATATGGGCTGCACAGCGCTGCATCAGGCTAAGTTCTGCCGTCCTCACCTTACAGTCCATCCTGGAACGGATCAGATTCTCCAGAATCTTTCCTGCTCCGGATATATATTTGTGGCCAAATGCATCGGTCTGCTCCGTCTGTACCTGTTCTGAGAGATAAAAGCCGTTTTCATCCCTCAGTCCCTCGCTGACTGCTATGAGAAACGCCTTTTTCCGGGACATCACACGTCTCATATCTTCCAGAAACCGTTCCTCGGAAAATGCCGTCTCACACAGATAAATTAACTCCGGGCCAGATGCGCCGTTTATTCTTGACAGAGCGGAGGAGGCAGTAAGCCAGCCTGCATTTCTTCCCATTATTTCTACGATTGTCACTCCAGGAACCGGATAAACGGAGATATCCCGTTCCAGTTCTGCCACTGTTGCCGCAACATATTTGGCTGCCGAACCGAATCCCGGGCAATGATCAGTTCCCTCTAAATCATTATCAATGGTCTTTGGCACTCCCGCAATCAGAATATCTGCAATTTCTTTCTCTTTTATATATTCGGAAAGTTTAAATACCGTATCCATGGAGTCATTGCCACCAATATAGATAAAATAAGATATATGGTGTTTTCTAAAAATCCCCACCAGTTTTTCGTATTCCTCTTCCTCTTCTCTCCATGGTTTTAAGGGATAGCGGCAGGAGCCCAGAAGCGAAGCAGGTGTCTGGCACAGCAAAGAGGAATCACGGGAGCTTTTAAGCACTTTTTTCAAATCTACAAACTGCTCATTTAATACCCCCTGTATTCCGTAAAAAGCTCCCAGAATGCCATCCACCCTGCTGCTTACACAGGCGGCTTCTGCCACTCCGGCCAGACTTGCATTAATGACTGCTGTCGGACCACCCGACTGGGCAATTAACAGATTTTTCATAACAACTCCTATCTGATATAGATCTTATCTCTTGTTAGATTCTCCGCGATCAGCTTCATCACTGGCATAAAATAATCATGAAAGCTTTCCTTAGGGAGAATCAGCGCTTCTCCCTCGTTAACATAAAATACAATATCCTTTGGAGTGGATACTGCCTTTTCAACCTGGCTCCAGAAATAGGAATTTTCCACTCCTGCATTCTGTGTTGAAAATCCCTGGTCAAAAAAAGTATAGACCGTTCTTTCTTGATAGCAGGGGGCCGCAATCATCTTTCTCGACTTAAGATACAAAGAAAGAGGAGTGCATGACAGAAAGAGGAAACCTGCGCCTACATATAAAAGAGCATTTTCTACCCCGATGCAGTTGGTTGAAAGCAGGATTCCCCCGGCGACGATTACCGCCAGGCCTAAGACATTCACAAGAAATCCAGAAAGCCGGGAATAGGTATGAAACAGCAGCAGATCATAAATATGTTCCGCTCTCATGATCACTTCAATTTTCATAATGCACCCTCATTTATTTAATTTACTTTTTCAGCTGCCCAGCCTTCAGGAGAATAGATACCTTTTTTCTGCTTTCTCATCATATTGTCGAAGAAGGCTACAATAAATGGACAAAGGAATAACGTGATTATGGAAGCAGTAGCGCACTGGGCAGTTGCCATCTCGGTATACCGCGCCATGGTTGGATCTGCTTCTGCTACTGCTGCCGGAGTCATTGCGGAGTTAAGCGCAGTTGTACCAACTGCAGCACCCATTGCATTTCTTTCCTTTTTAGGAAGAATCATGTTAAAGATCAGGAAAAAGATCACTGCGGTAGCAGCAGAAATAAGTCCCAGAACAATTCCGGAGGCTCCTGCCGTTATGATTGTTTTCATATCTGTTTTGGCTCCGATTGATATGGTCATAAAAAAGGTAATAATGGGCTGTGCCGTAGCGCAGACACGGCGGAATTCCTTATCAATATTTCCCCATACAAAACCAATGAGGATTGGAATAATCGTTGCAATCAGGCTGTTAAGAGGAATGGATGCAAGACCAGTTGCTCCCAGTGCAATCAGGGTGAAAAATGGTCCGTCATTTAAGGATAATACGGAAATCGCACCTGTATCTGTGGCGTTGCCAAACTGGGATGACAGGGATATGTATAAGGATCCGTTGGAATTGGTTATTGCAGCAATCCATACAAAGGGAGCTATACCAAGAAATCCATTGACTCCACACACTTTTCCCACCAGTAAACCGATTACAATACCAAGTAAAAATTTCATTCCCGTTAAGGTGACGCCTTTATAAAGAGGCATGCCCACCTGGTTGATATTAATGGAAGATCCGCAGACAATTAAGAACAATCCCATCATTGCCGCATTTCCCTGATAGAACAACGCCGTTACATAGCCGCCGATCTGAAATGCCTGTGGAACAAATGTTGCAATTAAAACTGCAATGACTAGTGGTATGATGACAAGGCCCCCCGGCATTTTCTTCATCCTGTTTAACAAATTTAAATCCAGTTCTTTTTTTTCTTCATGATTTATACCCATTACAATAAATACCTCCATCCATCCGATTATGGTTTTCCTGCCCTCTCCAGATACTCTTTTTCATATTCCATGATCCGGTCTACCTTGGGTCCGGAACCGCCCCCCGAAAACTCACAGGACAGCCAGATATCCACCAGACACTTGGCAAGCTCCAGACCAATCACCCGTTCCCCCATACACATAATCTGTGCATCATTGCTTTTTCTTGCCCGCTCTGCAGAAAATGGATCGTGACAAACTGCCGCCCTGATTCCAGGAACCTTATTGGCTGTAATTGCCATACCAATACCAGTACCGCAAACCAGAATTCCTCTTTCAAACTCCCCTCTCGCGACCGCTTCTGCTGCTTTGACCGCAATGTCCGGATACAGTACTGCTTCCCCTTCGTCTGCTCCGAAATCCTGATACTCCACCCCTTTCTCATCCAAATGCTTCATAATCTCTGCTTTCAGCCGGTAAGCGGCTTCATCACATCCAATTGCTATCTTCATGTCTAAGCCTCCTGAATTTATTTTCTTCCTGCTTCCAAAAACAGGCGGTCTACTACATCCACTGCAGTCTGGTCATTTCCCGTAAGTCCGCCCTTGCCTATAATGGGCAGTCCTTCATAATTACCGGAAAGCCTTCCTACATCCGTCTGTGCAATTACATAATCAAGAACCTCTATTGATTCCACCCCCAGCTGGTAGCACACATTTACCATGGTGTCCCCTCCCGTGGTATAAAGTCCGGCGATTTTTTCCATACCTGCTTCTTTTAAAACATCGGATACAATCATACCAAGCCCTGCATTAATGCGGTTGGCGCTCATTCCATCTGTGTAGTTTCGTTTCTCATCCTCTTTTGCAAGATCCAGAAGCTGCCCATGCAGCGCAGTTTCAAAAAGAATTGCCCTTGGTCGGCGTTCTGTATCAAGATATAAAAGTGCTGCCCCAGCTGCTCTTTTAACTTCCGCCAGGCCCTCCTGACCGCCATCGATTAACAGCACAGGGTCTACCGGAATCCGTTTTACTCTTTCATCCTGACATAGAACCTCCATCTGCCTCTTTGTTACCGGTGTTGCACTGCCGGCAGCAATCAGAACTGTCTTATTCAATTCCTGCTCTTCTGTTTCCGGTATGTTGGGTTCCTCCTGGCAGATTAAGTTTCTGCAATAGGCAAGTTTTGCTGTAAATGCGCCCGGATCAACCGCTACCACATTCCAGTCAAGTTCCACACAGGCCTTTGCAACTGTTTCCACATCGGACAGAGTGATGCTGTCCACCACAATCACTTTACTGCCCTCAGACCGCTCTCTAAGGAGCTCCTTTTTCACTTCTTCGCAGCCATTTAAGACTGCATCCAGTTTGATCAGCCCTACCTGCCTTCTGGTCTGCTTTTCTAAAAGACGTGGTATGTAATTTTCATACACAGGAGTGCGTACATCCTGTGCTACAGGAGTCTTAATTAATGCCGTACCGTCTATGATGGAAAAACCTCCCACCAGAATCCGTCTTGACTGGGGCATGGCGGGAACAACCACTGCCACAGCCGTTTCATCCATACAATCCAGCATTGCATCAATTTCGGTGCCAACACCTCCCCGAAGTGTGGTATCAATCCTTTTAGAAAAATACAAAATCCCCATTCTTTTAAGCGCCATGGTGGCCGAACGAACTTTTTCATAGGCTTCCTCCGGTGGAAGCGCCCTGCTGTTGCTGCTGACCAGTATGGCATCTAACCGCTGTGCTCCACTGGCCTTCTCCGCCGCCTCTTCATTAAAGAAAACTGCTGTCTTTGCCCTGGATCTGGCAAGAAGAACACCTGTTGTGGTGGCACCTGTCAGATCATCTGCTACCGCTCCTATTACCGGCATACCGTCTCCTCCTGTTTAAAAACTTATGCTTCGCCCTTTTTCTTCCCCTTTATTAAAGCAGCGTATTCCGATACGACTTTTGTGGATTCGATGAGACTCACCGCATTTGCCTTCCCCGTTCCCGCAATGTCAAATGCAGTTCCATGATCCACAGAACTTCTGATAAATGGCAGACCAAAGGTTAATGTTACGGATTTTTCGAAATCCAGTGTCTTGCAGGCAATATGTCCCTGATCGTGATACAGGGAGAGAATTGCATCGTAACACCCGGATTTACCGATATGAAAGACGGAATCTGCCGGACATGGGCCTACCGCATTAATTCCTGCTTTCTTTGCCTCTTCGACAGCTGGAATGAGCTCATCAATCTCTTCTGTTCCAAACAAACCATTGTCCCCTCCATGAGGATTTAAGGCTGCTACTGCTATGAGGGGCTTCTCAATTCCGATTTTTCTTAACTCTTTGTCAATGTTAACTACAAACTCCAACACCCGATCCCTGGTGGCATAGCGGCAGGCATCCACCAGGGACATATGGCGGCTTACAAAAAACACACGCAGCTTGTGACAGGAAAACATGGTAAGGGCATAGGGAGAATGAGTGTAATTTTCATAAATCTCCGTATGACCCGGTTCTTTAACACCGGCAAGCTTAATTGCTCCTTTATGTATTGGGGCGGTAGATACTGCGTCAATGCGGCCGGACATGCCTAGTTCAATGGATTTCATAATCCAGTCAATGCTCATCTTTCCAGCCAGAGCCTGAACTTCTCCCCACACGATGGAATCCGTATCATAGCTGCCCATTTCCAGAACATCTACTGTTCCCAGCTCAAATAAAGCATCTTCGGGGTTTGCGATTTTCCGGTATTTCAGTTCCTGTTTCATGACCTGGGCTGCTTTCTTAAGGATTTCAATGCTGCCTATTACAAATGGGCGGCAGCATTCATGAATCTCAGGTGCCAGCATAGTCATAACAATTGTTTCCGGCCCGATCCCTGCAGGATCTCCCATGGTAATTGCCGTAACCGGTTTGAAATTCGTCTCTTTCATTTTGATCTCCTATTTCGTTTTTTCTTCTTTTACTTTCGTTTTACTTTCTATTTTTATTATTTACCCAAGAAAATAATACATCTTTTTTTTGTATTTTACAATACATTTTCGCACTTTTTCTCTTTTTACTATTTTCATCTCTCTTTTTTTGTGCATATGTGCCAGTTTATGTTTTTTATTGTCGAAATCAATATTTTCATTTTACTTTCGTTTTTTATTGATTTTATTTCATTTTTATTTTAAAATAATATTATCAAACAGATTGGAGGCTTTTAAAATTATGAAAAGGAAAGTTTATTTTGGGACAAACTTAAAGATGTATAAAAATATCAGAGAAACTACGGAATACCTAACGACACTGTCCGGACTGACACAGGATATCAGCAGAGACAGCATGGAATTATTTGTGATACCCTCCTACACTTCATTAAACGCAGCCTCCCAGTTTACAGACAGCCGGTTCATCACTCTGGGTGCCCAGAATATGTGCTGGGAAGATAAAGGAACCTTCACTGGTGAGATTTCTCCCTTAATGCTTCAAGAGATGGGCATCGGACTGGTAATGATCGGTCATTCAGAACGCCGGCATGTATTTGGCGAAACGGATGAGGAAGAAAACAAGAAGGTAGCATGCGCCTTAAACCATGGAATGACTGCCCTTCTTTGCGTTGGTGAAACTGCAAAAGAAAAAGATTACAATATCAGTGATGAGGTAATCAGGACTCAGTTAAAAATCGGTCTTTGCAACATTCCGGTCTCACAGATTTCCAGACTGTGGATTGCTTATGAACCAGTATGGGCAATCGGTGAAAACGGAATTCCGGCCAGTGCCGCATACGCAGAAGAAAAACACCAGACAATCAAACACTGTCTGACAGAATTATTTGGAAAGGCAGGCAGTGAGATACCCGTACTGTACGGAGGGAGCGTTAACCCGGAAAATGCTGTTTCATTGATCTCCCAGCCATCAGTTGACGGTTTGTTTACAGGAAGAAGTGCCTGGGATGCCAACTCATTTAATTCCCTGATACGAAAGGCACTTACATAAAAATCGGCAGCTGCAAAATAGCAGCTGCCTTTCTATTATACAATATCGATCGCCACTTCTCTCTGTCTGGCCATCTCCAAATATTCCTTCTTTATTTCACTGTCAGTAATAATTTTTTTGATTTCAGAAAGTGGACTGACTGTCAGTACATACCCACCTCCGAATTTACTGCTGTCAACCAGAAGATAAACTTCTTTTGAAACTTTCAGAATGGTTTTTTTTATCTGCATCTGAGGGGAACCAATGGATGTAATTCCTGCGTCAAAATTTACCCCATGGGCACTGATAAATGCCTTATCTGCATGACATTCTTCCAGATTTTTTATGGTGACGTCTCCCATGGTAGATGACAGCTTTCCGCCCACCTGACCGCCAAGCAGGAACAGATCCACGTGTTTTACATTAGACAGCTCCCCTGCCGCCATAAGCGAGTTGGTGATCACCAGTACATGTTTACCGGGATTTTCTTTAATCACTTTTGCAAGGTAATAGCTGGTGGAGGCATCATCCAGGATAATTGTGTCATTATCATCAATATACTCATATGCCTTTTGTGCAATCAGCTGCTTTTTATCGGCATTTTTATTCACCGTTTCGGAATTATAAAACACGGCTACGCTGGCACCTGCCTTCGTAGCTCCTCCGTGAACCCGGTTAAGCAGTCCCATCTCCTCAAGCTTTTGTATATCATTGCGAACTGTAACCTCAGAACACTCCAGCAGTTTGCTGATATCGGTAACGCGTATGCTGTTCTTCTCTTCCAGTTCTTCCAAAATAAACTCCATCCTTTTGTTTAACAATGCAGTTTCCCTCTCCTTGACATTTTTCCTCTATTATCACTCTATCTTACTATTATAATCGGAATTGTACAAGTATTATTCTCAAATTCGGGACGCTGCAGACACCGGGATGGAGTTCTGTTTTTATAGCTTTTAAACTTCGGTCGTTATAAAGATATCATAAATCGCTTTAATCGCTTCTTCAAAATCACTGTTTCTCACACCAATTATAATATTTAATTCACTGGAGCCCTGATCAATCATTTTAACATTGACTCTGGAATGGGCGAGCGCGGAAAAAATCCTGCCGGCAGTCCCTCTGGTGGCCTTCATCCCTCTGCCTACAACCGCAACAAGCGCAAGATCAGATTCCATCTCCACAAAATCAGGCTCAACGGCTCTGTGAATACCGGCAATGACAGACTGCTCATATTCCTCAAACTCTGACTGGTGAACAAATACCGTCATGGTATCGATTCCGGAAGGCATATGTTCAAAGGAGATTCCGTATTTTTCAAATACCTCCAGCACTTTTCTCCCAAAACCAACTTCAGCATTCATCATGGCTTTTTCAATATTAATGGAACAAAAGCCTTTCTTTCCTGCAATTCCCGTAATGGTATAGCGGGGCTGTCTGCAGGTGCTTTCCACAATTAAGGTTCCCTTGTCCTCAGGCTTATTGGTGTTACGGATATTAATGGGAATTCCCTCTTTTCTTACAGGGAAGATTGCATCCTCATGGAGTACGCTGGCACCCATATACGCCAGCTCTCTTAATTCTCTGTATGTAATGGTTTCAATGACTTCCGGATCTTTAATGATTCTGGGGTCTGCCACCAGAACACCGGAAACATCCGTCCAGTTTTCATACATATCTGCATGAATTGCTTTCGCCACTACGGAACCTGTCACATCGGAGCCGCCTCTTGAAAAAGTCTTAATGGTGCCATCGTGCTTTGAGCCATAAAATCCAGGAATAACTGCTGTTTCAGCCTTGCTTAAACGCTCAGATAGCACCTGATCTGTAAGATCTGCTTCAAAGTTACCCTCTTCATCAAAAAAGATCACCTCAGCGGCATCAATAAATTCAAATCCCAGATACTCAGCCATGATCAGACTGTTTAAATATTCACCTCTGGAAGCAGCATAGTCCCTGCCTGCCTTTTCTAAGAAATTCTTTTCAATCACATTAAATTCCTCATCAAGACTCATGTTCAGTGAAAGTCCGCTGATAATTTCCATATAGCGCTCTTTGATTTTTTCCAGAATGCTTTTGTAGCTTTTTCCCGCTTCTGCCGCATCGTAACACTGATACAGCAGATCTGTTACTTTTTCATCCTTGTCATTACGCTTTCCCGGCGCGGATGGAACTACATATTTTCTGCTCTTGTCTGCGCGAATGATATTACCAACCTTTTCAAACTGCATGGCGCTGGCTAAAGAGCTTCCTCCAAATTTCACAACTTTTTTCATGGCGTCTTTCTCCTCTGATACAGGTTAATATCTACATATTTAACGGAAATAATATCTTAATTGTCACCAGCTGTCAAGTGGTTTTCTCTAATTATGTATAATTTTCCATCATCATGCATAAATTCTCTTTTCCAGGAACATGTTTAAGATCTTTTCATTTGCCAGGCTGTTTCGTTTATCCGATTCTTCAATCCGTCTGTTTCCTCCGCTGATGCTGTTATATTCCCCGCAGATATCAACTGCCAGAACTGGTTCCTTTTTGCAGATAATATCCCATGCCTTGGAAAGCTGGGCCAGTGTCATACTTCCCTGATCCCAGTCAGTAAGGAGTTCACTGGAAGAAAATACATCTTTATCCACAGATAAATACACCGGCTCCTTAAGCTGTCCGGCAAAATCCGAAACCCAGTCTTTCCCTGATAATTCCGATTCCGTATAAATCTTCACTCTGTCTTTAAAATCTTCCCTGACTGCACAGGCCAGCTCATCCGACACGCCAATTAAAATAACCCTCTTTAAAAACTTCTGCTCTTCCAAAATCTGGCGGATCCAGTTTCCACAGGAAAGGATTCCCTGAAAACTGGAAACCATAAGGTCTGCATGATGGTCAAATACAACCAGATCATAGGGCTCTTTGTAATCCTTTTGCAAAACATAACTGACATAATGAAAATTTCCACAGTCCAGGAACCGGAAGCTGCCCCCTGCCCTTTTTGCCCGCCGCTCAATCTCCGTTAAAGAAGCGCCATCGCAAAAACCATGGACACCGGTTAAATCTGTACAGTCAACCCAGTCATATGGGACCTTCCTGTAAAAATCCTGTCTTTTGTAGACATCTGTGAAATTAAATATGGTGACCGGTCTTATTTTCCTTTCAAAGCTTCCACCTCCTGATTTACGCTTTCCTCACAGGAACGTATGGCAAGTATGGTCTTTTCAAGCAGCTCTTCTAATGTCCAGCCCAGATTCCCGGCACCGGTGTCGATGATGTCCCTGGAACAGCCTGCTGCAAATTTTTTATCCTTATACTTTTTCTTTAAGCTGGATACTTCCATATCCATCACACTTTTGGAAGGACGCATTCTGGCAGCTGCACCGATTAATCCAGTCAGTTCATCTGAGGCAAAAAGGACCTTTTCCATCTCATGCTCTGGTTTTACCTCTGAGCAGATTCCATAGCCATGACTGCAAACGGCGTGAATCAGCTCCTCCTCTGCATGGATTTCTTTTAAAAGCTCCGGCGCCTTTGTACAATGTTCCTCTGGAAACTGCTCAAAATCCACATCATGGAGAAGTCCTGCCAATCCCCAGAAATCTTCTTCCGCTCCGTAGCCAAGTTCTCTGGCATACCAGCGCATCACGCCTTCCACGGTCAGCCCGTGAAGGAGATGAAAGGGCTCCTGATTATATTTTATGAGCAAGTTAAGTGCCTGTTGTCTGGTTATCTCTGTTTTCATACTGATATTCTCCTTACTGTATTTAATTAATTGTCCGTTCCGGTTATAAGAGAATGAATTTTGCTTTCTCCAATCACTTCAATCCCATTCTCCTTAAGCAAAGCCGCGGTGACACCGCTTCCAGGAATTTTATTTCCGGAAAAAGTCCCGTCATAGATGATTCCATGGCCGCAGGATGGACTGCGTTCCTTTAAGACAGCCTTTTTGCAGCCAAAGATTTTTGCCAGCTTTAAGGTCTCACTGGCACCTTTTTCAAAAAAGGCAGTAACATCCTGACCAGACTGGTTGATGACTGTATGTTCACCTCTACGCTCAGACGCAGATCTTGGTGTTTCCATTCCTCCCAGCTGTTCCGGACAGACTGGCACCACATGATACCCATCAAGCAGTGCCAGAGCATCTTCATTTTCTCCATGATTGCCATCATATCGACAGTTCACACCTAAAAGACAGGCGCTCACCAGAATTGTCTCTTTTTGATCCTTCATTCCTTTCGCCTCCTTTCATAAGTCCTACTGTAACAAAAAATGAAAAGGGGTTCAATCCCTTTTTCAGATTAACCCCTTAAACGTTCTCTATTTTCTTTTTTCCAGAATTGCATCTATGATTCCGTAATCCCTGGCTTCTGATGCTGTCATAAAATGATCCCTGTCCGTATCCCGTTCAATCTCTTCTTCGGAATGACCGGTATTTTCCCCCAGTATCCGGTTTAACCGCCTCTTATCCTTCTGAAGCTTTTCTGAGTAAATCCATATGTCAGCTGCCTTTCCCCCGATTCCTCCTGATACTCCGGGCTGATGAATCATAATTTCAGCATTGGGAAGGGCAAACCGCTTTCCTTTTGTTCCTCCTGCCAGAAGAAACGCCCCAAAACTGGCCGCAAAGCCAAGGCAGATGGTGGAAACATCGCAGCGGATGAACTTCATGGTGTCATAAATCCCCAGCCCTGCAGTTATGGAACCGCCGGGGCTGTTAATATAAAAGGAAATGTCTTTCTGCGGATCCTGGGATTCCAGAAATAAAAGCTGTGCGATAATCAGCTTGGCAGACTCATCGCTTACCTCTTCCCCGAGAAAAATAATCTGGTCCTTTAACAGGCGTGAAAACAGATCATAGCTTCGTTCCCCTGATCCAGTCTGTTCAATCACATATGGTACCATATTCATGCCGCACACCTCCAGGCTTTGGAGTGGTTCACTATCACTTCTTTTCGCCTTAATTCTTTGTTAATTCTTGCTTTTCTGTATGTCATTGGCGTACAGCCATATACTTTTTTAAATTCCAATGTAAATGCCTGCTGGGACTGATACAATGCATCCTGAGCAATTCTGGCGATGGATTCTTCTTCCATAATAAGCTTACCAGCCGCTTCACTGAGCCTGCGCTCCTTAATATAACGGTGGATGGTACAGCCTGTGACATCAGAAAACATCCGGTTGATATGAAATTTAGAATAACCGGCATGACGGGCGATCTCCTCCACATTCAGTCTTTCCGGCGCAGATAAATTTACTTCAATATAATCAATGATCTGACTAACTGTTTTTTTCTTTTCATCCATGCTTTCTACCTCCGTAATCTGACCTTATTATAGCAGGTTTCATTTTTCCCGTATTCATAAAAAGTGCGGTTTCAAAAAAATACCGAATTCCTACTATGTTTATAGAAAAAGGTCATGACATTTTGTTAAAAATATAGTATACTTTATACAAGATACTAGAACGAGCAATAGAAAGGAAGGCTGCAACATGTACTGTATCAAAAAAATAATAGATGATCTGTTCTGGGTTGGCGGAAGTGACCGCCGTCTGGCCCTGTTTGAAAATGCATACCCTATTCCCAGAGGAATTGCTTATAATTCCTACGTTTTGCTGGATGAAAAAACCGTACTGTTTGATACGGTTGACAGAGCCATCAGCGGGCAGTTTATCGAGAATGTGGAAGCAGTTTTAGGCGGACGGAATCTGGATTATATTTTTGTTAATCATATGGAACCGGATCACTGCGCAACGTTAGGAGAGATGGTAAGCAGATACCCTGATGTCAAAGTGGTTTGCAATGCAAAAACTGTTCCCATCATCAATCAGTTTTATGAATTTGGAGTGGATGACAGAGCTGTCATTGTAAAAGAAGGAGATACATTCTCAACCGGTAAGCACAATTTCTCCTTCTACATGGCTCCCATGGTACACTGGCCGGAAGTTATGGTAACCTATGATGCCACTGATAAGATTTTATTTTCCGCAGATGCATTTGGTACCTTTGGCGCCATGAACGGGAATATATTTGCTGATGAGCTGAATTTTGAGCGTGAATGGCTTGATGATTCCAGAAGATATTATTCTAACATCGTGGGCAAATACGGAGTCAACACCCAGGCTTTATTAAAAAAGGTGGCGGACTTAGACATACAGCTTCTCTGCCCGCTTCACGGACCGGTATGGCGTTCCAATATCTGCTGGTACATGGACAAGTACTGTACCTGGAGCAGTTACGAACCGGAAGAACAGGCTGTTATGATCGCCTACGGCTCCATATACGGTAACACAGAGAATGCTGCCAATATTCTAGCCTGCCGGCTTGCAGAACGAGGCATCCGCAATATAGTGATGTATGACGTATCCGTAACCCACCATTCCTACATTATCTCAGAGGCATTCCGATGCAGCCATCTGGTTTTTGCATCTGCTACCTATAATGCAGGAATCTTCAGCAATATGGAGCATTTACTCATGGATATGAAGGCCCACAACGTGCAGAACCGTACCGTTGCACTGATTGAGAACGGCTCCTGGGGCGTTATGGCAGCCAAAAAGATGACCGAAATCATCACAGGCATGAAAAACATGACCATTCTGGATCAGACCATTACAGTGAAATCATCCGTGAAAGAAGATCAGCTGTCTGAAATTGCTGCTTTGGCCAATACCATTGCGGATTCCATTTCCAAATAATAAAATAATCCCCCGGAAGAAACGGCGTACTTGATATGTACCGTTTTCCGGGGGTATTTTTTATCCCTCTGTCACTTAGAATCCCTTTATTACAATTCCTTCCTCCATAAGACCTTCCCGTATCTTTTTCACAAATGCCAGAGCTTTGGCTCCATCCCCATGAACACACACGGAATCCGCCTGTATGGTAATGTCCCGTCCGTCCACAGCTTCCACCTTCCGATCACGCACCATGCGGATCACCCGCCTTACCGCCTCTTCTTCATCCTTTATCAGTGCACCCTTCTGATTTCTGGGAACAAGGGTTCCGTCACTTTGGTATCCCCGGTCTGCAAATACCTCGCTCGCACAGAATACGCCGGTTGCTTTTGCTGCACGGATCATCTCACTGCCGCTTAGCCCAAGGAGCACCAGACTTTCATCCACCTCCTTCACAGCCAGGCAGACAGCCCTCGCCAGCTGATAATCCTCTGCTGCCATATTATAAAGGGCACCATGGGGTTTTACATGCCAGAGCCGTACTCCTGCTCCCGTACAAAATGCTTTTAACGCTCCTATCTGATATTTCACAGACGCCTTCACCTCATCCGGAGACAGCGCCATATTTCTTCTTCCGAATCCTGCCAGATCCGGAAATCCCGGATGAGCGCCGATTCTCACTCCATGCTCCTTACAAAGTGCTACTGTCCGCTCCATCACCAGGGGATCACCTCCGTGAAATCCACAGGCAATGTTTGCAGAAGTAACGTATGGAATCACTTCTTCATCCATTCCGATCTTATAAGCTCCGTAACTTTCCCCCAAATCACAGTTCAAATCAATGACCGCCATAATCACGCTTCCTTTCTCTAAAACCGTTTTCAGTATTTCAGCTTCGCATTCTTCATATCTGTAATAAACATATGACCGGGAGCATGGGTAATTACAAAGGGAGGACGGCTGTTCATCACCACTGCCTGGGGCGTGACTCCGCAGGGCCAGAAGACCGGGACTTCCCCTTCCTTTATGGTAACCCGGTCTCCGAAATCCGGGGTCTCAATATCCCTGATCCCGATTGCCTCCGGGTATCCGATCTGAACCGGAGCCCCGTGTACCCTGGGCATGGCTGCAGTGATAGCCGTTGCAGCTGGTACCAGGCTGTGAGGAATCGGTCTCATGCTTACTACCATGTTTCCGGAAAATATTCCTGCAGGGATGCAGGGAATGGTTGTCTGGTACATGGGAACATTAACGCCTTCTTCGATCTGCCTTACGGGAATACCAGCTTCCAGCAGCTCCGCTTCAAATGAAAAACTGCAGCCAATTAAAAAACTCACCAGCTTTCCCTTATGTAACTGATACTCCTCAAAAATACCGGTCACAGCCGTGTACTCCCCGGTACAGATGCCGTCTTTGTAAACCCGGTATTTTGGAAGATCCGTGGTAATATCACTGCCTGGTGCTGTAAAGGCAAATGTCCGGCTGCCTGCATCGGAAACTTCAAGAAGCGGGCAGGATTTGGGATTTCTCTGGCAGAATAAAAGGAAATCCCATGCAAGCTCCTGTGGGAGCATTACTAAATTTCCCTGGGCATAGCCTGCACACAGTCCGGCAGTGGGAGTATCAATCAGTCCCTTTCTGATCATGGTTCTTACTTCCACAGGCGTTAATCGGCTTAAATCAGTTCCCATTATTTTCCTTCTTTCCTGTTGATATTTTACCATTTTCCCATGGCAGTCTCAATTATTTTTTTCAGCTCCAGAAGCTTTTTATTCTCTTTCCTGGCAATCTTCACCGCTTCCATGGCAGTCACATACTGAAAAGTCGCCCACTCTCCCGGACGCAGCTGAGCCAGTGCAGGAATATCCGTGCTTATAACGGTGGCAAGCTTTGCATAACCTCCCGTTGTCTGATGATCTGCCAGCATGACAATGGGAAGTCCCGAAGAGGTGATCTGAACCGATCCCTCCATGACTGCATCGGAAATAATATCTGACCCCTTCCCAATCTCTATGGGAGGACCGTTAAGCCTGCATGCCATGCGGTCACAGTCTGCAGTCAGCTGATAAGGATTTCTGACAAAGGTATTTCTTCCTTCCTCTGTAAAAGCCTCTGCCTGGGGTCCGGGAACAGTACGAAGAAGCACATATCGTTTATCTGCGCTGTAACGGAATGGATTGGAGGGATTTATGAACCAGGGTTCATTTTCCCCAACCAGGGATGTAAAATCCATTTCATACACCGCAGCTGCAAACCGCTTTATCTCTTCCCCGCTTTTACCTGTTTGGAGGAGATCACCAGCTTTTAACGACCTGCCATCAAGACCTCCCAAGCAGCTTTTTAAGTCAGTGGATCTGCTTCCAAGTACCGGTAAAACCGCTACTCCCCCGTATACTGCCAGATAGGTTCTAAGGCCCTTTGAAGCCATTCCAAGACTCAGACAGTCACCCTCCCTCATAACCACAGGACGATACATGGGAATGGGAACTCCGTTTTTCAGTGGCTTCATATCTGCACCAGCCAGGGCGATCACTTCATCGGAAGTAAAAGTAATCTCTCCCCCTTTTAAAGTAAACTCCAAAACTGCCAGTTCCGGCTCTGATAAATTACCCGCAAATAAATTGGCGACAGCCATGGAATATTTATCACAGGCTCCGCTTTCCATAAACCCCTGGCTTAAATATCCCCGCCTCCCTTTATCCTGAATAGATGTAAATGCACCCGGCAGTTTTATTTCCAGCCCCATACGGTCACCCCTTCTCCTGTTCCAGTCTGATTTTATGGTATTCCTTTAATGTGATGGGAATGAACCGTATGGTATCCCCAGCTTCATAGAGAGGATGCTCTGCCCGTTTTACATCAAAAAGTTTCAACGGAGTCCTTCCGATCAGCTGCCATCCACCAGGCGATTCCATGGGATAAATTCCGGTCTGTTCTCCTCCGATTCCAACAGACCCGGCAGGTATCTTTGTTCTGGGTGTAGTAAGTCTGGGAGTATGAATTCTCTTATCCAGCCCTCCCAGGTAAGGAAAACCGGGTAGAAAACCAAGCATATAGATCCGGTAATCTCTGCTGCTGTGAATGCGGATCACCTCCCGCTCCTTCCTCCCTGCATGTTCTGCCACAAAGGATAGATCCGGCCCTGACTCTCCGCCATAGCACACCGGAATCTCTACAAGCCTCCCACCTGACTTTTTTCCCAGGGTAACCGTTTTTGACAATTTCTCCAGTCTGCTGCTTAGTAAAGCATAATCCGTGATCAGGGGATCATAGCATACCAGAACAGAACAAAAGGCAGGAACTGTCTCTGTAATTCCTTCTATTGAGGCAGCCATTATGCTCCGGTTCAGTTCCATAACCTGGCGGTTTACCGTTTCGTCAATGGTTTCTCCCAGTTCAAGCAGCACTCCCCGGTCACCCACAGCTTTGATTTTCAACTTCCTTCCCCCCTTTTTGGAAAAAGCCCTTCCCGATAACCGGTTCAAACCATTGATCTGAATTATGGGAATACCGGACTGCATATGCCGTGCACTGACGCATCAGGCTTACAATCCCCGTATTCATCCGGGTATTAAACCCATCAATACCAGGCAGCAGCGATCCAGTCATATCGATCAGCCCGCTTCTTGACGCCACGCGCATCACCTCTGCTTCCATCTCTTCCCTGTGAAGAATCTCCATATCCCGCTTTAAGTAGGCAAGTGCTGCCATAAGTCCATAGCAGCCCCAGTCGGAACAGGTGGCAGTAATAATATGATCTGCACTGCTGGCTGCCAGAGTGCCTCCTTTGCAGCCGCAGATACATTCTCCCGGTCCGGTAAAAGGGACATACTGTCTGATATGCATTCCTATGGTTCCCATCCCGATTTCATTTCCCAGATCGCCTATGGCAATGTTTAAAACGCCTTTCTGTTTTAAAAGTTCCCACAAAACATCACTTTTTGCTTCCAGCTCAGAAACATCCTTACCAACCGCATTGTGATAAACCCCCAGATGGTTGGCTCCCGGGGCTTCCACAGAAATTACTGCAGAAGGCAGGATATCTTTAATCAGCCATTCCGCTTCCATTGACGCTCTGTTGGAGTTCTTTGTAAATGCATGAACTCCCATGCTGTAGGGAAGCTCCTGTACGGTCTTTAAATCTTCGTAGATATGAAGACCAACTACGGATGCACACTTTTTTACAGCCTTCACGCAATCCTCCGGACAGATGATGACTGGTTTTGCACCAAAAGCCAGCACCAGAGATCTGGCTAAAAGCATGGAACTTACCATGCCATCCATCTCCGGCTTTTTGTGGGGCAGAAGAACAAATCCGGTGAGAATATAGACCA
>SVDT01000020.1 GCA_015057775.1 Paenibacillaceae bacterium | reverse complement strand
TATACATAATTTTGTATTGTATTAAAGAGATAGAAAGGTGAGGGATGCTGCATGAATATGAGGAAGATTATGGCACTGATGCTAACGGCGGCATTGGTTACAGGGGCGAACTGTACCACTGCATCAGCTGCTTCCAGAAAGAAGATCACTACAGTAAAAATGACGGTAACTGCAGACATAGTGTTGGGAGGAAACATTTCTGAGCAGCAGGCAGAAGTTACGGTAAAAGGCGATAAAATTGAAGTGGACCAGTGTGAATTTATCAATGACGGATTTCAGTGGTATGAAAATGATGTTCCAAGACTGGAAGTAACCTTGCATTGTCAGGATGATTATTATTTTGATACTAAGGATGGAAGTTATACCATTGAGGGCGGGACTTATGTAAAGCAAAAAAAAGAAGATTATAACCAGACTGTAATTGTTACCATAGATTTACCTTCCGCAGGAGAATTTACCCAGCCAGTCAGCTCCTTAAACTGGACCGATGGTCATGTGGCAAACTGGTCAAAGAGCGTGGGGGCAGGAAGCTATGAAGTCAAGCTTTATCGTGATGGAAAAGGTGTAGGAACTGCAAAAACAACGGATCAGACAAGTATGGAGCTGGGAGGCTTCCTGACAAAAGAAGGTAACTACACATTCCAGGTTCGCACCGTAAACGCAAAGAATCCGGAGAAAAAAGGCGCTTGGGTAGAATCTTCCTCAAACTTTGTCAGTGGGGAACAGGCCAAGTCCAATTTTATAAACTATGCAGGCAGCTGGAAGCAGGATCAGACAGGCCGCTGGTATGAAAATGGAGATGGCAGTTACTCAAAAAACAGCTGGCAGAATATCAACGGAAAATGGTATTTCTTTAACGCGCAGGGATATATGGCTACAGGCTGGATCGACTGGAATGGGAAACAGTATTACTGTGACACACAGACTGGACAGATGCTTACTGACAGTACGACTCCTGACGGTGCCAAAGTCGGTTCTGACGGAGCTCGGCTACCTTAAAGATGGATCATATTTGCACGGGCTGCATATTGCAGTCCGTTTTTAATGCAAAAGAAACGGATTGCCCTGTGGCAGGACGTGGAAAATACTTGTAGAATGAGGAATTCTATCATATAATAACACGAAGGAGCAGATGGAAATGACAACAAATTTGGCTGGAAACAAAGGAAAAAGGATTCTGGCACTGGCAGCTGTTCTTTGTATGATTTTTCTGACTGGCTGTGTATATAAAGCAACCGGGACAGATGATTTAAATACTGCTGTGCGAAATGAGACTGATGATCAAAAGACTGGCTTTGGACTGGCTGCACATTTTATTGATGTAGGTCAGGGTGACAGCACCCTGATTGAAGCAAATGGTCACTTTATGCTTGTTGATGCAGGAGAAAAAGATCAGACGGACACAGTTATTAATTATTTAAAAGCACAGGGAGTAAAAAAACTTGATTATGTGATCGGAACACATCCCCACTCGGATCATATCGGTGGTTTGGAGGGGGTTATCCGTGAATTTGATGTAACAACTGTTATGCTTCCAGAAAAAGAGCATACTACAAGAATTTATGAGGGGATGCTTGATGCCATTGCAGATAAAAATATTAAGGTTACCATCCCAAAAGCAGGTGAAAGCTACCGTCTGGGTGAGGCATCTTTTGAAATTATTTCCCCCAACCGGGATTATGGAGATAATTTAAATAACTGGTCCATAGGCATGAGGCTGGTATACGGAAAAACCAGCTTTGTTTTATGCGGAGATGCGGAAAAGGAAGCCGAACATGATATGCTGCTAAGTGGATTTCCTCTAAAAGCAGATGTTTTAAAAGTATCCCACCATGGCAGCAGTACCTCATCAACCCCGGAATTTATAAAAGCGGTTAGTCCGCGGTATGCAGTTATCTCATGCGGGAAGAATAATGATTACGGACACCCTCACAAAGAAACAATGGATTTATTTAAGAAGCAGGGAATAAAAGTTCTGCGGACGGATCAGATTGGAACAGTCGTAATTGAAAGTGACGGAACCGGGCTTCGGATTCCCGGGCAGGATGAGCAGCAGGAGAGTCTTGCCGGGGAAACCAGGGAAAATGAGACTGATACCCACAAGGATTATATTATAAATACCAATACAGGCAAATTCCACCTACCGGATTGCAAGCTTGCACAATCTATAAAAGAAGAGAACCGGAAGCTATATACTGGAACCAGAGAAGAACTGATTAACCAAGGGTTAGAGCCGTGTAAAAGCTGTAATCCATAAAGAACCGGCATGAAGGGGGAATACCATGCAATATATCATAGACCGGATCGAACAGGAGATTGCGATCTGCGAAGAGGAAAGCGGAACTATGGTGAAGCTGCCCTTGAAGGAACTCCCAAAAGGATCCAGAGAAGGGGACGTATTGTTTAAAATAAACGGAGCGTTCCAATTTGATGGAGAAGAAACAAACCGGCGCAGACAGAAGATGCGTGAGAAACTGAACAGACTCATAAAATAAAGGATTTGAATATATGAAAAACTACATTGTACTGGATCTGGAATGGAACCAGAGCGCTGGAGGGAAGGAGGAAGCAGTTGACCATTTTCCCTTTGAGATTATTGAAATCGGAGCAGTAAGGCTGAACGAGACCATGGAAGAAACGGGAGAATACAGGAGATTGATTAAGCCCAGAGTCTATACTGAGCTTCATGAAAAGATCCTGGAAGTGACCCACATGGATCAACAGACGCTGATGGAAGAGGGAATCTGCTTTGAGGAGGCTGTGAAAGAGTTTTTTCTCTGGTGTGGAGACGATCCCGTATTTTGTACATGGGGATCCATGGATCTAACGGAGCTCCAGCGAAACATCGCCTATTATGGATTGCCAGATCCCTTTAAAAAACCCCTTCTTTACTACGACATCCAAAAACTATACAGCCTCCTGGAGGGGGATGGAAAAGACCGGGTGTCTCTTGATGTAGCTGTTTTTGAGTCAGGAGTCATGGAAGAACGTCCGTTTCACAGAGCTCTTGATGATGCTCATTATACGGGGCGGATTATGAGTAAAATGGACTTTAAAAAGGTGGAGGCATACTGGTCTACGGATTATTACTGTCTGCCTGTCAATAAAGAGGAAGAGATCTATCTGGTCTTTCCCAGTTATTCCAAATACATCTCAAGGCCCTTTGAATCAAAGCAGGCTGCCATCGAAGATAAGACGGTAACGGATCTGATCTGCTGTAAATGCAACCGGATGCTGAAGAAGAAAATCCGGTGGTTTTCTGTAAACCAGAAAGTATATACGGCACTGGGATGCTGCCCTGTTCATGGTAATGTAAAGGGGAAAATCAGGCTAAGGCGAAATGATGCAGGAATGGTTTATGTGGTAAAGACCATGAAGCTGATTGGAGAGGATGAAATTGGCGGAATCTATGAAAAAAAGGACGAGGCCAAGAAAAAACGGGTGGAAAAAACCAAAGTCCGAAAGCTGAACAAAAAGAAGGGGGCAATTCCCCCTTCTTAATATTCGCTTTCCTGCATTCGGTAACCAACACCTATTTCTGTAAAGATATAATTTGGTTCTCCGGGATTTATTTCGATTTTTCTCCGAATATGTGCCATATTCACTCTTAGAATCTGGTTATTGCTGTCTGCATAGGGTCCCCAGATATGGTTGATCATGTAGTCATAGGTAAGTACCTTGCCGGAGTTTTCAGCCAGAAGGGATACCAGCTTATATTCAATCTGAGTTAAATGGATCACATGCCCATTTAACGTAACCAGGCGTTTGGCAAAGTCAATTACAAGCCCCTTGCATTGATACGGAGTCTGTACCACAGATCCGTCAACTGTGCTGACTGTAGACTTGCCGTGCCGCAACGCTGTGCGGATTCTGGCCAGAAGTTCGCTGGTGCCAAAGGGCTTGGTAATATAATCGTCAGCACCATAATCAAGTGCTGTAACCTTTTCCTGTTCCTGGGTTCTGGCAGAAATGACAATGATAGGAATGGTTGACCAGCTTCTTACATTCTTGATGATATCCAATCCATCTATATCAGGCAGACCCAAATCCAAAAGGATCACG
This sequence comes from Paenibacillaceae bacterium, assembly GCA_015057775.1. Taxonomy (GTDB): domain Bacteria; phylum Bacillota; class Clostridia; order Lachnospirales; family Lachnospiraceae; genus Lacrimispora. Next base: position 25,917 of record SVDT01000020.1, on the reverse strand, counting down.
TCAGGGCAGTTGGAACTGATCATAGCCAGTCCGTCTTTTCCATTCACTGCACTGATGACCTTATAATCATGTCTTTGAAGGGTGCTTTCAATAAAACCCGAAATATTCTTTTCGTCTTCAATAATTGCTATTGTAAATTTATTCACAAGTATTCTCTCCCAATGGTAATGTAAAAGTAAAAATTGCCCCAAGTGATTCATTGCCCGCTGTTATGGTTCCGTTATGTGCGGTTATGATTGTCTTACAGATGGACAAACCAATTCCCATACCCTTATGAGAATCTCCACTGCTGTTTGGGGAAGGGGTATATCCGTCAAATATGGTAGAAAGTCTTTCTGGTGCGATTCCCACACCGTGATCACGGATGTCAAAGCGGGCGTTACCATCTTCAATCGAGATGGTTAAACTGACAGGATCTTTGGAATTTGAATGGTACACTGCATTATCCAGAAGGTTGATAATCACCTGTTCAATCAGTGTGGCATCCATGGGTACCATGACCAGTTCATCTGGTACAGTTACCTTTACCTCGGTACCAGGAAAACGTTTATGAAAACGCATGACTGCTTCGGACGCTACCTCCTCCAATGGTTCCAGGGATTTGGTTATCTGCGTTTTGGTTCCACGGATTCTGGTAACTGTCAGCAAATTTTCTACCATGTTAAGAAGCCAGTTGGCATCTTCACGGATTCCGTTTATCAGATTTGCTTTTTCTTCTTCGGACATGGAATCCTGAGCATCAAGAAAGGAGTTGCTTGCACCGATAATTCCGGTTAAGGGTGTTCTGAGATCATGTGAAATGGCTCTCAGCAGATTTGCCCGCATCGTCTCTTTTTCTGCTTCCATTAAAAGCTTTTCCCGTTCACGGATAATTTTATTCTGATATTTTAAATGTGTTGTGGTGGCACTTGTAATACTTGATATCACCATTAAAGCAATAAAGGTAATGGGATATCCATCCATGGTGAAATTTAAGTGCATAAAAGGGTACGTAAATACCAGATTTACGCAGATTACACTGATGAAAGATGCGATGACTCCCGGTACATATCCATTTGAAAAACGAGAGATTAAAACAACTGCCATCATATATACGATACTTACATTCGCGGTGTGTCCGCCCACAAAGACCAGCAGATAGGCAACAATGGTTGCTCCGGTCAGAGCTAAGATGGTAACCAGAAAGTTCCACACCAGTTCTTTTCTTGACAAGGACTTTTTCATAACCCCTCCCATTTACCGGAATTTAAATTTTCCTTTTCTCCAGCCTTTTTTTCTGGAGGTATAGATACCGCGGCGCTGTTGAAGAAGTGAATCAAATTCATCTGCCGAGACGCCTGATTCTTTCAGACGTTTTAGTCTTTGTTCCCTCCGTATCAGAGAGTTTTGTTCTTCCTGGTGCTTCCTGAAAATCATAAAAGATATAAGGCCACCGATGATAATGGCAGCTCCCACACATCCAAGGATAAGCCAGGCTGACATGGGGATCTCAAAAGGTCTTAATGCTTTTTCCCTATAATCCTGTGCTGCCCGGTCTGCTTTTAACTTTGCTGCGTCCCTTCCTGCCAGAGCGTCTACAGCCTCTTCAGACGTTTCAGAAGCTTTGGTGGAAGGAGCATCATCAAGCTTTGATTTAACTGCGGATGCTACCAGGGAATCGTTGATTTCCAGAAAGGTAGAACCAACTACTCTGTCCTGGTAACGATAATTAATTTTGGCTATTGCATTTTCCGGATCATCGTTTGATATGTCATAACTTAATTCTGGCTGCGCATCATAAAAGTCGGCAGTCTTTGGTAATATAATGCGGCTGTCAGGATCCAGTACCAGCGCTTCCGGTTTTGTGATGGAAAGACCGCTGAAGTTTAAATCGTTGGTAATGGAACTATAGGTTTTTTCGTATTCAGCCGCTTTTAAAGACGTAAAATTATTAAAACCAAATTCCAGAAGATTCTTGGTATCTGCCCAGTATTGGGGAGTGGACCCCTTTAGTATAACGGTGATGAGCTTCATTCCGTTTTTTTCGGCGCATGTAATCAATGTATTGCCGGCAAGTGTGGTATAACCAGTTTTTCCGCCCACTATCTCAGGATAGTAATATGGAGAACCTTTTCTCATCATTTTATGTCCCGGATAGATGGCCAGTCCCTCTTTGTTAATGGAATTAGGTGGAAGTTTATAATAGGTGGTGGAATCGATCTCTTCAAAGATGGGATTATTAAAGGCTGCTCTGGCAATGAGTGCCATGTCATAGGGGGATGTATAATGTTCCGGGTTGTTTAAACCGCTGGGGTTGGCAAAATGAGTGTTTTTGCAGCCAAGTTCCTTTGCCCTTGCATTCATCATATCAGCAAAAGCTTCTCTGCTTCCTGCAACATGTTCTGCCAACGCATTGGCAGATTCATTGGCAGATTTTAGTAAAAGAGCATAAAGGCAGTCTTTTACAGACAGCTGGTCCCCTTCGTTAATTCCGGCATTGCTGCTTCCGGATTCCACATTAAATACAGCATCATGGGAAAAGGTTACAGTGTCGTCCAGTTTGCAGTTCTCAATCACCAGTAATGCAGTCATTACCTTGGTAATACTTGCAGGAAAATACTGGTTGTGTATATTCTGTCCCCAGAGAATTGTTCCGGTATCCCCATCCATCAGGATCGCTCCATCTGCCTGTACCGATATATTGTCAGGCCAGTCAACAGCTGCTTTCCCGGTTACTGTAAAGGAAGAGGCGAACAAAAACAGACACAGGAAGAAACTTAATACTTTTTTAGTCAATTGGGTCATGCTCAATAATCTCTCCATAGTTATGTTTCAGTTTCAGATAATTTATCAATTTACAGTATAGGTGATTTTGAGTAACAAGTAAAGTTTATTTGCTATTTTTCCCCTTTTTACGCATAAGAAACACGCATAAAGCTAATAGTATCACGACCGAGAAAAAGTAGAGAAAACCAATATAAAAAACAGTGTCCCTGAAAAAACCTTCCGGAACAATATTGATCAGCATGTCAGTAGATGGATCAAGCATCCAAAAATCATTTGTAAAAAACATATGGTGAAACATTATAAAATATCTGGTAAAATCCGAAGAAATAATTCCTGCGATTACAGCGGATCCAAGGAAAAACAACCCGCTTCCTATTAGAACTGACCGGGGAAAGGTATTGTTCCAGCTTATTTTCAATAACATTAGGATAATAAGGCATAGTACCATTACCATAAGGCAGCCTCTGCGGATCGACATAGCTCCTAAAAACAGTCCCTGAACATCTTTCATATGAGCAATTTCTCTGGCACTGAAAAAATCTCTGCGGACTCCCCCCATTGTGGTATTTACCTGAAGCTCTGTCCGGTTACCCTTTAAATATGCCATCATTTGGTTTGTAACATCCATCAGGTCGTCCATTTTCATGGAAACTGACTCTGTTACATTATATTTTTTATATTCCTTTTCAAAATACCCGGGAGTCCAGTAAACGGCGGCCTCCACTGCTGTGAATAACAGTACAACCATAAGGCAGATGGAAAAAATGATACCAAACGTATATTGCAGTAAACGGTTCATGTGTAACCTCCTGATTCTATTATTTTTTAACGGCTGTAGGCAGATTCCAGCAAAAACGGGTAGCCAGAAGACGAATGACTATGACAGCTGCAGCACCTGCCAGCATGGCAATATCTTCATTGATGTGATTCATCAAACCGGAATACAGCATGGCACCCGCAATGGAAGCACAGGCATAAATGTGCTTTTTTAGAACATAAGGGGTCTGGCCTGCCATGATATCACGCAGGATGCCTCCGCCCACACCAGTGATGACACCCAGAAAAACTATGAGAAAATGATAATCACCATAGCCCGCCAAAACGGCAGTATCGATGCCAACCACTGTAAATGCGCCAAGACCGATTGCATCAAAGATATTCATGACCTTTTCAAAGGTTTCCATGTGACGGCCGGAAATAAATTTCTGATTCATCCTTACTGTAATAAATAGAAGCATAACCGTAATAAAGGCAAGTAATACGTAAATCGGGTCCTTAAACAGCGCAGGAGGGACATTTCCAATAATAATATCCCGCAGCATACCGCCGCCCACTGCTGTTGTAACCCCCAGAACAATAACTCCCAGCAAATCAAGCTGTTTTTTAATGGCTACCATGGCCCCCGAAGAGGCAAACGCAATGGTACCAACTGCTTCTACAAAAAAAAGCAAAGATAATTCTATTTTCATGGATATCCTCCGATTATTTCAAGTAGGGAAATTAAGGCAAGTATAAAAGCTGTGGGAGTGTTTGTCAATATACAAAAACTGTGAGAAATACAGCTGTTCACAAAATATATCTTGATTTTTTTATTGAAATTATATATTATATGAAAAAGTTCAAAAGTGAACAGTTGGAATATATTTACAGAGGGAAAGGAGTGGGTAGGCATTAGGTAAGACGGCGGAACTTGATGATCTGTTTTCAGAAAGAGGTGTTTGCATGATTGATCAGAAAGAATTTGAAAAAAACGTACAGGAGTGGTCAGATATCTGTTTAAACGATGAACGGATTGACTTAGAATCCTACGATAAATACGATGTAAAAAGGGGGCTTAGAGATAGGAACGGTAACGGAGTGGTTGCCGGTCTGACCAAAGTGTCAAAGATCTTGTCGAGTAAAACCATAGACGGAGAGAAGGTACCTTGTGAAGGGGAACTTTATTATCGGGGATATAATATTTATGACCTGGTAAATGGTGTAGTGAAAGAGGAAAGGTATGGATTTGAAGAAATCGCCTATCTTCTTTTGTTTGGAGAATTACCGGATAAAAAGCAGCTGGAACGTTTCTCCCAGACACTGGGCTACAGCAGAACTCTCCCTACCAATTTTGTCAGAGATGTAGTGATGAAAGCACCAAGTCATGACATGATGTCCACCCTTGCCAGAAGTATTCTCACCCTGTCAGCCTATGACGAAAAAGCAGGGGATATATCGGTGCCAAATGTCCTTCGGCAGAGTCTGATGTTAATCAGTGTCATGCCAATGCTGGCTGTCTATGGTTACCATGCCTTTAATCACTATGAGCGGGGCGGGAGCATGTATATTCACAGACCCGATGAAAAACTGTCCACGGCTGAAAATATTTTGAGACTTTTAAGACCGGATATGAAGTATTCCAAAGTAGAAGCTCATGTTCTTGATCTGGCTCTTATTCTTCACATGGAGCACGGCGGCGGTAATAACTCCACATTTACAACCCATGTGGTGACCTCTTCCGGCACGGATACCTACAGTGTAGTAGCGGCAGCTCTCGCATCATTAAAGGGGCCGAAGCACGGCGGTGCCAACATCAAGGTAGTTGAGATGATGGAGGACTTAAGGAAAGAGGTACACAACTGGAAAGATGAAGAAGAAATTGAAGAGTACTTAAGAAAGCTGCTTCACAAGGAAGCATATGACAGGAAGGGACTGATCTACGGAATGGGACATGCCGTCTATTCCAAATCAGACCCCCGTGCGGAAATATTCAAAGGTTTTGTAAAACAGCTCTCGGAAGAAAAGGGACGTATGGAAGATTTTAACCTTTACTCTGCCATAGAGAGGCTGGCTCCCAAGGTAATCGGGGAAGAGCGCCGGATCTACAAAGGTGTCAGTGCCAATGTTGATTTTTACAGCGGATTTGTTTATTCGATGTTAGACATTCCCAATGAGTTGTTTACTCCCATTTTTGCAATAGCAAGAATCGTAGGGTGGAGCGCTCACCGGATAGAGGAGCTGATTAACATGGATAAGATTATACGTCCGGCTTATGTGAGTGTGATGCAGGAAGAAGAGTATAATCCCCTTGATTTAAGATAATAATCCTTAGAAAAGCAGGCTGAAAAGCCTGCTTTTTTTTCGGGCACTTTGGTGTTTACATGTAAATTTCAGATATAGTTTGTAAAGCTTTGGCAAAGTATCTTGAATATTATAACCTGCCGATTTATGCTTTAGAAAATGAGACGCGCCTTCATTAAAAAACATCCAGACGGAATATAATAACGTCAAGCATAAGGAGGAATTAAGTATGAAGAGCAGAAAGAATTATGGGGCTGCTTTTATTTTAGCTGCCATAGCAGCAGTATTGGCGGGGGGATACGTATATGCGGCAACGGAGCACTTTTCTGATTCTACTACTGATCAGGCATGGGATGCGTGGACTCAGAAGTGGGAAGGGGAGGTGAGCCGTGATTACGAAAAAATAGCTCTTACACCTGGAGCAGATGAGTCAAAATTAAATTTTGCCTGGTACTCAAAAACGGATGGTGCTGCAACTCCCAGGATTGAATTATCAAAAAACAGTGATTTAAGCCAATCCGTTACATACGACGGGAATGCGGTACAGGCGGTAGAGGGATATCAGAGCAACCGGGTAACCGTGGATTCTCTTTCTGAAAATACCACATATTACTATCGGTATTTTAAAAACGGCCAGCCTTCCAAAACGGCTTCTTTTAAGACTCATAATTTTAACAGTTATTCCATGCTCTATGTTGGAGATCCTCAGATTGGTGCTTCAAAGGGGCAGACCACTTCCAGAGGCGATAAACTGGAAAACAAATCAGAGATTAATACAGCAGCACGCAATGATGCTTTTAGCTGGAACAAGACATTAAATACCGCCATGACTGCAAATCCGGATATCAGCTTTATACTTTCTGCAGGAGATCAGATTAATAAAAATGTGGAAGGAAAAGATATGGGAAATGAAACGGAGTATGCAGGATTTTTAAATGCGGACTGGATGAAATCCCTTCCTGTTTCTACAACTATCGGAAACCACGACTCCACCAATGAAAGCTATAGTCTGCATTTTAATAATCCTAATAATACCCAGCTGGGAAAAACAACCGCAGGAGGAGATTATTTTTATAAGTATGGTCCTGCTTTGTATGTTGTGCTTAATACGAATAATTACAATTGCGCGGAACATGAACAGGCCATTCGCCAGGCAGTGGAAGCGTATCCTAAAACAACCTGGAGAATTGTAATGATTCATCAGGATATTTATGGAAGTGGCCTTGATCACTCTGACTCTGATGGAATCGTCTTAAGAACCCAGCTTACTCCTTTAATGGACAAATATGATGTGGATGTGGTACTTCAGGGGCATGACCATACCTATTCCAGAAGCTATTTATTAAAGTCTGACTCTAAGACTCATTCCAATTATAATTTTTATGACTGGGATAATGTAAAGGATGAGGCAGGGAATGTATTTCCTTATACAGACCCAGCTTACCAGGCTCAGAACAGTTGTTACACCATTGCTAATACAATGACAGGTGGTGTAACGAATGGGGATGGAACACTTTATATGGAAGCCAATTCTGCAACAGGAAGCAAATTTTATGAATTGATTCCAAGCAAACAGGATTATATAGCTGCAAGAAGCCAGAACTGGAATCCGACTTATTCCGTAATTCGTATAAACAACAATACCTTTGCAATTGATACTTATGAAATTGCGGGCGGGAAGGTTCAGAAAATTGATGATACTTATGAGTTAAAAAAGACCAACGCATCAAGAAGGTAATAGGTTTTTTAAGAACTCCGGGGCATATGGCTGAGGCTGAATGTCCCGGGGGATAGCCGGAAAAAAGTAACAGGTGAGAAAGGAGCCACCATATATGGAGTTTGAGCAGCAGGGAAAAACCACATGGATAACAAAGGAAAAGAGGTGGCTTCAGTGGATCGTATTTGCAGCTGTTATGGCTGCATTTACTCTGTTTTTGATCCGCTTTAATCAGATAGATATAGCCAGTCTTATATCCACACAGGGAAGAACCTTTGAACGTGGCCGGGTTATAGAGGTTCTTTCGGACAATTTACAGGAAGACGGCAGCAGGACCGGCCAGCAGAATGTTTTGGTTGAAATCCGTTCCGGATCTCTGAAAGGTAAAATGGTTAAGGCAACCAGCAACAATGGCTATCTGTTTGGAGCAGCCTGTGAACCGGGAATGAATGTAATAGTGATTCAAAGCGTGTCCGGTGATATTGCTATTCATACCGTATACAGCGTAGATCGCGAGTGGGCTGTTCTTGGATTTGTTCTGCTATTTCTGGGAGTTGTCTGCGTGATCGGAGGATGGAAAGGCTTTTATTCCTGTGTAGGACTGATTTTTACCTTCGTCTGCATCGTATGGCTTTATATACCAATGATTTATAAAGGATATTCTCCATTTTTTGCAGCAGTCCTGGTTGCATCAATCACTACCTTTGTCACAATGTATTTACTGGGAGGCTGGTCTGGAAAAACGTTGTGTGCTGTGGCAGGAACTGTGAGCGGAGTTATCATTGCGGGTGTGTCAGCCTATGTATTTGGTGCAGTATCTCATATCTCAGGTTACAATGTATCTGATATTGAGTCTCTGACAGTTCTGGAAAACATACGAGGAATCCGTGTGGGGGAACTTCTGTTTTCCGGCTTACTGATTTCTGCTCTGGGCGCAGTTATGGACGTGGGAATGTCCATATCGTCTACTGTATTTGAGATACATACCAACAATCCTGAACTGACCACAAAAGAGCTGTTTCGTTCTGGCATGAATGTAGGCAGAGATGCCATGGGAACCATGGTGAATACCTTAATCCTGGCATTTGTTGGCAGTGGAGTCAGTACGCTGTTGTTAAACTATGCCTATGAACTGCCTTATCTGCAGATTATTAATTCCAACAACATGGTAATTGAAATCATGCAGGGGATTTCAGGAAGTTTGGGAGTTGTTATGACAATTCCAATTGTATCCCTGATGGCATCGGTAACGGCTGTAAGGTGGAATATAAATCGCTGAGTTAATAACTGGTATGTATGATTCTGTGAAGCTCTGCAAATTTGTCGGTCAGATGGCCGGCAGCCCATTCATACATATCCCGGGTATCGTATTGGCGGTAATCGCATTCCTGGATAACAAGGAGCATGGTGTAAACGTCATACCATATCGCCCGCAAGTATTCCTTTTCTGTAAGGTGGTCAATGCCGTACCCTTTAAAGAAATTCGTGTCTGCACTATAGGTTCGAAACCCAACCTCCATCAGGGGATCTGCCCAAAGACTTCTCTCCCAGTCTATCAAACCAGTAATCCGGTTGTCTTTCACAAAGATATTCCCATCCCACAGATCCCAGTGGACAAGTACGGGGGTTTTAACCTCATCAAACAGTTCTTTGTATGCTTCTAAATCCTTAAACAGCTGATTTTTAGATATCTTTAAGTCAATGGACAGACGCTCTCCATCTGAAAAAGCAAGCTCTGTCATAGTGGAAAATACAGGATACCAGTCATTTCCCTGCAAAGACGGCTGCCCCAGATAGCCGAATTTGTTTCCTTGAATCGAGTTGATTTTTTTGTTCAAACTGCCCGCTTCCGTTCGTATAGCTGACTGTACATCTGGGGATAGAGTGGAAAGAATGGAGTGGAAGCTCGCACCCTCCAGTATCTCCATGAAAAAATACGGAGCATGAATCAGACTTAAGCTGTCATCATAAAATAAAACTTTTGCTACGGGTACATCAGATTGCTCCTTTACAGTGCGCATAGCCAGGACTTCACTCATCATAATATTCTTCTCATAGGACATAACAAGAGCATCCTCAGGGGGTGCAATCTTTAATATGCAGGAGGGAGCATGTTCCAGGGATACTTTATATGCCACATTAAAATAACCTTCTGTCAGTTCTTCAATACCTGTACAGATTGCATGTGGAAATGCGTGATGAATAAGGTTAAGAAGAGTCTCTTCGGATTGAATGTTTTTTGTCAGGCTGTTCATTGTTCACCGTTCCTTTCTAAGGTGCAGTTTGCCGGTTTTTTATTATTGTAACACAGTGATTTCGTCATGTCACCACAAGTACGGATCCGCCCACCTGAATTTAATTCATGGACGTTTTTTCCTCTCATGTGATATACTGAATTATGTAATTTCATCTAAGGATGAAAATTAAGGAGGAATTGTTACGTGGCGAAAAAAAGTGTGCGCAATACCAGGGGTAAAATCGTAAGCGCAGCCTGGAAACTGTTTTATGAACAGGGATATGAAGATACGACTGTGGAGGAAATCATAGAACTTTCAAAGACGTCAAAAGGGTCATTCTATCATTATTTTGATGGAAAGGATGCACTTCTTAGTACACTTAGTGTTCTATTTGATGATAAATATGAGGAGCTGAAAACTCAGCTTGATCCTGAACTTTCGGCTGTAGAAAAGCTGCTTCGGTTAAACAGTGAGCTATTTACAATGATAGAGAATAGTATCTCCATTGATCTTCTTGCAAGATTATTGTCCACTCAGCTTATAACAAATGGGGAGAAGCATTTACTGGATCATAACCGCACCTATTATAAGCTGTTAAGAAAGATTATTGCACAGGGACAGGAAGACGGACAGATTGGAACCAAAATGAGCGTTACTGAAATGGTAAAGCTTTATGCTCTCTGTGAACGGGCGTTTTTATATGACTGGTGTCTGTGCGGAGGAGAGTATTCACTGAGACAATACAGTGCATCGGTACTGCCCTCCTTTCTAAGTGGATTTCTGCCTGAAAAATAAATTACACATACTTGTATTAGAATTATAATTAACCTGAGTACAGTTAAAAATCCTTATAAAATATAGATATAATGATATTTTAAATAAAAAAGTATGGTATTTAGTCTATACTTCGTTCTGCGTTGCGTTCTATTATTGTTGATGCTATAATACACCCATTATTGCTGTGTTATAAGGCTGACAGCAGAAATAAGTGAGTAATAAGGAGGAACGTTATGAGTATAGGTCAAATAGGCATATTATCTGCCATAGTGGTTTATCTGGTGGCAATGGTCTATATCGGGTTTTATTACAGCAAGAAGGGTGGGGGAGACTCCGCGGACGAATTCTATCTGGGAGGAAGGAAGCTGGGACCGTTAGTAACTGCCATGAGTGCAGAGGCATCGGACATGAGCAGCTGGCTGCTGATGGGACTTCCGGGTGTTGCTTATATGACTGGAATTGCTGACGCTGGCTGGACAGCAATCGGTCTGGCAGCGGGCACATACTTAAACTGGCTTTTGGTTGCAAGACGACTTCGCCGGTATTCTGTAGTTTGCAATACCATTACCATTCCGGATTTTTTCTCCCGACGATATCGGGATGATAAAAATATTTTAATGTGTATTTCTGCAGTAATTATTCTTGTCTTCTTTATTCCGTACACTGCTTCTGGTTTTAAGGCAATAGGTACCCTGTTTAACAGTTTGTATCACATAGACTATCATACTGTTATGATTGTTGGTGCGATCGTAGTGGTGGGATACACGGTAATGGGTGGGTTCATGGCGGTATCCACAACCGACCTTGTACAGAGTATTGTTATGAGCATTTCTCTTATTATTATTGTATTTTATGGAATATCAGTAGCTGGTGGCTGGGACAGAGTGACAGAGAATGCTGGCGCTTTGGAAGGCTATCTAAGCATGAGCAGAACCCATAATATGGCGGGGCAGACATCATCCCCTTACGGTATATTAAATATTGTATCTACTCTGGCATGGGGACTGGGATATTTTGGTATGCCTCATATTCTTCTGCGTTTTATGGCTATCAGTGATGAGAAGAAGCTTACAACTTCCCGCCGTATTGCGTCTACCTGGGTTGTGATATCCATGTTTGTAGCAATTCTTATTGGAATTATTGGTTACAGCGTTTCTGTGGCTGGCGGTATTCCGGTATTCACCTCCGGATCGGAAGCGGAAACAGTGATTATCCGGCTGGCGGGGCTTTTGGGAAGTCATGGTTTTCTTTATTCCGTATTGGCAGGTGTGGTGCTTGCGGGTATACTTGCATGTACCATGTCTACGGCAGATTCCCAGCTATTAACAGCTGCATCAGGAGTATCCCAGAATCTTATGCAGGATTTTTTAAAACTTAAAGTAAGTCATAAAACGTCCATGCTGGCGGCCAGGCTGACTGTAATCGGAGTCGCTCTGATCGCGGTGTTCCTTGCCTGGGATCCCAATAGTTCCGTATTCACCATCGTTTCCTTTGCCTGGGCTGGTTTTGGAGCTTCCTTTGGTCCTGTAATGCTGTTTGCACTGTTTTGGAAAAGAAGCAATTTTTACGGTGCTGTTGCAGGAATGATCTCTGGAGGCGCAATGGTGTTTATTTGGAAATATCTGGTGAGGCCTATGGGTGGAGTGTTTAACATCTATGAACTTCTTCCGGCTTTTACTGTGGCATGCGGGGCAATCATTATCGTATCGCTTTTGACCCCCCAACCTGATCATGAAATTTATAAGGAATTTGAATCAGTAAATAAATAACAAAAAAACGTAGTTAAACTGCCGGGTATTAGAATTCCGGCAGTTTTTATTTGCTTTTTTGACATATGGGATTTACAATAATTAAAAATCTGAATGACATACTGATAGAATGAAAGGAGTTTATTGATGCTTTTTGATAACAAGAACATTCCTGAGCACGTGGGAGAGGTTATTAAGAATCTTAATAAAAACAAAATGGCAGGATATTATGTGGATCAACAGGGTCTGTTGATTTCTCTTTTGGATGAGTTGATCAAAGATGGAGAAACCGTAGGCTGCGGGGATTCAGTGACTCTGGATGAGCTTGGGGTATTCGATCATTTGAGAATTCGGGATATTCATTTTCTGGATAAGTTTCAACCTTCTCTGACTGGCAAAGATAAAAGGGAATTGTATTTGCAGAATTTCCGGGCAGATACATTTATTACCGGTGTTAATGCAATTACGAAAAAAGGCGAGCTGTTTAATATAGATGGAAATGGAAGCAGAGTGGCTCCCCTGTTATATGGACCTGGTCAGGTAATTGTTGTAGCAGGAGTTAATAAAATCACTGATAATCTGGACGAAGCCATAAAAAGAACCAGGCAGATTGCAGCACCACTGGATGCAAAGCGGCTGGGAAAATCAACGCCTTGCGCAACTTTAGGAAGGTGTATTGACTGCAATCATAAAGATAGATTCTGCAATGACTTCGTCCTCATAACAGGCCAGTTTATAAAGGACAGGATAAAAGTGATTATTGTGGATCAGAGTCTGGGATATTAAGAAGGCAGCGGCTTATGTGGGACTGCTATCTTACGGGTTAATCAGTTCTAAGAACTTTTCTGATGCAGTGGAGACCGGCATGCCTTTTTTTAATACAACCGCCAGATTTACTTTTGGAAGAGACTCTAAAATAGGAATAAGAAAAAGCTTCTTACCGGCCAGTTCTTTTTCCACATAATCTTTTGTTACGCAGGCGAATCCTAGACCGTTAATGGCAAATTCAACAATCAGCTCCAATGTACTTAACTCGATCTGGGGATTTTTATTAATTCCATGTGTGAGCAGAAATTGATCCAGAGCATTCCTTGTACTGCCGCCTTTGTGAAGTGCAATTAAGGGGTAAGCTTCTGTCAGTGCACGAAGTGAGATGGGATTCGTGCTTAGGGCCTCATATTTCTTTCCTGCAACAAAGCACATCTCTTTTTTTATTTGTTTGACTATATGCAGCTGTTCATTAGCATTTTCATGAAAATTAATAATACCAATATCAATATCTCCCGTATCAAGAAGCCTGGAGATTTCATGACTGGATTCATCTCTGACGTGGATGCGGATATCCGGATACCGCTGATGATAATGGGTAATGGGCTTTAGCAGGTCGTTTTTACAGACAGCAGAACAGACAGCAATTCGCAGTTGTCCCAAAGTCATATCTTTCAATTCTCCAAATTTGCGTTCGCCGGAGAGAATCAGAGAGCATCCCTTTTCAATATATTGGTACAGTATCTCTCCCTCAGCAGTCAGGGACACCCCTTTTGCATTTCTGAAAAATAACTGTCCGCCCAGTTTTTCCTCCAGTTGTTTTATGGAATAACTGACAGCTGGCTGAGAGGTAAAAAGCTCTTTGGAAGCTTTTGAAATGCTTCCAAGTCTGGCTGTGGTATAAAAGACACGGTATAGTTCAAATGGAATTAACATATAAAATTTTAATATACCTCCCATATTTAATCTCTATTTTACTTATGACTATGAGCTGATTATAATAGTTTCAGATCACAACGTCAACGAATTCATGATTAGAAAACGAATGGGAGGTACCGCATGAAAAAAGTCTGTGTTTATTCAGGTTCCAATCTGGGAAGCAGAGAAGAATATAAAGATTGTGCCAGAATGCTGGGTAAGAATCTGAGTGAAAATGGTATGGAATTAATTTACGGAGGTTCCAACGTGGGATTAATGGGAGAAGTGGCACAGGAAGTGCTGGCAAATGGGGGTAAGGCGACAGGCGTCATTCCCACCGGACTGTTTCCCGGTCAGATTATTAATCAGGATCTGACACTTCTGATAGAAGTAAAGGATATGCATGAAAGAAAAAAAACAATGGCTGATCTGGCAGGTGCTTTTATTGCATTGCCTGGTGGAGTTGGAACTTATGAGGAGCTGTTTGAAGTTCTCAGCTGGTCACAGCTTGGTATTCATAAAAAACCGGTAGGATTATTAAATGTAGCCCATTTTTTTGATCCGCTGTTAAATATGATAGATACAGCGATTGCAGAAGGATTTATGAATCCTTCCAACAAGGGTCTTTTACTGGTGGATACACAACCCCAGGGTCTGATTGAAAAAATGAAGAATTATTCTACCCCGGATCTTGGCGTCAAGTGGAAGCAATTATCAGAACGAAAGATTTAATAAACAAGAGAGCTGAGATGCCGTTAAATCAGGCATCCCAGCTCTCTTGTCTTACATGCTTTTCTTGGTGCGCTTAATAACTTTAAGCCTTGTAAATTCCTCCCGGTCCTTTTCTTCCAGAGAATTCGTAATATTTCTGGTAAGAGTTTCGTAGCGGGGGATGGTAATGTTCTTTAATGCGTTAGCCCGTTTTTGCGTCCTTTTAATACTGTTAGCCAGACGGTAAGCTGAGTTTTCCACCATGGAAAGTTTTACGGAAAGCAATTTTACCTTTTCAAAATGGTAACGTGCTTCATCAAGAGATTCCCTGGTACTATAATAAGCATAGGTTAAATTAAGAGGCATTTCCTCATGCTCCACTAACGGAATCTCAGTACCCATAATACTTCGTGTTTTAATACGAACCCTGTCATCAATGGGGACCGCCATGGCAATATCCTGCACGTAATTAATCCCCAGTTCAATATTTGCCTTCTGAAGTGCTTTGTACGCAGCAGTAAACGTCACGTCAATTTCCGACTGAATTCCCTTGGCCTCATCAATTAAGCTCATCAGTTCTTTGATCAGGATGTTCCTCTTTTTATCCATCAGCTCATAACCCTGTCTGGCTAATGTCAGGGAGTTCTTCGCAAGGATTAAATTACCCTTGGTGGGAAATGTATTCGGATTCATTCTGACCCCTCCTATTCGACTGAAGCTTCAGCGGTGGTTTCCTTATAATACTGGTCTAATACCCTGGTATCGACACGGTCCAGCTCCGCTCTTGGAAGCAGACCAAGCAGCTCCCAGCCGATGGTTAATGTCTCAAGAATGTTTCTGTTGGAGTGATTTCCCTGTCCGACAAAGCGGTCTTCGAACGCTTTACCAAATACCAGATACTTTTTATCAATAGGGGAAAGCTCATCTTCACCAATTACAGATGCCAATGCTCTTGCGTCTCCTACCTTGGCGTAACAGGAAAACAGCTGGTTTGCCACGCCCTGGTGATCCGACCTGGTAAAGCCTTCTCCGATTCCATCCTTCATCAGACGGCTTAGGGACGGGAGCACGTTAATGGGTGGATAAACAGACTGTCCGTATAAGTTCCGATCCAAAACGATCTGCCCTTCTGTGATATAGCCGGTAAGATCAGGGATTGGGTGGGTGATGTCATCATTTGGCATGGTTAAAATGGGAATCTGGGTTACAGATCCATGCCGCCCCTTTACGATGCCTGCTCTCTCATAGATGGATGCCAGCTCGCTGTACAGATAGCCGGGATAACCTTTTCTGGAGGGGATTTCTCCCTTGGAGGAAGAAACCTCACGGAGAGCCTCCGCATAGGCTGTCATATCCGTTAAAATAACCAGGATATGCATCCCCTTTTCAAAAGCCAGGTATTCTGCCAGAGTAAGAGCCACTTTTGGAGTAATAAGACGTTCTACCACCGGATCGTTGGCCAGGTTAATAAACATTGCCACATGGTCGGATACACCGCTTTCTTCAAAGGTACGCCGAAAGAAATCTGCCACGTCGTATTTCACGCCCATGGCTGCGAATACAACCGCAAATTTTTCACCGGATTTGGAATCATCACCTAAAGATGCCTGCTGTACAATCTGAGCAGCCAGCTCATCATGGGGAAGACCGTTTCCCGAGAATATGGGAAGTTTCTGACCGCGTATTAAGGTCATCAGACCATCAATGGCTGAGATTCCGGTACGGATATAATCTCTGGGATATTCTCTGGTTACGGGATTTAATGGCTTACCATTAATATCAAGATAGATGTCTGAGTTGATATCACCCAGTCCGTCGATTGGTTCCCCGATCCCGTTAAACGTTCTTCCTAACATGTCTTCGGAAACGGCAAGCTCCATGGGGCGTCCGGTCAGTCTTGTATGGACATTTCTAAGAGCCAGTCCGTCGGTTCCTCCAAATACCTGAATAATTGCCTTATCTTCATAAACTTCAATAATACGTCCCAGTTTCTGTGTTTTACCAGCGACTGTCATTTCCACGATCTCGTCAAAGGCAGCATTCTGGACGCCTTCTAAAACAACCAGGGGTCCGTTAATTGCACTTAAGCCTAAATATTCAATTGCCATCGTCTGCCTCCTTCCTATGCGTTTCGTTCTATGACAGAATCATAAAAGTTATCGATCTGTTTTTTATAGTCATCAAATAGATCCAGTCTGTCGTTTGGTACATCATATTTCAGAGATATAATCTTATCAAAGACAGGATCTTCTTTCAGGACAGACATGGGCATTCCCATTGAAACAAGGGAACGGGACTTTTTATATAAATAGAGAATTAAGTCCATCATCTTAAACTGCTTTTCCATAGGAACGCAGGTGTCGTCCTTATGGAAGGCATTCTGCTGTAAGAATCCGATTCGGATGACCTTCGCAATCTCTAAAATCAGCTTTTGATCATCAGGAAGCATATCTCCGCCAATCAGCTTTACAATCTCCATGAGACTGCTTTCCTGTGTCAGGATAAATACCATACGGTTTCTGTAATCCACAAACTTTTTATCTACCTTTTCCAGGTACCAGGGAGCCAGATCCGTTAAATACTCGGAATAGCTGCTGAGCCAGTGAATAGCAGGGAAATGGCGTTCGTTGGCCAGATTCCGGTCAAGACCCCAGAAGCAGCGGACAAAACGTTTGGTGTTTTGTGTAACCGGCTCTGAGAAATCGCCTCCCTGAGGAGAAACTGCGCCAATAATTGTAACGGAGCCTTCTGTACCGTTGATATTCTGCATCATGCCTGCACGCTCGTAGAAAGCAGATAAACGTGAGGCTAAGTAAGCAGGAAAGCCTTCTTCTGCAGGCATCTCTTCCAGACGGCCGGATAACTCACGAAGAGCCTCTGCCCACCTGGAGGTGGAATCTGCCATGATGGCGACGTGATATCCCATATCACGGTAATACTCTGCCAGTGTAAGTCCTGAGTAAAGACTGGCCTCACGGGCGGCTACCGGCATATTGGAAGTGTTAGCGATCAGGGTGGTCCGGTCCATTAAGGGGTTGCCGGAACGGGGATCGATTAATTGAGAAAATTCTTCCAGTACCTGAGTCATCTCATTGCCGCGCTCTCCGCAGCCGATATAGATAATGATATCAGCATCGGACCATTTGGCAATCTGATGCTGGGTCATGGTTTTACCAGTACCAAAACCTCCGGGGATACAGGCAGTGCCGCCCTTGGCAAGGGGGAAGAGGGTATCAATAATTCTCTGCCCGGTGATCAGCGGCTTGGTTGCCGGATATCGTTTTAATGTAGGTCTCGGAACCCGGATGGGCCACTTCTGTGTCATTGTCAGTTGTTTTTCTGTTCCGTCAGAAAGCTTTAGTGTAATGATTGGGTCAGATATGGTATAATTGCCGTCTTCTGCCACATCAAGTACGATTCCCTCCACATCAGGTGGGATCATTACCTTGTGAACGATGGCAGGCGTTTCCGGTACTTCTGCGATAATTGCGCCAGGAAGTAAGTGGTCACCTTTTTTAACCGTAATATGTGTCTGCCAGAGCTTCCCGGTATCAAGGGAATCTACGTGGATTCCTCTGTCGATATAAGCGCCTCCTGTTTTTGCAATCTCGCTTAAGGGGCGTTCGATACCGTCAAAAATATTGTTAAGAATTCCGGGTGCCAGAGTTACGGAAACAGGATACCCTGTGGCTGTGACTGTTTCCCCTGGTTTTATACCGCTGGTCTCCTCGTATACCTGAACGATGGTGCGGCGGTCCGTAAGTCCGATTACCTCGCCGACTAAATGATCTTTTCCCACATGGACCATTTCATTCATTCTGAATCCGGGATCGCCCTTTAAATAAATGACGGGGCCATTGATGCCGGAAATGGTGCCTGTATTAGTCATTTTCCGTACCTCCCATCAAATCTTTTATGTTAAACCGGAAATCCCGTTTTGCTTCCGCCAGTTTTGTCTGGAAGGAGTTATCAATTAAAATGTGTCTGTTAGGAATCACGGCTCTTGTTCCGCCCATGAAGGAATACTCACTGACCCGGATATCAGCGCTTTCCGGTAAGGACAGGCTTCTGATTTTTTCCTCGTCAGCAGGATCAATGTAGATGGTAATAAATTCTTTTCCGGCCAGTTCCTTTGCTTCCCTGATTTCTTTTTCAATCAGCTCTGTATACTGGGGGGTATTTCTGAAATGATCCACCATCTCCTGTAACTCCTGAAACAGTTTTTCTTTTAATTCATCCTGCTTTTTTCCAAATTCACGCTTTGTGCCGATCTGCTCTAAGGAGAGTTGTTTGTTAATCTCCCGTTCGATCTGTTCGCTTTCTGATGCCACCTGCTGTCTGGCTCTGCGTTTTGCATCCTCTTGATGTTCTGAAAAGGTCTGCTCTAAGGCAGTGGTATATTCATCAAGCATCTTTGCACTGCGGGACCTGGCATCTTCCATACAAAACTCAAGGAAGTGCTGCAATTTTTCCTCAGTTGTCAAGATGACCACCTCTTTCTTATAGTTTTAATCCGATTGCTTCGTTGACATAGTCCGTGATAAAGTTGGGCTTGCGGCCAGTACCGTGGCGGTCAGGAATTTCAATAATTAACGGCAGCTTACGGTTTAATTTTACATCATTAATGATGTCAGGAAATGCTTTCCCGAATTTTTCCGTCAAGAGGATGATCCCGATCTCTTTGTCGGCCAGAACCTTATCAAGCTGGCTTTTCAATTCTGCTTTTTCATGAACGACAGCGCCTTCTACGCCGGCCAGTCTCATACCTGTCCAGGTATCAACATTGTCGCTGATCAGATACATTTTCATAAATTATAATTTACCTAAGATCATAAAGGATATGATCAGGCCATAGAGACAAACACCTTCGGCAAGACCTACGAAGATCAGTGATTTTCCAAGTATGGAGCCATCCTCGCTGATGGCGCCCAGTGCTGCACTTGCTGCTGCGGAAACAGCAATTCCACCGCCGACGCAGGCAAGACCGGTAGAGAGAGCGGCTGCCAGATATCCCATTCCTGCAACGCTGGCAGAAGCATTTGCAGCAGCTTCTGCAGCCTGTGCCTGGCCGTTAAAGAGAAAAATACCGGATACAGCAATGGTGCCAAGGAACAGAAGTAAGTTAATTCCCAGCGCTTTTTTATAACGCCCCTTTGATTTTTCCCCCATGGCAAATGCTCCGAACGGGATTGCAATGCTTAAAAGTAATGCAGCTGCTAATGTAATTTTTACTAAAGTTGACATATTGGTTTCCTCCTGAAATAATTAATTTTTCTTTCCGTAAGGTTTAAATGCACGGCCGGTTCCACGGTAAAAGCGGCTGAATAATTCATAATATTCCAGACGAAGGACCTGAATTCCTACAATCAGTCCTTCCATGCCGCAGACAAATAAGTTGCCTAAGATCACGCCGATCCAGTTGGGGTTGCCGGCCTCTGCTCCGGAAAGCATTAATACAACTCCCATCATGGCAGCGTGGCTGATTGCAAAAGCACCCACTCTGACAAAGGAAAGCGTATTGGAAAAATAACTTAAGAGAACTTCAAACAGTTCAAAAAATCCCTGTATAACAAACATAGCCTTGCCTTCCGGCAGTACCGCCGCTTTGCGCTCCAGCAGGGCGGTTAGCGGTTCTTTAAAGAATATAAGCAGAAGCGGAAGTCCGAACATTAAAATTAAGATTGCGGATGCCGGTATTGGATTGCCTGTCATATAAAGAACAATAGTAAGGACAAGGCTTGCATAAAAGATAAGTCCGGCGGCGCCGTTGGTATCAAAAAACGTTCGCTCCGGATCATGTGACCGGATGCTGTTTATGATATTGAGTATCATGGTAAGAAGTATAATCCCCATACCAATGCAAATTGCAGCAATAAATACGGTATTCAGTTTACCGATAAACGGCAGATTGGTCATATGCTCCATTGGACGCAGCCATACGGCATGTATTACATCTTCAAATCCAAATACGCTGCCAAACAGGAATCCAAATATGGTGGAAAAGAATCCGCAGCAGGATATGATGGCAGCCAGGCTGGCCTTTTTCAGACGGAAAAGAAGAAATCCGCCAAGGAGGAGGCAAAGCCCCTGACCAACATCCCCGAACATGAAACCAAACAGGAACGAATAAGTAATTCCAATGAGAATTGTAGGATCGATCTCATTATATGCCGGAAGACCGTACATTTTAATAAACAGTTCAAATGGCTGAAATAACCGGGGATTTAGAAGTTTTGTGGGAGGATCGCTCATAATGTTACTGTGGTCATCTTCCACGATGCAGAAAGTCTTCTCATCATTGGAGATTTCTTTCTGGAATGCCCTGGCGTCCCGGAAACTCATCCAGCCGCAGAGAATGTAAAAGGTATTGATATTCTGCTTGGTGCAGGCAGCAAGCTTTCTCACGTTAAAATTAGTGGAAAAGGTCTCCAGCCGGTTTAGTGCGGATAACAGATCAACCCGTTTTGCAGCCAGTACCTGCTCCAGATTCTTTTTAACGGCATTCTGTTCCGTCTCAAGTACCTTTATTTTACCCTGCAGGGTATGAATGGCATCGGAAGGAGTACCTTTATACTCGTCAGGCACAAAGAATCGTTCGAAATGCATGGACGAATAAATAGCATCAATCTGATTGGAAATTGTATCTGGGACAAAGTAAACCAGCCAGACGTATTCTGAATCTTCCCGGCATTTATAAAGGACTGTGTCTATGGTGTCATAAACGTAGCTCTCGAATTTGTTATAGTATTCATGTAAAATTCGTCCGAAACGGAATTTGATGTACTTAAAATGCAGTATGGAACTCAAATCATAATTAAGTCCCGTGAACGGTATTATTTTTTCAAGAGACTGGTTTAAGGCATCTATTTTTTCCTGATATTCTGTCTGCGCTGTGGTCAGTTCTTCCACCTGAGATCCAATTTCCTCAACCGTTTTAACCGCTTCTTCAATTGATACATCCTTTACGTCTGTATCAGTAATGTTATCAGGAAGAAGTCTGGACAACTCCTGGGCCCGCTGATATGTGTCCTTATGTGGATTGGTTTCGATATAAGGCCGTAAATCTTTTACCGTTTTCAGCTCGGACAACGCGTTCTCTAAATGAATCTCATATTTGGACAGATAGGTATCTATGACCCGGTCAATATCCTCTTTTGGTCCGGTAATACTTAAAAACTTCATTTTTTCAATCACAGGAAAAGCTACCCCCTTTACTGTTTAACTACATAGGAGATAATTTCTTCCGGCTTCAGCTGATACCGGATACTCTCTATGAGTGTTATTATTTTTTGAATTTCCTCCTCCTTTAAATAAAGATAGGAATTTAATGTTGCGATGGAATAAGGATTCTGTCTGCTAGTGGAACGGTATATCTTATCAAGAACCTCACTGGTAAGCTGCTCTAAATCAGGTTTCTCCCTTACATCCATATCTGCCTTCTGACCGTAATAGGTAGTTTTAAGGACTGTAAAAAATTCATCCATAGTCCCGGACTCTACCAGCTTCGCAGTCTGATCCTTTTTTAAATGATAATGAAAAGGTATAAGAAGTGCATAAATATCAGCAGAATTTAAGTGGTAATATTTAAGAGAACGGTATATCCACTGAATATTGAGCAAATCCAGTTTACTGCCAAAACATTGGATTAAAAGCTCCTGGGACTTCTTGTTTAAGTATTTACTCATTACTTTCCAGATTGTTTTAAAATAAAGCAAATCCAGATGTACTTCATAATCAAACAGTGTGGTTTCAGTTCCCTCTTCCAGATGAATCAGAAGATCGTAATAGATGGAGCCCTCCAGATTTGCAATAAAATCATGTAAGTTTGCGGAAGAGGAAAGCTTCATTAAATCCAATGAAGAATGTTTGGCAAAAAAGTCCCTGAATACAGAAAGATCGATATCCAGCTGGTTACGTCCCATGGCGTTACGGAAACATTTTTTCAGGATATCGATTTCAAAGTGCATAAAATATAAGTCAAGGAATTTACGCTGCGTTAAGTTGGAAAAACGGTAGAGCTTTGCAAAATCCTGGTACAGGGACAGGATAAGCCGCTGTTCAATCGCACCCCGGTGAAGTTTTTCATCATCCACATCGGAAAACAAGCCCTCATAGGCTTTTAAATGTCTTAAATACTCCACGGCATCGGAAACTGTTTCAAGAGCAGCCATATCACGGAACTGGCTGTCGGAGATCAGATGGCTTTCCATCGCCCGTACCTTGGTTGTCAAACCGCTGTAGGATAACAGATTTCCCATGGAATCACTCCTTTATCATGTTATTGAATAGTTCCTCTGCATATTGGGTATGATGGACTTCAAAGTTTTTTTCCATAGCCTTCAGGATTTCCTGCAATTCATCCCGCTGTTTCTTTAAGCGCTGATTCATTTTGATTTCCATACCTGCTCTCAGTTTCTCTATTTCTTTTTCTGTTTCTTGTTCCAGCTGGGCATCAAATGCAGCAGTGCGTTCATCCATTTCTTTTGCAAACGCTTTTTTCTGTTCATTGGCATGCTCCATGATGGAAGTGGCAGCTGATTCGATCTCAGATATTTTATCAATCACAACATCCATTTTTTGCCCTCCTTTTGTGAATAGTGAACTAAATAAAATGGTTCTAATTATTAATAATACTACAATTAAAAAAAATTTCCATAGTAATTTGGAAAAAAACAAATAGTGGTTTGAATTTTGACATAAATATAAGGTATGCCAACCGTACTATACTTATGCATTATATACATAAAAAAGCGAAGATCAAAAGCAGCTTACTTTTGATTCTTCGCTTCATAATATTATTGACTTGCGGCTTTGGTGGTTTCGGAAGCTGACTCAGGTTCTGATTCTGATTTACCAGTTCCTTCCGTGACGGTTAAAAATTCTGTTGCTACGTAAGCCTGTTTCCCTTCAAACGTGATAACGGTCCATTTATCATCATAGGTTTCAACATACTCCACAACAGTACCAGACGCAAGGCTTCCTAGCTTTGTGCTGTCGGAAGCAGGTTTGGACCGGACATTAAGCTTACTTTTAGTCGTATAAACTTTCGGGGGCTCTGTTTCTGTTTCCGCAGGCTCAGTGACAACTTCCGCAGTAGTAGATATTGGCTCTGAAGTAACTTCTGATGAAATCTCTGTAGGAACAGTCTCATTCTTTTTATCTTTTCCTGGTATCAGCTTTACAATTATCAGCACGACAACAAAAAGAACTAAAAATATAAGAAGTGGCTTTAATAAACCGGATAAGTCAGAACGTCTGTTTTTAATTCGGCGACGGCTTCTGTTTTGAGGAGCCGGTCGTCTGTCATTTCTTGGGGCAGTACCCTGAGATGGTCTTTGACCTGATCTGGAACCAGAATTCTGTGGCGCTCTGCGGGAAGAACCGGTATTGGCCCTATGAGGCGTTCCTGTTCTTTTGGGCTCGTCTGCTGTAGCTGCAGTTCTCTGGGAGGCAGCTCTTGACGCGATGGGGGCAGCCTGCACACCTGCAGTACGTGGTTTCTGAGCTTGTGAGCCCTGATGGCTTTTATGAAATGCGTTTGTAAAGGCAGTAACTTCGATTGAAATCAGCTTACAGGCCTCTGAAGCATCATAGGGACTGTCATTGCCTTCATGTACTGCTTTATTACCAAGTACCCGGATCCGGTGGTAGTGATCTTTGACTGCCTGGGAAATAAATCGTCCTTCATATAACTGGTCAATGCTGTCAGCCAGATCGGTTTCCACTATCAAAGCCTTTTCGGCAAGAAAATGAATCATATATTCCAGAGTCTGACGAGCTTTGATCATGACCATGTTATACTGCTTCTGGTTCATAAGCGCCTCGGTTTCCCTCAAACCCTGCTGGATCTTGATCCAGAGACTGTTATCTGTAGTTCCCATATATTTCCTCCTTTGCAAAACGGTTGTATCCCAATATACAGACATTATACTAGATTATAGTAAATTGCGCACCTGTTATTTTATTGATTTTGAATTTGTAAGAGAAAATTAAAAAATATACAGGGAGTACCATAAATAAAGGATTCCCTATATATAAAAATCAGTAGTAACTTGCACATTTTATATCCGATATGATACAATCTATCTGCCATACGCCAACAAGGCTGTGAATTGAATTGGAAAGATGATTAATTGGAGGAATATAGATATGAGGCTACGTCACATCCCCGGATCGGAAGAGGAAATTGCTGCGAGTCCTTATGTAATCCAGAACCCGTCTGGGAAAAAAGGATGCTGGAAGGATGTATTTGGTAATGAAAACCCAATAGAAATAGAAATCGGTATGGGAAAAGGCCGTTTTATTATGGAACTGGCTACACTTCATCCGAATATTAATTATGTCGGTATTGAACGGTATCCCAGTGTTTTACTGCGAGGATTACAGAAACGGGCAGAATTGGAGTTGAATAACATTTACTTCATGTGCGTTGATGCCAAGAATCTGGCTGAAATTTATGCGCCGGGAGAGGTCGAAAAAATCTATCTTAATTTTTCGGATCCATGGCCTAAGGACCGTCATGAAAAGCGCAGGCTTACTTCTGAGGAATTTATGGCAGTATATAATCAGATTTTAAGACCGGACGGAGTAGTAGAATTTAAAACTGATAACAGGGGATTGTTTGATTATTCTCTGGAAGCCATTCCAAGAGCAGGCTGGAAGATTGAAGACTTCACATATGATTTACATCACAGCGAAATGGGAACCGGGAATGTGATGACAGAATATGAAGAAAAGTTTTCGTCAAAAGGAAATCCTATCTACAAGCTGATTGCCTGTCGATAATATTAATAAATAATTACCGGTCTCCATTCTATAACCAGGAGGCCGGTTTTGCATATAATAAAGCAAAAGGTGAGGCAGGTGAGCGTACCATGGGAATGAAAGATAAGGTAACAAATAAGCTTTTGCAGGCAACCAGCGATAAAACTGAGCTGAATAAGAAAATGCTCGCATGGAACAAATCTTTTGTAGAAGTGAACAAAACACTGGGTGGAAATATTAAAAAAAGTACAAATAATAAATAAATTCGAAAAAGTTGTAAATATTTTGTAAAAAAGGTGTTGACTTTTGCTGAATACGGTTATATAATTACACACGTGCTTGAGACAAGAGCACACCGAAAAAACGAAAGACAAGCGCCTTTAGCTCAGTTGGTAGAGCAGTAGACTCTTAATCTATTTGTCCAGGGTTCGAGTCCCTGAAGGCGCACTAA
>SVDT01000019.1 GCA_015057775.1 Paenibacillaceae bacterium | reverse complement strand
CTCCACTCTGACTCAGTTTTCAGAAGACTATGTTCTGGTGCAGCGGGCATTTGGCGCAACAAAAAGTGAGATCATGTTTAAGCATGTATGTAAAAATGTGCTTTTGCCTGTGATTACGCGCCTTGGTATGGCACTGCCTCTTCTGGTGACAGGAGCCATCATCACGGAATCGGTATTCAGCTGGCCAGGAGTAGGTCCTTATTTCATCAAAGCGATTCAGGGAATGGATTACCCAATTGTTATGATCATTCTGGTGCTGTCCTCCACTCTGGTTATTCTGGGAAACCTGCTGTCGGATATCTTATACTGTCTGATCGATCCGCGGATTAAGGAAATGGGGTGACGGGACATGATAAAAGAAAAGAGAAATAAAGATA
The DNA here is from genome assembly GCA_015057775.1 of Paenibacillaceae bacterium. GTDB lineage: Bacteria > Bacillota > Clostridia > Lachnospirales > Lachnospiraceae > Lacrimispora. The sequence goes on along the minus strand of SVDT01000019.1, from coordinate 30,107 downwards.
AGTCAATTCGGATTGACAGTGTTAAGCTGGCCTTAAAGCATGATAAAGCGGCAGTCATTTCCCTGATCCTTTTAGGTATCATTATTCTGTTTGCGCTTCTGGCGCCCTTTCTTCCCATGGAGCCCAATGCAACGGATATTGCAAACAGACTGAAAGAACCATCTCTTACCCATTGGTTTGGTACAGATGAAGTGGGAAGAGATTATTTTGCAAGGGTGATCTATGGCGGCAGGGTTTCCCTGATCGTAGCGTTTTTAGCCATGCTCACAAGTTTAACCATTGGTGTGGCAGCAGGAACCATAGCAGGCCTAACCGGAGGAATCGTGGATATGATTCTGATGAGAATCGTTGATATCCTTCATTCTATACCGTGGATGGTACTGGTTACCGTTGTCAGCATTTTCTTAAAGCCGGGAATTCAGTCTATTATACTGGTTATTGGTCTTTTTACATGGATGGAGATTGCGCGGCTTGTTCGGGCCGAGACGCTGTCTTTAAAAGAACGGGAGTTTATTCTTTATGCTGGTTTTTCCGGAGTCAGTAAATGGAAAATAATTATCAGCCATATTATACCGTCTGTTTTCCCGACTATTATTGTGGCAGCTACCACCAGCATGGCCAATGCCATTATGACGGAATCTTCCTTAAGCTTTCTTGGAGTAGGTATTCAGCAGCCCATGTCTTCCTGGGGAAGCCTTCTGCAAAATGCCCAGGGAACCATGCAGAACAGTTTTCATATGGCCTTGATTCCGGGTCTTTTAATTATTATTACAATTTTTGCTTTTAATAAGCTGGGTAATCTGCTCCGCGTCTATGTAGAACCAAAGGTAATGAGCGGTGAGAAAGAGTAAAGGAGGGACGAAGGATTGGAAGAGACATTAAAAAAGAAAGAAAAAATACTGTCTGCTGCAGACATTCGGACCACCTTCCATACTCATGGCAGGACCGTACAGGCAGTGCGTGGAGTCAGCCTGTATGTGGAATCCGGTGAGATTCTGGCAGTGGTTGGAGAATCAGGAAGCGGAAAAAGTGTACTTATGAAGTCAGTAATGGGTCTGATGCCGGATAATGCAGAGGTAAAGGCTGATGAACTTACGTTTGCCGGGCAGGATATGCTGGCTATGGATCCGGAGCAGTTAAGAAAAATGCGGGGAAAAGAAATGGCCATGATTTTCCAGGATCCCATGACTGCCTTAAATCCTTTAAAGACCATCGGCTCTCATCTGATGGAGGTATTAAAACGCCACCGGGGAATGGATAAAGAAGGGGCAAGAAAAGAAGCGGTTGCAGTATTAGACCAGGTGGGAATTCCCTCACCGGAGAAGCGGTTGGGACAATATCCCCACGAATTTTCCGGAGGAATGAGACAAAGGGTTTTAATCGCCATGGCTCTTTGCTGCAGGCCAAAGCTTTTAATAGCCGATGAACCTACCACTGCTCTTGATGTGACAATTCAGGCACAGATCCTGGATCTGCTTAAGAGTCTTCAGGAAGAAACCGGTATGAGCATTATTCTCATCACCCATGACTTAGGGGTGGTGGCCAGTTTAAGCCATAGAATTGCAGTTATGTATGGCGGACTTTTAATGGAGGAAGGAACAACAGAGGAGATCTTCTATTCCCCCAAGCATCCTTATACCAGGGCACTTCTTCATGCGGTGCCAAAACCCCGTTCAGCAGGGAAAGAACGCCTGGAACCCATACCCGGCATGGCACCATCACTGATTAACCCGCCATCTGGCTGTCCTTTTGCGGAACGGTGCAAATTCGCCTGTGAAGACTGCAGGAAAGAAATTCCCCAGTACCGCACTTACAGCGAAACCCAGAGAGCCTTGTGCATCTATTCCGGGGAAGAGCTGGATCATAAGGAAGGGGAGGTAAAATCCCATGGATAATAAAAATAATGAGATACTACTGGAAGCCAGAGATCTTTGTAAGTATTTTCCAGCCAGAGATTTCTTTGGCAGGAAAAAAGCGGAGGTAAAGGCAGTTGATCATATTAATCTGGCCATTCGAAAAGGAGAGACATTTGGTCTGGTGGGAGAATCCGGGTGCGGAAAATCCACCCTTGGCCGTACTTTAATCCGTATGTATGATCCGACTTCCGGTTCTATTTTGTTTAAAGAGCAGGATATCACCGGCTTAAAGGGAAGGCAGCTTCTCCCTGTTCATAAACAGATGCAGATCATTTTCCAGGATCCCTATTCTTCCTTAGATCCCCACCACAATGTGCGGGAGATATTAAAAGAGTCCCTGACTGCAGTTTCCGGTTTATCCAATGATGAAATGGAAGGCAGAATGGAAGAGATCTTAAAAAAGGTGGGATTGAAACCGGATGATATGTATAAATATGCATATGAATTTTCCGGAGGACAGCGCCAGAGAATCGGAATTGCAAGAGCATTATTAGTAGAACCGGAGTTTCTTCTGTGTGACGAACCCATATCCGCCCTGGACGTATCCATACAGGCGCAGGTGGTTAATCTTTTGGAGGATTTACAAAAGGAGATGGGGCTTACCTATCTGTTTGTTGCCCACGATTTATCCATGGTGCGCCACATTTCAACCAGGATCGGCGTGATGTATTTAGGAAGGCTGGTGGAGATTGCAGACAGTGATGAGTTGTATGAAAACCCCCTTCATCCCTACACGAAGGCGCTGCTTTCTGCCATTCCACTGGCAGATCCCAGGCTGGCAGCCCAATCAAAACGGGTGATGTTAAGTGGTGAGCTCCCCAGTCCCATGAATGTTCCAACCGGATGTCACTTCCATACCAGATGCATGTATGCCAGGGAAGACTGTAAAAACCATATACCGGAAATGATGGAAGTTTCCCCCAACCACTTTGTAGCCTGCCCCTATGCAGGGGAAAATAATTCTTGACTTTTGATGCAAAACTTTTTATAATAACAACAATATCAAAACGCAACCAGGCAAAGGCGCCTAAGAACTTAAGATTCTTAGGTGTCTTTGTGCTTTTTTTCAGAAATTACGCAGAGAGGGGCTGGAAACATGCCAGATATGGTGAAAGTTGAAAACTTAAAAAAGAACTTCGGAGACCTTGAGGTGTTAAAGGATATCAGTCTTACGGTCAGGGAAGGGGAAAAACTGGTTATCATCGGACCATCCGGCTCCGGAAAATCCACGTTTATCCGTTGTATTAACTATTTAGAGGAGCCTACCAGCGGCACCATTACCGTGGCAGGTACACAGGTAACAAAGAAAAATCATTTGGAAATGGCAAAAAAATACTCGTCTATGGTATTTCAGCAATTTAATTTATATCCCCATCTGACTGTTCTGGAAAATCTGACACTGGCACCCGTTAAACTTCAGCACGTACCCAAGGAAGAAGCAAAAAAGATAGCGATGAAATGTCTGGAACGTGTGGGTTTAAAAGAAAAAGCGGGTAATTATCCGGTACAGCTTTCCGGCGGACAGCAGCAGAGGGTGGCAATCGCCAGAGCATTATGCACGAAGCAGCCATTGATTTTATTTGATGAACCCACATCAGCTCTGGATCCAGAGATGGTGCAGGAGGTATTAAACGTTATGGTGGAACTGGCTCATGAGAATATTACAATGATTTGTGTGACACATGAGATGGGATTTGCCCGTCAGGTGGCAGACCGTGTAATTTTCATGGATGGTGGGTATATTCTGGAAGAGGGAACACCGGAACACTTCTTTGAATGCCCGGAACATGAGCGGACAAAAGCGTTCTTAAGCAAAATCCTTCATTAGGGTGATGTTTAATATAATAAGATGATTGAGGAGGAAACAATTATGATGAAGAAAATGTTATCCCTGGCACTGACGTTTGCTATGGCAGCAACCTTAACCGCATGCGGTTCCAAAGCACCGGAGGCAACGAAAGCACCGGCAGATACCAAAGCTGCAGGTTCTTCTGCAGAAGCAACAACCGGAGCAGGTGCAGCAGGCACAGCTGCAAAAGACGTACAGAAAATTATTGACCGCGGAGTGTTAAAAGTAGGCTGTAAATCAGATATTCCAAAGTTCAGCTTACAGAATACAGCAACTGGACAGTACGAAGGATTTGAAGATGATCTTGCATATGAGATCGCCGGATCCATCTTCGGATGCAGCGCAGCTGAGGCAAAGGAAAAGAAACTGGTGGAATTCCAGGGCGTAACGGCTAAAACAAGAGGACCTTTATTAGAGAATGGGGAAATCGATCTGGTTATTGCAACCTTTACCATTACACCAGAAAGAAAAGAAACCTATAATTTCTCCACACCATACTATACCGATGCAGTTGGTCTTTTGGTAAACAAAGATTCCGGAATTAAATCCATTCAGGATTTAGACAAGAAAGTAATCGGTGTGGCACAGTCTTCCACAACAAAGGACGGATTTAAAAAGTATGTGGATGAAAAGGGATTAAAGGTAAATCCCCAGTTCCAGGAATTTGACGGTTATCCTGCACTGGCTCAGGCACTGGCAACCAAGCAGATTGACTGCTTCTCTGTTGACCGCGCGATTCTTGCAGGTTATGTAAATGACGGAAATATGATTCTGGAAGACCGCTTTGCAGAGCAGGATTACGGTGTTGCAGCTGCAAAGGAAAACACAGGTCTTGCAGAGGCTGTTGAGAAAAAAGTTACTTCCATGCTTTCTGATGGTTCCATGAAGAAACTTCAGGATCAGTGGGGATTACAGTAAGCTGTTTTAAGTAAAGGAAAAATGACATGATTAAAGGTCTTTTTGATGGAAAACGATGGAGTGCCCTCTTTGCGGCATTCCCCGAATATTATATCCCTGGATTTCTTATGACACTTAAAATATCACTGGTAGGACTGGCGGTTGCGCTGGTCCTTGGAGTGATATTCGGCATGTTCTCTTCATCCAAGTGGAAGCTGCTTAAGATCATTTCACGAATCTATGTAGAATTCATACAGAATACACCTCTGGCTTTACAGGTCATGTGTTATTACTCGGTTCTTCCCATGCTGTTTTCCAGTTCCGGGTTTCGTATCCCTAAGTTTGTATTAGGGGTTATCGGGGTAGGCGTCTATCATGGTGCCTATATTTCTGAGGTCATAAGAACCGGAATTGAAGCGATTCCAAAGGGGCAGTCTGAGGCAGCAGCATCTCAGGGTTTTAGCTATCTGGAAACCATGTATCATATCATTCTGCCTCAGACCATTAAAATTATTATGCCGCCTCTCGCCAATCAGGCTTTAAATCTGGTTAAAAATACTTCCATACTAGCCATGGTTGCGGGCATGGATCTGATGTATTTTACGGATTCATGGGGCGCTGACAGAGGGTATTTTGCCCAGGCATATCTCACAAGTGCAGTGATGTACTTTATTATCTGTTTCCCGTTAGCCAGACTGGCAAGATATTTAGAGATCCGCTCCATGCGGCTGCCAGTTGCAAAAAAGCTTGATATACAGGCAGACGAGGAGGCAGCATGTTAGAATTATTTCAACAGATATTTACACCGGCAAATGTACTTTTCATGCTGAAGGGCTTACAGATGACGGTCATGATCGCCGTACTGGCTACGATCCTCAGTATATTTTTCGGAACCATGCTGGCACTGATTCGTACTTATTCTTCTGGTAAATGGAAGTGGGCCGGAACTTTGGTAGCAGTCTATACAGAGTTCTTCCGCTGTACCCCCAACCTTTTATGGATTCTCTGGATCTATTTTACAGTAAAAGGGAATAAAGTAGGAGTATCGGTATTTGCCATTACTCTTTTTACTTCTGCAGTTATGGCAGAGATCTTCCGTGGGGGATTAAATTCCATTCCCAATGGGCAGTTTGAAGGGGCTCAGTCCCAGGGCTTCAGCTTTTTTCAGACATTGTGGTATATTGTACTGCCTCAGACATATAAGAAGGTGATTCCGGCTCTCTTAAGCCAGGTTATTACCATTATTAAGGATACTTCATTCTTAAAGATGGTAGACGTAGCAGAATTCATGAGAAACTGCGCGGTAGTCCTTGGCAGTATCTACGATGTCAGAGGAATGATGATGCTGTTCGCTTTCGAGGCACTATGCTATTTTGCCATCTGTTTTGCCCTCAGCTGCGTAGTCAGGGGATATCAGAAAACAATTGTAACCGGTTAGGGAGGTACATCTGTTATGGAGAAGTTTACGATCACCATTACCCGTGAGTTTGGCAGTCTGGGGCGTTCCATTGCCAGGGAACTGTCACAGATTCTGGGAGTGGAGTTTTATGACCGGGATATTGTGGAGGAAGTTGCAAATAAGCTGAATCTGCCGGTTTCAACAGTCAGCAACGAAGAGGAAAAATCCAGGCACAGCTTTTTGCCAAGAATGTTTCCACTTGGAACTGACGAGGAATATATGCAGGATATTATATTTGATGTGCAGAAAGATATTATTCTTAATCTGGCAAAAAAATCAAGTTGTATCCTGGTTGGCAGATGCTCTGATTTTCTTCTTGAAAAAGAGAAAAATAACATCAACATATTCATCTACGCTTCTTATGAGAAACGTCTGCAAAACTGTGTGGATACACTAGGTATGACAGAGGCTGAGGCGAAACGGATGATTCTTTCCGTAGACAAAGCCCGGAATGCATATCATAAAAAATATGCAGGCTATTTACCCAATGATCCGGAGCATAAGCAGCTGATGATTGACTCTTCTTTACTTGGCGTAACTGGAACCGCAAAGTTAATCGCAGAGATTGTACATCAGTTATTTGAATCATAAGATGAATTCAGAAGTTTCCTATTAAAATAGGCCTTTTTGGTGAAACTAGGATGGGAGTCCGAAGCGTTTGCCCAAAAGGCCTGTTCTATTGACAAGTGAAATATCAGGTACTAAACTTAGAAAAGGCAGGTCAAAAATAAGACCGAGTATGGGGGTTTAGGAGGAAACAGATGTGAGATATAAATTAGACAAAAGACTGATTCCTGTAAAGGGAGAAGAAACGGTATCTGAAGATGATGTTCTGATCGATATTTTAAGCAAGGAAGAATATTTAAAGGGACATCATACCCGTTATGAGGATCATATACTAATCCGGAGTCTGGAACGGAGCCAGTACTGCAGAACAGATTTGTTAAAAGACTGTGTGGTAGGTACCCTGGTAATACCCGTGAAGAAAAATCCTTTGAAACGCCCACTGATATTTGGTTATTATATGAATGAAAAGCGCCTGATCCTGATTGATGACAGCGGAGAAGCTGATAGAATGTTAAAGGAGATTGATAAGACTCAGATTTTTGAGAAGACTTATCCAGCCCATCTCCTGTTCGAGTTTTTGGAATATCAGGTCAGAGATGACATTGAATATCTTCAGAAATATGAGGAATACTTAACAGAAATGGAAGACAGAATCATGAGCGGCAGAAGAGAAAAGGAAGACGTACTGGGAATCATTCTAAAGGCCAGGAAGGAACTGGCTAAGGTGTCGTCTTATTATGGGCAGCTGATGAATATGAGTCAGACTTTAACGGAGAATTATAATGGTCTGTTAAAGGATGAAGAACGGGCACTGTTTCATCTGTTTGCCGGCAGAATGGCAAGGCTTTCGGAATACGGGAGAGAACTGAGGGAATACGCTCAGCAGATTCGGGAGATGTATCAGGTGAGAATGGACATGAAGCAGAATCATGCATTATCCTTTCTGACTATGGTAACCGCTGTTTTTGCTCCCCTGTCTCTCATAGCAGGCTGGTACGGTATGAATTTTAAAAATATGCCGGAGCTTAACTGGAAATACGGATATCCTTTTTGTATCCTCTTGAGTATCCTGCTGATTGCTTTGGAGATCTGGTATTTCACCAGAAAAGGGTGGTTAAAAAAATAACATTCAAAAGGATTTCCTTTCAACTTAAAACAATAGAAAAATTAATGTGATCCCCTTGACATGAAAAAAAAAACCTGTTATACTTTACTTTCGTGTGAAACGAGAGGATGAAGGTCTGAAACGTGCCTGATACCTCTCGTTTTATTTGCGATAGTGTGTTTGTGCGGCCGTCGGCAACATAAGAACCCGGCTGGCAATGAGAAAGGAATTAATCATTTATGGAAACAGTTAGATTTGATGAGTTACAATTAGATGAAAGAATTCTGCGGGCAGTAGCAGATATGGGATTTGAAGAGGCATCTCCGATCCAGACCCAGGCAATTCCGGTTCAGTTGGAAGGAAGAGATATTATCGGTCAGGCCCAGACAGGAACGGGAAAGACCGCTGCCTTTGGAATTCCCCTGTTACAAAAAGTTGACCCTAAGGTAAAAAAGCTTCAGGCGGTGGCCCTCTGTCCAACCAGAGAGCTTGCTATTCAGGTGGCAGATGAGATCCGCAGGCTTGCTAAATATATGCATGGTGTGAAGGTCGTCCCTATCTACGGCGGCCAGGACATCGTGAAACAGATCCGTTCCTTAAAAGACGGTACTCAGATCATCATCGGAACACCGGGACGTGTTATGGACCATATGCGCCGGAAAACCGTTAAGTTTGATTTTGTCCATACGGTTGTTATGGATGAGGCAGATGAGATGCTGAACATGGGATTTTTAGAGGACATGGAAACCATTTTAAGTCAGCTTCCCGAAGATCGGCAGACAGTTATGTTTTCAGCTACCATGCCTCCGGCAATTTCGGACATCGCAAGAAAGTTCCAGAAAGAACCGGTAAATGTAAAGGTAGTGAAGAAAGAACTGACAGTGCCGAAAGTAACCCAGTATTACTATGAGGTGAAACCAAAGAGTAAATTGGAAGTAATGTGTCGTCTTTTAGATATGTATGCACCTAAGCTTTCCGTTGTTTTCTGTAACACGAAAAAGCAGGTAGATGAACTGGTACAGTCCCTTCAGGGAAGAGGATATTTTGCGGAAGGTCTTCACGGAGACTTAAAGCAGATCCAGCGTGATCGTGTCATGAACAGCTTCCGTAACGGCAAGACAGAGATTCTTGTGGCTACTGATGTAGCAGCCCGAGGAATCGATGTAGACGACGTAGAAGCGGTATTTAACTATGACCTTCCTCAGGATGACGAGTATTATGTACATCGTATTGGCCGTACAGGTCGTGCTGGCCGTGAAGGAATCGCATTTAGCTTCGTGGTTGGTAAGGAAGTGTACAAGCTTCGTGACATTCAGCGTTACTGCAAGACCAAGATCGTACCTCAGGCAATTCCATCACTCAACGATGTAACTGCCATCAAGGTAGACAAGATTTTAGAAGGCGTTGCAGCAATCATTGGTGATACAGATCTCAGCAAAACAGTTAATATCATCGAGAAGAAGCTGTTGGAAGAGGATTACACCTCTCTTGATCTGGCAGCGGCTCTCTTACGTAAGATGATGGGTGAAGAGAATGAAGACATCATCGATACCAGAGAACCTCGCAACCTTGACGAGCTGGAAGGCTTCGGAGGCGGAAACAACAGCAGAGGCGGCAGAGGAAGAAGCAACAGCAGCCGTGGAGGAAACAGCGGAAGATATGATTCCTCATCCAGAGATGATATGGCTCGCTTATTCATTAACATCGGTAAGAACCAGAATGTTAAACCAGGAGATATTCTTGGTGCCATTGCAGGAGAATCCGGTATGCCAGGCAAGATGGTTGGAAGCATCGATATGTATGACAAATATACATTCGTAGAAGTTCCAAGAGAAAGCGCTGACGCCGTATTAACTGCGATGAAAGATGTAAAAATTAAAGGTAAAAATATCCATATGGAAAAAGCCAACGGAAAAGGCAAATAAATTTTCGGGAGCTGAACAACGAAGGAAGACGGCCTGTCTTGCGGGAGTTGTTTGGCTCCTGTTTTTTTCTTGCTTCCTGAGAGAAAACAGGATACAATTAGTTCAAATGAGGCGTCAATTGGAGGACGAAATGGCAGAGTGGAAGAAAAATGACAGAATCCAGGTATTAATTGAGGATCTAAGTGAGACAGGAGAAGGAATTGGTAAAACTGACGGTTTCACCTGGTTTATAAAGGATACAGTAATTGGTGATCAGGTGGAAGGAAAAGCAATGAAGGTGAAAAAAAATTACGGCTTCGCACATTTAGAAAAAATAATCAAGCCGTCAGAAAGCAGAATTACCCCCCTGTGCCCGGTAGCGAAGCAGTGCGGAGGCTGCCAGCTTCAGTCCATGAGCTACGAAGAGGAACTTCGCTACAAGGAACGCAAAATATATGGCAATATTACCCGGATCGGCGGCTTTAGTGATGTTCCCATGCTTCCCATTATGGGGATGGACGAGCCATGGAGGTATCGGAATAAAGCCCAGTTTCCCTGGGGGCTGGATAAGGATGGAAAACCTGTGGCAGGCTTTTATGCTGGAAGGACTCATGCCATTATCGGGTGCGAGGACTGTCTGTTAGGGGTGGAAGAGAACCGGGAAGTATTAGGTCGTATTAAGACCCACATGGAGCGATACCATCTGGCTCCTTATGATGAGAGCACTCATAAGGGACTGATCCGCCATACGCTGATCCGGAAAGGATTTCAGACAGGTGAGCTGATGGTGTGTCAGGTGATTAACGGGAATCAGCTGCCTCACAGTGAGGAGCTGGTGAAAAGCCTGCTTGAGATTCCGGGAATGACAAGTATATCTCTGAATGTGAATAAGGAACAGACCAATGTGATTCTGGGTAACAAGGTGGAGAATCTTTTTGGACCTGGATATATCACCGATTATATTGGTTCCGTACAGTACCGTATTTCCCCTCTTTCTTTTTATCAGGTTAATCCGGTACAAACTAAGAAGCTATATGAAACGGCTTTGGAGTATGCGGGACTTACCGGCGGTGAGACGGTATGGGATCTGTATTGCGGAATCGGTACGATCTCTTTATTTCTGGCGCAGAAAGCAAAGAAGGTCTATGGAGTGGAAATCGTTCCCCAGGCAATTGATGATGCAAGGGAGAATGCTAGGCTAAATGGGATTGAGAATGCAGAGTTTTTCGTAGGGAAGGCGGAGGAGGTACTGCCGGAACAGTTTGAAAAGAACCAGGTCTATGCCGATGTGATTGTTGTGGACCCGCCGAGGAAAGGGTGCGATGAAAAATGTCTGGAGACCATTGTGAAGATGGGACCGAAACGGGTGGTGTATGTCAGCTGTGACTCTGCCACGTTAGCAAGGGATCTGAAGTATCTGGCGGAGCGAGGGTATGAGCTTGACCGGGTGAGAGGGTGTGATATGTTTCCCTGGACTACACACGTGGAGACAGTGGTAGGACTACGTCGCAAGGATTTGTAGAAATACTGAATTTTCAACACTTTGTGAAGCATACGGTTTTTGAAATATGTCATTATAGTATGTATAGAAAGTGCACTCTAATGACACAGTTTAGCGCTATATCACAAGAGTATACCCTAATGATACTCTAAACCAACAGTGTGCCTACAGCCCTTTATCAGCAAAACTATTAAATGAATTGGTTAACATAACAGTAAAATTTTACGAATTAATATATGTAAAGATGGGGGATAAATTATGAAGAATTTATTTTTGGCTGGACCTGCTAAAGAATACCAGAAAAGCTTTGAAAATTATGTCCAAGCGTATAAAAGTGTAAATGATAATCATTATTTGGATATATATGAAAAAGGGCTAGAGAATTTTGATGAGTATTTAAATGGGTTACGCAATAATTCTAAAGGGATAGATGTAGAAAAAGGATGGGTTGCCACTTCAACATTTTGGTTGATTGATAATAATGAGGTTGTGGGAGTGGTAAGAATTAGACACCAGGAAATAGGAACAGCTGGACACATCGGGTATGATATTTCGCCAAACTGTAGAAATAAAGGTTATGGAAATCAAATTCTTAAATTAGCAGTAGTTGAAGCGGAAAAGATTGGAATAAAAGAAGCGGTTTTGACTTGCAGCGTAGATAATATAGCTTCAAAAAAAATTATAGAAAAGAATAATGGGAAATTATTAGGAACAGTTTTCGATGAAGAGGATAATGAAAATATGTATAAATTTAGTATTACTACAACTACTAAAAAATTATAAAATACTGATTTAAAGAAATAGAATAATTAGTATTTCGGAATTTTTAAATATTATGAACTAAAGGCAATTTATTAAGGTTGCCTTTTAATTTTAACAATATTCTTTCAGGTTTTGTCAAAATATATATTCAAAAGCTCTGAAATGTCCTACACGAATTTTAATTGTAAGACATACAAATACATTACCAATATTATATTTAAGCTGATAAAAAAATAATAAGGGATGGGTGATGGCAGGTTGCAGTTGAAGCTATCACAGGAACATCAACAAAAAACTAAATTTATAGCTATCTGAAATACAACTATTTTGAGTAAATGAAAGAAGGTTTGTAATGATTAGACCAGTAATGAAGGATGTCGTTTTCCTGAATCAGAAGTCAGAACCGGCGACGGAAGCAGACAAGCAGGTGGTTCAGGATCTGCTTGATACATTAAAAGCGAATGAAGAAGGCTGTGTAGGAATGGCGGCTAACATGATTGGTATCAAGAAGAGAATAATAGCAGTAAGTATAGGTTTTGCCAATATTGCCATGATTAATCCAGTGATTGTAAAGAAATCTGGTATGTACGAGACGGAGGAAGGGTGTCTTTCTTTGATTGGAGTACGCAATACCACCAGATATAAAGATATAGAGGTGGAGTTTCAGGATATAAATTTTAAAAAACAGTACCAGAAGTTTTCTGGATGGATTGCACAGATTATACAACATGAGATAGACCACTGCGATGGCATAGTGATATAGAAGGATTTCCTGATTTTCTGTATGAAATGGCCGTATGGTTAAATGCCACCAATGCAAAAAATAATAGAATGCGACATGCCGCAACATGATTTTTTTGTACATCAAATGCAAGGTGTCAGACAGTCCGATATGATAATATAGCTCTGGAGAGGAGGTAGATTAATGGAATGGATTGACAGAATGAACAATGCTGTAGACTATATTGAATTAAATCTCACGGATGAAATTTCATACGAAAAACTGGCGCAGATTGCATGTTGTTCGACATATCATTTTCAAAGAATGTTTTCGTTCATTACGGGCGTACCGTTATCCGAGTATATCAGACGAAGACGTTTGACATTGGCAGCCTTTGAGTTGCAGACAAGCAATATTAAAGTGATTGATGTGGCGGTAAAGTACGGATATGAATCGCCAGAAGCATTTAGTCGAGCATTTAAAAATCTTCATGGTGTAATGCCGATATCAGCGCGCGATATTGGTGTTTCGCTCAAAGCTTTTCCTAAAATGACCTTCTCAATATCGATCAAAGGAGTATCCGAGATGAATTATCGTATTGAAGAGAAAGAACCATTTGAGGTATTTGGACTTGAGCTGAAAACAACTGTTGTTAATGGTCAATGCTATAAAGATATCCCTGAGTTTTGGATGACCTGCGGACAGGATGGGCGGGGACCGGCACTCATACAGGCGGCCGGCAAAAAGACAGGTGAGCCGGTTGATGCAGGCGTAACATATGCCCATAATGTGAATGGAGACATGTCCTACATGGTTGGCTGTATTAAGAAGGATCAGGCAGTTTCACCTGAATATAAGACTCTGGCCATACCAAAGCAAACATGGGCAATATTTCAAACCGAATGGAAAAGTGAAGACGATGATGAAAAGCTACATGAAGTCTGGGGAAGAATCTATTCCGAATGGTTTCCGGTAGCAAGCTATGAGCATGCGGATTGTGATTTTGATATGGAAATGTATTTTGGCAATTTACAATCAGGGTATAGTGCTGAGATATGGATTCCGGTTATACAAAAGTAAGACTACAAAATAAGATTATATAAATCGAAAATAAGCTGGCACTCTATGGAATTGACCATAGAGTGTCAGCTTATTTTTTGAATCTACGAGCCGTACTTGTTATGGACGGTTTATCTGAAATATAGTAAACTGAACGTAATAAAGCGTGCAATCTGAATTCTGGAATATATGATAGATTCAAGTGTTCGAAAGAGGTCAAAACAGAAGAGATCATCGGAGGAGTTATATGAAAATTAGCGGAAAGGCTCCTAATACAAAGATATTAGCAATCATTTTGCTAATAAGCATATTGCTAATTCTAATACTTGTGACATTATATAAATTTGGTATTAGCAGTAATAAGACGGCGATCACCATCGTTGAGGATGAGATTGCAGCGACTGCCGGAGGATTTTCCTCCCAGATTTATGAGGATCTTGACAATATGACCCGTATGGGAATTGCATTTCGTGATATGATAGTTGCTTTACCCATGGAAAAATCCATAGACGCGTTACCGTTAATTGGAACTTTGTGTGCAAATTCCCAGGCTTATATGGTGGTCTATTGTGATACGGATGGGATTGGAGTTACACAGAATGGCATTAAAGTAAACGTTGAGAAAGATGAATTGCTTCATCCAGATGCAGCAACAGCCCCTTATTATGCATACATTCAAAAAGATCGAATTATGCAGGCGGAAGCAGTTGTATCAGTAATTCCAGTTGCCAGAGAGGGGACTGTCAGCAATTACATATTAATGTATTATTCCGTTAGCCGTATAAAAAGGATTTTTCATCAAAATGAATTATTTAATAACGCTAATTTTATATTTAGCGTAGATCATGGTATTGTGATTACAACTGATGGCATTGAAGAGAAACCGCCTAAGGGAACAACAATAACTCAATTACTAAAGGACTGGGATCTTAAGACCGATACAGATCAATTGCAGATGGCTATAAATAGTAATAAAAAAATAGCTGCCTTTACAAGTCAAAGGTATGATAAATATGTAATTTGTACACCCGTCGGGATTAATGACTGGTATATTACAATTGGGTTTGACAAGAAATTATAACAATCTGTTAACAAGAGAATGGGGTGATATAGAAAAGTTAATCGACTATTTACTTGCTCTGATCATTACCTTTGTTATTGTATTAATAGGAACCATGATTATTATGCGCATCATTTATAACAAGACAAATAAAAAATTGCTAAAGCAAGCCAATATGGATCTGCTCACCGGATTATATAATAAGATGGCAACAGAGAGCAAGATCATGGAGTATATAAAGGATTATCCTCGTGCAGGAGGGGTATTGTTTATATTGGATATTGATAATTTTAAAAATATCAATGACAGCCGTGGACATGCAGAAGGGGATGCGGTTTTAAAAAGAGTGGGGCATCATCTGAAAGAAACTTATGGTGAACACCATGTGGTAGGCAGAATCGGCGGAGATGAATTTATTATATTTGTTAAAGATATTCTTTTGGAACAAGAAGTAGCAGAACAAATTAAAAAGATGAAGGAATGCCTGCAAGTCTTATCCCAAACGGAGGGAAGCGTACAACCTTGTACCTTCAGTGCAGGTGCTTGCTTATACCCCAATGACGCACAAGAATTCAGTAATCTCTACAAAGCGGCGGACAGGGCGTTATATGAAGCGAAAAAAAATGGGAAAAATCAGCTGAAAATGACACAGAGAGTTGAGGGATAAAAGGATGCGGAGGATGAAAAGTTTTTTCCTAATTGTAAGTGTTTGTATGATTTTATCTGGTTGCAGCAATGGGGATAACTCAGAGAAGGTAAAATCAGAAGAGAGTGTAACCACCTCTATTAATGAAGAAAAATATGAAATAGCCTTGGTATCGTTCTTTGGAACAACCCAGGACCATTCCTTTGGCCAGGCCACATGGGAAGGAATTGAACAGTATGCAAAAGAACATAATATTACATATAAATTATATCAGCCAGAGGAAGCTACTTCAGATAATTACATCGAGAAGATTGATTTGGCAGTTGAAAATGGTGCCAAAATAATTGTTTGCCCTGGGTTCTTATTTGAAACACCTGTTTCTATAGAACAGGATAAATATCCGGATGTAAAATTTGTTTTGATTGACGGACAGCCTCATAATGCATCTTATACGGAAACCCGAATAAACGATAATGTATTATCGCTGGTATTTTCGGAGGAGCAGGCAGGATTTTTAGCAGGATATGCTGCAGTAAAGGATGGCTATAAGAAGCTGGCATTTATGGGGGGAATGGCGGTGCCATCCGTAATTCGTTATGGATATGGGTTTGTACAAGGCTGTAACCTGGCAGCAGAAGAAATGGGGATAAAGGTTGAAATCACATATAACTATACAGGTACTTTCTTTGAGTCACCGGAAATCAAGTCAATAGCAGATGGCTGGTATCACCAGGGTACACAAGTGATTTTTGCATGCGGCGGAGCGATCGGTAAATCGGTTATGAGATCTGCAGAAGAAAATAAGGCAAAGGTCATTGGCGTTGATCTTGATCAAAGCTCAGAATCGGAGACAGTGATTACATCTGCTATGAAAATGCTGAAACCAGTGATTTATGATGTTTTAGAGGATTACTATACCGGTTCCTTTCATGGAGGAGCCCCTCAGACCTATTCAGTTAAAAATAATGGCATAGGACTTCCAATGGAGACATCTAAATTCAGTACATTTTCAAAGCAGGAATATGATGCAATATTTGACAAGCTAGCGGCAGGAAATGTTATTATTTATAATAAAACAGATGATTCAACAACAGCAGATCTTAATTTAGCGGCTGTAAAGGTAATTTATTTAAAATAGGAGAAGTCAATATAGTTATTTTAACCAGCGCAAACGTATGACTACGATGTAATAATTTATCAATAAAAAACTATTGCATTTTAAAAAACATTGATATATAATATTGATTGAACGAATGGTGAATGAAAACGCTGATTACAATTTTTAGCCTGGAAAATAGAATGGATATTTTTCCAGGTAGTTTTTAAGAAATAACATTCACTGAATGTTCAATGAAATAATAATAAAACAGCTTATACCAATTAATATCACAATTACAAGGAGGAAATCGACATGAAACTTTATTTTAACGATCAGGCATTTTCATTTGAATTATTAAGGGCTGCAGCCTACGCAGGTTATCAGGGAGCAGAAATAGGGGAGTGCCTTGCAACAGCAGCAAAAATGGAAGAAGGCAACTTTGAAAGCTGGTTTCTGGAGTGGAAAAAAACAGCGGACAGAACCTACCAGACAGCAATGGATTGCTTTGATAAGAAGCATAAGGTAAGCGCCAGAGAGGCATTTTTGCGAGCCCATAATTATTATCGTACTGGAGAATTCTTTTTAGATGGAACCGACGAAAGAAGAATGGAAAATTTTGATAAAAGCGTCATGGCATTTGAAAAAGCTATGGAACTTTTAGACAGTCATTTTGAAATCGTAAAAATTCCTTATGAAGGAACTCATTTGAAAGGATATTTTTACGGTGCATCTGAGGACAAAAAAGGAGAACTTAAAAAACGTCCGGTACTTGTATTTATAGGCGGATATGATTCCACTTTACAGGAACTGTATTTCTGCGGAGCCGCTGCAGCGATCAAAAGAGGATACCATTGTCTGGTATTTGAAATGCCAGGGCAGGGAGAAGCGTTACGGAAACAAAATCTTTTCATGCGCCATGACGCAGAAGTTCCGGTAAGCGCAGCTCTTGATTATTTAGAGACAAGACCAGAAGTTGATATGGAGAAGCTGGCACTGCTTGGTATGAGCCTTGGTGGTTATTTTGCACCGAGAGCAGCGGCATTTGATGAGAGGATTAAGGCTTGTATCGCATTTAATGTATTTTACGATACCTTTGATTCTACCCTGAATCAGAATCCCCAGCTGGCTCAGGTACTTCAGCTTCCAGAGGAAAAAAGAGAACAGATGCTTGCTATGGCAGAGGAGCATAATTCTAATTTAAAATGGATGCTTAACAATGGAAAATGGGTGTTTGGCTTACAGCACCGTTATGAAGTGTTTGAAGAGATGAAAAAAGCCTCATTAAAAGGAATTGCCGGAAATATTAAATGCCCTGTTTTGCTTACCATGGGAGAAACAGACCACTTTGTGTCCAAAGACCAGTTGGATACTTTGCTGGAGGAAATAAAAGCTCCCAAGACAGTCCGCGTATTTACCATTGAGGAAGGAGCGGAAGAGCATTGCCAGGAGGGAAATCATGCACTTTTCCATCAGGTTATGTTTGACTGGATGGATGAAGTGTTTGACTGTAACATGGAGGAAATCTGATAAAGGCAGGTGCGGTTATGTATGCAGATGAAATTAAAAAGGTTGCAGAGTCGGCACAGTATAAAAGTAATTTTTTAAGCGGAAACCTCACAAAATATGTTGTATTGGCAATGATGTCCGGATTTTTTATTATCATAGGAGTTGCTCTTTCCTTTTCCGTTGCCGCAATTACTCAGGTAGAAGGGAAATTTTATGGTAAGATAGCAATCGGGCTTACCTTTTGGGTAGCCCTTGGGCTGCTGGCATTTGCTGGAGGTGAACTGTTTACCGGAAATTGTTTTGTATTTACAGTCGGCTGCCTGGAAAGAACGGTAAGTCTAAAAAAGGCAGGAAAGCTGTTGCTGATAAATTATATTGGAAATCTTCTGGGCTGCGTGGTATTATCTTTTATTTATGTGCAAAGTAAAGCCATGATTGGAATATCTGATGTATATATTGAAAAAACAGCAATTTCAAAACTTGGTATCCCTTGGGGACAGTTATTTTTCCGCGCTGTACTGTGTAATTTTGTTGTTTGCCTTGCAATCTGGCTGTGTTACAAGATGAAAGAGGAAAGTGCGAAGCTGATTATGATGCTATTTTGTGTATTGGCATTTTCAGCTTCCGGGTTTGAGCATTCCATCGCCAATATGGGGATTTTCTCAATTGCTCTAATGTTGCCTCATGAAACGGGTTTGACCGCTTTGGCTGTAATAAAAAATATATTGATTGTTACCGTTGGTAATATGGTGGGGGGATCTCTTCTGCTAGCAGTACCTTATTGGTATGCTTCCAAATCAAAGTCAGTTGGGTAAGAGTTAAATTTGTTCTTCTTTAAAGCAGGGTATATAGAAATATATACTCTGCTCTTTTATTACAAATGAGAGTGGATATGTGCCCTTCTCTCTGCATAAAGAAAATATTCTTGACAAAAGCGTATAGCAACCATATACTGTTGTTATGGAAAAAATAAAAAATATGAAACATCAAATTGGATATGAGTCCTTAGAACTGGCGTTTGCATTAATGGAACTAGATAAAAAAACACGATACTACGGAACGGATGTACCAATTTACCACTCTGAAGTCCATGTAATAAAGGCGATAGCAGAACATCCCTGCATTCACGTAGGTGGTCTGGCGGATATTCTGGGTATAACAAAGGGAGCTGTTTCCGAAATTCTCAGAAAGCTGGAGAGAAAGGCTTTGGTTAAAAAGGAAGTTGATGAACTAAATTTATCCAGATATTTACTGAGCCTTACAGATAAAGGAGAAAAGGCTCATAAAAATCACATGTATTATCATGAAATCATAAACAGCATGGTGGAAAATGAATTGCAAGATGCTACAGATCAGGATATAAAATTTTTGTCAGAATTCTTGTCTGGCTTAATTAACAAGATTCAAAATTTTGATGAAAATATAATCAAATAAAAATTTTGCATAAGTGTATGGTAGCCATACACATTTTTCACAACATAAAGTTAGGAGAAACTAACATGAAAAAGAAATTAACCAAATATCATACCCAAGATCATAGTGAGGTTAGCGAGCAGCAGTATCTGCAAAAACTCAAAGTCAATCAAAAATTACTTGAGGCACTTTTTAACTCATTTTCTCAATGCTTTAGTGCACCTGTTTATCCGTATGACCGTTCTGCATTTACAGAAGCTGATTTGTTTATCAATCAACCGGTGGATAACGAGAAGAATAAGAGTTCAAAGATAAAAAAGTAATTGTGCCAAAGAGTATGGCAACTATACACTTTGCACTACAGTTTAATGGTGGAGGATTAGCTGTGAAACAGGATAAGAATGATTTAATAAGAAAGAAACTTAGTTCATCAAGGGAAGAATATTTAAAGGCTATCTATATGCTTTCTCAAAGAGCCCAATTAGTACGTTCAATCGATATTGCTGTATATTTAGGGGTTTCCAAGCCCAGTGTCCATTGTGCCGTAAATGCATTGCAGGATGAAGGGCTGGTAATCAAACCTTTAGGTGGAGAAATTCAGCTAACTGAGGAAGGACGTAAACAGGGCGAGATTATTACAGCTAAATTCCAGATCATTAAAGATTTTCTCATTGCATGTTGTAATGTCAATGAATTGACAGCAAGTGCAGATGCCTGCAAAATGGAGCATATTATCAGTAATGATTCTGTCTTTGCCCTGAAAAAATATTTAGGTTAGAGTAAACCCACAATTCTATCCCTGCCCAGACAAAAACCAAGCGGCTGACTTAAGAATAGAACTTGACTGTATAAATGGGACTAACTATACTAAATTTAAAAATAAAATAAATAATTTAATAACGAATTATTTTAAATAGAAATTATGAAAGGGGTTTTAAAATGAAAATTCTCATAGTTGGCTATTTCACTGAGACATCAAAGATGAATATTATAAATTGTTTTCCAAAAGAATGGGACATTGTAATTGTTCCGCCAGGGGAAGAAATGCTGCATCATATTGAAGATTGCCAGGTGATTATACCAGAGCATGTTAAGATTGACAGAAATCTACTTTTAAAAGCGAAACAATTGAAGTTAGTACAAACAGGTGCAGGATACGATAATGTAGATATCGATGCCTGTACACAACTGGGTATTTGGGCAGCTAATGCGGCTGGAGTGAATGCCAGGGCAGTGGCCGAGCATGTAATGGCATTCATATTGTCTTACTATAAAAATATACCCCTTCTTGACGGCTTCATGAAAAATAAGACAGATCAAAATCAGTTGGAGTATGCAGGAAGCGAGTTAGAAGGTAAAACAATTGGCATTATTGGATTTGGCACCATTGGTAAAAAGGTAGCCGGGTTATGTAAGGCGTTTGATATGAATGTGCTGGTTTACACAAGAAATACTGCTGTACAGTCTTATGAGAATGTTCAGATAACTGATTTTGATAATCTTGTAAGCACATCAGATATTGTCACAGTACATTCAGCTTTAAATCAGCAAACCCAAAAGCTGATCGATAAAGAAGTATTCAGGAAAATGAAGAATACAGCACTATTTATCAATACAGCCCGTGGTCGGATTGTAAATGAAGAAGACTTAATAGATGCGTTAAAAAACAGAGAAATTTCAGGTGCATGTCTTGATGTGTTTGAAACGGAGCCACTTCCAATTGACAGTGAGCTGCGTAGTCTGAGTAATGTGATACTCACACCTCATACGGCAGGCATGCCTGACGGCCTCAAACTCCATAAAAAGAGATATGATTTCTTTGTAAAAAATATAAGATGTGTAGAAAATGGTGAAGAGCCTGAAAGCAGGCTTAATCAGTTATAGTTGGATATAACGATTGTCAGGTCCTGGCGAAATTCTCCCCAGTCAATATAGCAGATTGACTGGGGAGAAAAAGTGCAGATATTTACACCTCACCATACCTATAGTTGTTCGGCATACTTCCACCAAGCAACTGTTCCGCCAAACCCTATTATTCCAGTAATAGCGAGTATGGCGATGCTGATGAAGCCAAGAGGAACATTTGAAATAATTAATGACGGAATTGTCCATGGGAAGTAAGCAGCAAGCCCAGCCTGCGCAACGACATTGGAAACAACCACTATAAGGAACGCGAGTCCAATAGGAGCTAGATACCCTTTGCTTACATTTGCAAGGAGAGCACTTATTGTACTAACTATCATAGTTAGAAGTGATGCTGCCATAAAAGTAAGGAAGCTATTTACTATAAGCAGCCATGTACCACCATTTAGTCCAATCAAGATCCCCATAATGGATACAACCGCAAACATGAAAAAGGCCAGTAACAAATCCCAAATAAAAATTACGATGAACTTTGAAAGTACCACATAAAGTTTAGACACTGGTTTTACCAGCAATTCACTAATTGTTTTATCTGTATATTCCCGTCCAAAAACCCAGCATGCGGTGAAAGAAAATCCAATCACCAAAAGAGCAGTGCTGGTACCAAGTAAATCTGTTAAATAAGGATCCCAACCGGCATCTGCAGCATTGATATATGTGACGAAACCCAACATAATCGGCATAGTGGCAAATGTAGCAACAACAATCCAAAAAACACTTGATCGCAATACTTTAAGAGCTTCGCAATGTATAAATGACAACAGTATCATTTGTATATCCTCCTTATACTTTGAATCATCCGCAGAAAATAACCTTCCAAATCTTCGGTAACAATGTTTAATTGTGTTGGAGGCTGTCCAGAACGAACCAACAGTTCAGCCAATCTTTCAGGGCTTTCCGTTGCAGGGCCTTCCAATAGCAGCTGCAGTCCATCTTTGCTTTTTTCAAAATGATATCCATGTTCTGTAAGTATATGTTCTATTGCATTTTTATCCCGCCCATCCAGAACCAGGTGTTTTTGCAAAGACTGCTCCAAATGTGCCATATTAATTTCCTGGATTAACCGACCTTCATGGATGATTCCAATTCGATCAACCAGTTTTGAAAGTTCTTCCAGCTGGTGACTGGATATAAAAACAGTAACACCAAAATTCTTTGATAAATCCATAAGCATTTTTCTGATTTCCACGACACCTGCGGGATCAAGGCCATTAATCGGTTCATCTAAGATTAAAATTTGGGGATTATGGATCATTGCTTTTGCTAACCCTAACCGTTGTTTGTTTCCCAGAGAAAGATTTTTTGCTTTCTTATTTTTATGAGCCTCTAAACCCAGCTTTTTTATCACCCTGGTAATCGATTGACGGTCAGATATCATTTGCATCCTGCGGGCAATATCTAAATTTTCTATCACAGTAAGTCCTGGATAATAAGTAGCATCCTCTAAATATCCAACCTGCTCCCACAACTTATAAGTTCCGGAGTCAACCTTATTTCCCAGCATATAGACACTGCCGGACGAGGGTTTGAGCAATGACAACATCATTTTAATTGTGGTTGATTTGCCTGCTCCGTTTAAACCAAGAAACCCGAATATTTCGCTGCTATTTACCTCAAGTGAGAGATTGCTGACTGCATGATAATCACCAAAATTTTTTGTGAGACGATCCAACTGTATTGCAGCTGAGCCGTTACCACTTGATTTTCCCATTTTATACACTCCTTTTGTGAATTTTATTTTGCGTTTTTATTTATATTAACGCTATAATTAACTATAATTTTGAAACATCAACTGAACGTCAATTTTTACCCGAAAGTTAGTTGATGTTTAGTTTACTTTGCTTGTATATAATACATATCATGGAGGTGATCTATCGTGTTTGATATCTTAATTGTAGAAGATGATATAAATACCCAAAAACTAATGTGCGCTGTTCTAAAACATGGCGGTTATAACACATATACTGCAAAAGATGGCCTTGAGGCACTTGAAAAGATGGAAACACAGCGATTTGATCTGATTGTCTTGGATTTAATGATGCCCCGCATGGATGGTTATAAATTCTGTGAGCAATTACGGGAAGTGGGGGAGAATATTCCAATACTGATGGTAACAGCCAATCAGGAGACGAAAGACATGCATAAAGGTTTTCTGGCCGGAACAGATGATTATATGACAAAACCCTTTGACGAACAAGAATTGCAGTTTCGGATCAAGGCGCTTTTGCGCCGGGCGCAAATTGCCAATGAGCATAAAGTTGTCATAGGTGAAACCACAGCGGATTATAATTGTCTCACTGTTTCATGGAAAAATGAACAACATACTTTGCCAAAGAAGGAGTTTCAGCTACTTTTTAAACTCATGAGTTATCCCAATGTGATTTTTACGCGTAATCAACTAATGGACGAATTTTGGGGATTGGAGACTGAGACGGATGAGCATACTTTAAATGTTCATATAAACAGATTACGGGATAAATTTAGAAACAACCCCGATTTTGAAATAGTTACTGTGCGCGGCTTGGGGTATAAAATTGGGAGGCGGGTATGAAGAAGATAAAAAAAAGACTGCCTCCGAAAATTAGTCTTGCAGTTTCCCTGGTGGCCCTGGTTTTTGGTGTTATGCTCTTTTCTATTTTATCGGCTGGCTTGATTGCTTATTTGCTGATCAAATTAGGAATCATGGATTTGGGAGGGAAAGCAAGTCCAAGCCGGGCTATCTCTGTAATGATATATATCAGTATTTTCCTGGGTGTGGTAATAGCAACATTATTAAGCAGGCGTTCCGTTAAGCCAATCCGAGACATGATGAAAGCCACTGAAAAGGTGTCACAGGGTGATTTTTCGGTTGTGGTAAACGGCAGTTTTGTCTTTGAATTGGATGCGCTGGCCGGGAGCTTTAATAAGATGGTACAGGAGCTAAAAGGAATCGAAACCCTGCGCAGTGACTTTGTAAGAAACTTCTCCCATGAGTTCAAAACACCCATTACTTCCATTCGTGGATTCGCCAAATTATTGCAGGCGGGTGATGCTGATGACGAAGAAAAGCAGGAATACTTAAATATAATCGTGCAGGAATCAGAGCGGCTTGTTCATCTTTCCACAAACGTTCTTAATCTTTCAAAAATAGAAAGCACAGAGATTATCAGTGAAAAAACGATCTATAGTTTGGATGAACAAATTAGACTTGCGATTGTTATGTTAGAACCAAAGTGGAGTGATAAAAATCTTCATGTTGACATTCAGCTTGAAGATGGAATTGAAATACTTGGTGATAAAAATTTAATCCATCAGATATGGGTTAATCTTCTTGACAATGCAATTAAGTACACAAACACTGGTGGAGTAATAAAAGTAAGATTATGCCGGAGCGGTCAAAAGGCAGTCTTTCGGATTGAAGATGACGGCTGCGGAATGAATGAAGAGATCTTACGTCATATATTTGACAAATTCTTTCAGGGTGACACATCTCACACATTGGCTGGAAATGGATTGGGCTTGACTTTAGTTAAGAAAATTACAGAGCTATGTGAAGGAACAATTGAAGTACAAAGTGAGCCTGGGAAAGGCAGTGCTTTTATTGTGGAATTACCTTTAGGTCTGAATGTCAGAATATAGATTTTGCTGGCTCCGTCTCCATTGTATGCTGAAAAAATCACAGGGCAGATTAACCTCTGTACCTGTGATTTTTCTTTTATTACTCTCCTGATTTGTGCCCATCTTTGTCAAGAAATAACAGCTCGTAGTATTTTTTGGGACGTCCTTTACCGTTGTCCCGCTTTTCAAATACTGTTTGTACATAATTTTTTTCTTCTATTTTATTGAGAATACGATTTGCACCTCTGACGGTCATGGACAGGCATTGAGCAACATCCTCAGAGGATAGTTTGTTTGTTCTCATGATTTCCGCATAAGATATAATTTTCTGTAAATTAATGTTATTTATTCCCATACGTTTGGCTAATGCGATGATTTCAGGGTCTCCCTGTTCGGAAAACTGTATCACATTCATACTCTTCATCGGACCGATCACCTTCTGATCCTCGTTTATAAAAAAGCTGCAGCTGCCCGTAAAGGCTTTTGCCTGTCTGTAAGCTTTCGTGGCATTTTCGTTGGCCTGATAATATTCATGTCCAGAGCCCCAGCCTATTTTCACAGTTTCGCTTACAGATTCATTCAGATATTCCAGCAGGGTGCAGTTATGGGCGTCAGAGGTGATTTTCATAAAACTACCGTATGTGGTGTAAAGCCTCACATAGCCTTCTGAGATCTGAGCTGTATCCGCCAGATTCACGCTGACCAGAAATCTGCTGACAAGATCCTTCAGCTCTTGAAGCTGCTCTATTGCTGGCGGCTGCGCAGTTTCCATCGATAAGCATGCTACGACTGCTCTCTGGTTCTTGAGCTTAAGTATGGTAATTTCATTGATGATCTCTGTTATGGTTTCTTTTATGTTTTCCAAAGTGGGACGTATTAAGATATATCTTACCCCGTGCTTTTTAAGTTCTGGAACAAAGTGGCCGAACGCCGTAATGGACAAGTCTGTTTTTTTCTCTTCCCACAGAGTTATATGGTTTTTCAGCATTGTTTCCACTCGTTCAAAAAAATCGTTGCTGTCAACAGGCTTCCCCTCATGAGTTAGGTATTTTTGAAATTCTCTGAAAGAATCAATAATATATGCATAATCCACATAGATTCTGGAGATGTCAAGCTCAGGTTCTGTGATCAGTAGTCTGAAAAGTTCTCTATAAAGAAGGTTTTCATTATCCTGCAAAATGTGAGTGGGAACTTTGGTATCCAGACATTCCTTATCAATTGATTCGTAGAGAAATCTGCCACTGATAACAAACCCGTCCACCAAACCTAAATTTTTCAAATATACGTCTTTTGTTTCCCGGAAGTTGCTTATTATAAGAAACCGAAACTGACATACTGACCGCATCTCTTCTTCAATGACGCGAAAATAGTCCATATGGGTCTCAGGCGTGATTATACCCAGCTTGATTTTCATGGTAGATTCCTTTCATAAACAAATTCAATGAAAAGAATTATATCATAATAAATGTGATATTTCAATCTGCAGGGATCTGTGAAAAAGTGTTCTTAAAAAGTCTTAAAATGTTCTTGACAGAGGTTAGCCTTATAAGTATAATAAAAGCGTTCTTAAAATGTCTTAAAATACAAGGCGGGCAATTTTATTCTGTTGTTTGCTAATTCGATTTGTGCGATAGGAGGTGTTCAGTGTGATTGAAAAAACCGGAGACTTTTTGAATATGGCCAACCAGCTGCAGGAAAAGTTGGTTATGTACAGGCATCATCTTCATGCGATTCCGGAACTTGATTTGAGTTTACCCAGGACGACTGCATATGTAAAAGAAAAGTTGGAGTCGATCGGTCTTACGCCCACTCCTGTGGGAGAATCAGGTTTAATGGTTACCATTGGCGGACAACGTCCGGGAAAGGTGATTCTTATCCGTGCGGATATGGATGGGCTGCCAATAAAAGAAGAAGCGGATATTTCCTTTGCATCATTAAATGGAAATATGCATGCATGCGGTCATGACCTGCATACTTCCATGCTGCTGGGAGCTGCGGAAATACTAAAGGAAAAGGAAGAGCAGCTTTGCGGCACGGTCAAATTAATGTTTCAGCCAGGGGAAGAAACCCTGCACGGGGCAAAGATGATGCTTGAAAATGGGATTCTGGAAAATCCAAAAGTGGATGCAGCAATGATGATCCATGTGTTGTCCGGAATGCCAATACCTGTGGGGCAATTAGTAATTCCTCAGGCTGGAAAAGGGATTTCGGCTTCCTCAGATTGGTTTGAAATAGTCATTCACGGAAGAGGGGCGCATGGAGCAATGCCCGATGCCGCGGTGGATCCGTTAAATGTAGCTGCTCATCTTCATTTGGCGCTGCAGGGGATCATAAGCCGTGAAATCTCTCCGATTGAGAGTGCGGTTCTTACAATTGGAGTGATGGAAGGTGGAAGTACGAACAATGTGATCCCCGATATTGCCAGAATCAAAGGCAGTGTACGCACATTTAACGCCGTAATGCGTGATAAAATTGAAACCCGTATTCATGAAATTTCTACTGGTATTGGGGAAACATATCATGCAAAGGTGGATGTGATTTATACCAGGGGCTGTCCTGAGGTAAAAATTGACAGCAGACTTAACGATCAAATGAGAACAACCATTACAGAAACATTTGGCACCAGTTCTTTCATTGATCTGACACAATTGATACCTGGTGGTAAATTAATGGGATCGGAAGATTTCGCATTTGTAACACAGGCGGTACCAAGTACCTCAGTGTTTATTTCCGCGGACAATTCAAAAGAAGGTAATAGCTACCCTATGCACCATCCAAAGGTAATGTTTTCCGATGATGTACTTAGTAAAGGAGCTGCGGTTTACGCTGCTTTCGCCAGAGACTGGCTTGAAAGTAATAGATAATATCTAAACAAAACAAGGAGGAATTTAAATGACAGAGAGACGTATGATAGGACCAACAAAATTTGAAGAGTATTCGGAGAAGTACAAAGAATTTCTATTAATGACCCGTCGTGACGGAATAATTGAAGTGCGGCTGCACACCAACGGGGGCCCTTATCATTATAATTGGGAAGCCCATACGGCATGGTCTCATGCATGGTCAGATATCGGCCGTGACCCTGAAAATGAGGTTTTGATTATATCTGGAACGGGAGATAAATGGCTTGTAGGAAACCCTGATGTCTGGAGTACAAAATTTATGGATTGGCCGAAGCAAAAGAAACTGGAACAGTATCATGAATCCCTGAGACTGCTTGAAAATATGATATTCTGCCTCGACATCCCCACAATTGGGGCGATCAATGGACCGGGAACCCATTGTGAAATCGCAACGCTCTGCGATATTACCATATGTACAGAAGATGCGGACTTTTTTGATCCCCATTTTCTGGGAGGAACACCTCCTGGCGATGGAATGATACTTACACTTCAGAATATGTTAGGTTTTAAGAAAGCGGCATACTACGCATATACCGGTAAAAATATCGATGGAAAGACAGCGTTAGACCTTGGAATCGTCAGTGAAGTTCTGCCCCGTGAAGATTTGCTTCCCCGCGCCTGGCAACTAGCAGAGATGATAATGCAGGCACCTCGTTCAACCAGACATCTTACGCATTCCATTTTATCCCGTCCATGGAAACAAGCCTTAGTCAGTGATCAGGGATTCCACCTTACTCACCAGATGTACGATATGGCCATAGACGAAGAAGGTGCGTTTGAACGGCTGACAAAAATGAAAGGACGCTTAATGGGCAAATAAAGTCACTGGCTGTTAACCGGTACTTATAGCAATGATATAATGGCAGAGGGGCTATCTCGTTTTTGATGTAACATAGGGACACAGCCCCCTGCTATTTTCATTAAAGAAACCCCCATTATAAGATTGGAGGAATTAAAATGTCAGAGCAATGTATCGCAGGACCTACAAAATTTGAAGAATACTCGGAAAAGTACAAAGACCTGTTTTTAATGACCCGTCGTAACGGCATACTGGAAGTACGTATGCATACGCGGGGGGAATCGCTTCAATTTGACTGGCCAGTTCTGACTGCATATGGGAATGCATGGTCAGATATTGGCCGTGATCCTGAAAATGAGGTAATGATTCTCACCGGAACGGGAGATAAATGGCAAGTAGCAAACCCAGAAATATGGAAAACAAAATTTATGGACTGGCCTAAGAACCGTAAACTGGAGATGTATCAGGAATCATTGAGAATGATTGAAAATATGATCTTTTGCATGGATATCCCCACAATTGGGGTGATCAATGGTACAGGATCACACTGGCAAATGGGAACATTATGTGATATTACAATTTGTGCCGAAGATACAAATTTTTTCGATGCGCATTACCTGGGCGGAGTGTCTCCTGGTGATGGGATTGTATTAGCGCTTCAAAATTTAACAGGCATTAAGAGAGCGGCTTTTTGCGCATATACGGGCATGAACATAAATGCTCAGGCGGCATTAGACCTTGGTATTGTAAGTGAGGTACTGCCTCATGAAATGCTTCTTCCCCGTGGGTGGGAACTTGCAGAGATGATAATGCAGGCTCCCCGATCTACAAGACATCTGACCCATTCAATCATGTCCCGTCCATGGAAAAATGCCCTTGTCAGTAATCAGGGATTCCAACTCGCACACCAAATGTACGACATGGCCATTGATGAAGAGGGTACTTATGAGAGACTGCTGAAAATAAGGGAACGTTTTCAAAAGGATAATTCCGCCTCCTAAATATCAGCATTAGCCGACAGATAGACGGCTTTCATCATATCCACGATTTGCCTCTCAACGCTTTCCAGAGAAATCGGTTTTTTACGAGTTAACCACCACTGTAAAGTTTCAAGGATGGCACCGGTAAAAAAATGTGCCATAACCTCTGGATCAGCAATGAGCTTATACCCCTTTTCAGCATCTTCTTTCAGTTTTTGAAGAATATCAAATTCAACCTGTTCCGAAAGAATTCGAAGTAAAGACGGAAAACATTCACTCTTTAGCACAGATTGGATGAGCTTCTCCCTTTCGGTGAAAAATATTATTACGCGGCGGACAATGGTGATATAAAAATCAATCGGCATGTCAGTATCCAGGCTGCCTGCGATTTCCTGATCAAACTCCGCCTGAATTTCTCGGATGAGAAAGGTGAAAAATTCA
>SVDT01000018.1 GCA_015057775.1 Paenibacillaceae bacterium | reverse complement strand
AAAAAACTCTGTCATGGCCCGGTCCATCTCCTTGGCAATCTCCGGAATATTTTCTGCACAGGCAGGCTCTTCCTCCGGTATTACCCTCTCAATAAGACCAAGGTCCATCAGATCCTTAGCCGTAATCTTCATGACTCTGGCTGCATCATTTGCTTTTTTACTGTCTTTATACAATATAGAGGCGAAGCCTTCCGGAGACAGAATGGAATAAATAGAGTTCTCCATCATCCAGACTTCATTTCCAACTGCCATGGCAAGAGCGCCTCCGCTTCCGCCCTCTCCAATTACAATAGAAAGAACCGGAACTGTTAAATCTGCCATTTCAAATAAGTTTCTGGCAATGGCTTCTCCCTGCCCCCGCTCCTCTGCTTCAAGACCGCAGAACGCTCCTGGCGTATCCACAAAACAGATAATGGGGCGGTTAAAGCTTTCAGCCTGCTTCATCAGCCTTAAGGCTTTTCTATAACCTTCTGGGGAAGGCATACCAAAATTACGCCTGATGTTATCCTTTGTATTCTTACCCTTTTCCTGTCCGATCACAGTGACAGGCATTCCATGAAAGGATGCAATTCCGCCTACGATTGCCCCGTCATCTTTAAAATAACGGTCTCCGGCAAACTCCATAAAATCATCAAAGAGCTGATGAATATAATCTGAAGCTACCGGGCGGTCCGCACTTCTTGACAGCTGAACTGTATCCCATGGGCTTCGTTTATTTTTTTTCGGCCAGAACCCACTCTTTTTTCCACAGGCGTTTTCATTTGCTTCCTGGTTATCCACATAAAAACTTTCCTTGTTGTGGGGATTGTGGAGCTTTAAGATAGAAGTTAATATATCCTTCATCTCTTCTCTTGGAACGATCTTATCAACAAATCCATGTTCCAGTAAAAATTCTGCCCGCTGAAAACCTTCCGGCAGTTTCTGGCCGATTGTCTGTTCAATGACCCGCGGGCCTGCAAAACCAATTAAAGCCCCTGGTTCAGCGAGAATAATATCTCCAAGCATTGCAAAGCTTGCGGTTACACCACCGGTTGTAGGATCAGTAAGAACACTGACATAAAGCTGCCCTGCCTTATGATGGCGTTTTAATGCTGCAGAAGTTTTCGCCATCTGCATTAAGGACACGATTCCCTCCTGCATTCTGGCTCCACCAGAACAGGCGAATAAAATTACAGGAAGTTTCTCAGCAGTCGCACGCTCAACAGCTCTGGCGATCTTTTCTCCTACTGCATGCCCCATGCTGCTCATAATAAACCCGGCATCACAGACGCCAAGCACAGCTTTCTGGCCGTTTATTTCGCAGACACCTGTCACAATTGCTTCTGACAGTCCTGTTTTTTCTCTGGCTGCAGCAATCTTCTTTTCATATCCTGGGAAATCAAGAGGATTCTCAAATTCCATCTCTTTATCCCATTCTTCAAAGGTTCCTGGATCTGCTGTCATTTCAATTCTCTGAAAAGCGTGAACTCTGAAGTATCCCTTACACTTTGGGCAGACGTAATGATTATTTCTTACATCCTCCGCATAAATTGGCTGACAGCATTTATTGCACTTTTTCCAAAGTCCCTCCGGAATATTGGGTTCTCCGGTTTTCTCCACTGTCCTGTATTTGCTGTCAATCAGGGTATAAGTTTTCTTAAACATTTCTTTTAACATAAGATCTGCTCCTTTCCCTGTTTACCGGACATAATCCGGGAAGAATTTGGGAATAAAGTCTGTATCCACATCGCCATCCCGATATGCATCATGACTTAATATATCAAACTGAAAATCTATATTTGTTTCAATTCCTTCAATAATAAGCTCACCAAGGGCGCTTCTCATCTTGGCAATTGCTTCTGTACGGTCTTTTCCATGGACGATCAGCTTCATCAGCATGGAATCATAATTTGCAGGAACCTTATAATCATTGTAAATGTGGGTATCAATTCGCACACCATTGCCTCCTGGCACGTGAACATTTTTAATAAGACCAGGACATGGCATAAAGTTTTTTGATGGATTCTCCGCATTAATTCTGCATTCAATGGCATGACCGGAGATTGTAATATCAGACTGTGATACACTAAGAGGTTCACCTGCTGCAATGCGGATCTGTTCTTTTATGAGATCCAGTCCGGTTACCATTTCTGTTACCGGATGCTCCACCTGAATTCTTGTATTCATCTCCATAAAGTAAAAATTCTTATCCTTATCCAGCAAAAATTCAATGGTACCTGCATTCACATAGCCTACCGCCTTTGCTGCACGTACTGCAACCTCGCCCATCTGATGGCGAAGCTCCTCAGAAATTGCTGCAGAAGGGGATTCCTCCAGAACCTTCTGGTGACGCCTTTGAATTGAACAATCCCGTTCTCCCAGATGAATCACATGCCCCATCTGGTCTGCAAGTATCTGAAATTCGATATGTCTCGGTTTTTCAATATATTTCTCAATGTACATGGTATCATCGGAAAATCCTTTTACCGATTCCATCTGTGCATTTTTAAAATTGGCTTCAAAATCTTCCATGCCCCTTGAAATACGCATCCCTTTTCCGCCGCCGCCTGATGAGGCCTTGATCATAACCGGAAAACCGATCCGCTCTGCCATTTGTCTGGCTTCTTCCACGTGATGAACGGCTTCCTTTCCGCCTGGTACTACCGGAACACCTGCTTCCATCATGGTTTTTCTGGCTTCCGATTTATTTCCCATTTTATTGATAATTCCGGCATCTGGTCCGATAAAGGTAATGTTGCATTTCTGACACAGTTCTGCAAACCGGGCGTTCTCAGAAAGAAATCCAAATCCCGGGTGAATTGCATCTGCTTTCATGGCTACGGTAGCAGTGAGAATCCGTTCCATATTTAAATAGCTCTGAGTGGACGGTGCCGGTCCGATGCAGATGGCTTCATCTGCCAGAAGGGTATGAAGGCTTTCCCGATCCGCTTCCGAGTATACAGCAACCGTTTTAATTCCCATCTCCCTGCATGCTCTTATGATTCTTACCGCAATCTCACCGCGGTTGGCAATTAAAATCTTATCAAACATCGGTCTCCACCTATCCAATCATAAATGTCAGTTCAGCGCTGGCAGCGATTTTACCATCTACAGTGGCAACCGCTTTCCCAACTCCTACCGGACCCTTTCTTCTAATAATTTCACAGTCCAGTTTAATCTTACTTCCAGGATATACTTTCTGTTTAAATTTAGCCTTGTCAATTGCTCCGAAATAAGCAATCTTTCCCTTATTCTCTTCCAGGCTTAATATAGCTACCGCTCCAACCTGAGCCAGCGCTTCAATAATTAAAACGCCTGGCATAACCGGTTCCTCCGGAAAATGCCCCCGGAAAAAGGACTCATCATAAGTAACACATTTATATCCGACAGCTTTTTCTCCCGGTACCAGTTCTTCAATGCAGTCTACCAATAAAAACGGATGTCTGTGTGGAATAATCTCCTGAATCTCTTTTATACCTAACATCATACTATCTCCTTATGTTCAAAAGAGAGGTCCGACCCTGGACCTCTCTTAGATTTTACAATCGTCTACCGGATACGGAACAGAGGCTGACCGTATTCCACCACATCTTCATTTCCAACCAGAACGGCTTCTACCACACCATCGTATTCACATTCAATCTCATTCATCAGCTTCATAGCTTCGATGATGCCAAGAGTCTGGCCTTTCTTAACCGTATCTCCTGCCTTTACAAACGGTGCGCTGTCCGGTGAAGAAGCGTTGTAAAAGGTTCCTACTAACGGAGAGGATACTACATTATCAGTAGCAAGTGCTTCCGTCTTAGCCTGATCCATTCCGCTCTCCAGCGCTGTAGCCTTCGTATTAGAAACGGCATAAGAAGGAATCTCCATACTTCTCTGGACATAATCGCCTTCTGCCGCAATCACCATCTGTTTTTCTTTTTTTATGGATAACTTAAAGTCACCCTCTTCCAGCTTAAAACTGGTGAGGCCCTGCTGTGAAACGGCCTCCATCAGTCTGATCACATCATTGATTTCCATTATGACTGCCTCCTACTGTTCATACTTCTTTACAAGAATGCTGGCATTATGACCGCCAAAGCCCAGGGAATTGCTGATGGCATATGTTACGTCACAGGAAACGCCCTCACCCTTTGTATAGTTTAGATCACAACCTTCGCCTTCTTCTTCCAGACCGGCAGTGGCATGAATAAATCCATCCTGAATGGATTTCACACAGGCAATGAATTCCACACCGCCTGCCGCGCCAAGAAGATGGCCAATCATGGATTTTGTAGAACTGATTCTTACATTTTTTGCATGATCGCCTAAAGCAGCTTTAATTGCCATAGTTTCAAATAAGTCGTTGTGATGAGTGCTGGTCCCATGAGCATTGACATAATCAAGATCTTCCGCTTTAATGCCGGCATCTTTCATCGCCTCAGTCATGGCTCTCGCAGCACCGCTTCCGTCCTCTGCAGGAGAGGTAATATGGTATGCATCACAGGTAGACCCGTAACCAACTACTTCTCCGTAGATAACGGCATTTCTGGAAAGCGCGTGTTCCAGTTCTTCCAATATCACAACGCCAGCACCTTCACCCATAACAAAGCCGCTTCTGTCCTTATCAAATGGGATGGAAGCACGGAGCGGATCATCTGAAGTAGTAAGTGCAGTAAGAGCCGTAAATCCGGCCACACCGATTGGTGATACGCTGGCTTCTGCACCTCCTGCCACCATCACATCCACTTCCCCATACTGGATGGATCGGAACGCCTCTCCGATGGAGTGGGTTCCTGTAGCACAGGCCGTAACCACGTTGATACACTTACCCTTTAATCCGAACTGAATCCCCACATTTCCTGCTGCCATATTGGATATCATCATGGGTACCAAAAGAGGATTGACTCTGCCCGGACCTTTCTCTAATAGCTTTTTATGTTCCCGCTCTAAGGCCTGTAAGCTTCCAATCCCGGAACCTACACTAACGCCCACGCGATAAGGATCTTCTTTTTCCATATCAATTCCTGACATTTCAAGAGCTTCCTTTGTAGCTGCAACTGCAAACTGTGCAAAACGTTCCATTCGTTTGGCTGCCTTTGGATCCATATACTCCTTCGGATCAAAATCCTTAACTTCTGCGGCCAGTGTGGCTTTATAGTCTGTTGTGTCAAACTGAGTAATAGGCGCAATTCCCACCTTTTTTTCCTTCAGTCCGTTCCAGAAACTTTCTACATCCTTACCAATAGGAGTAATTGCTCCCATGCCAGTTACTACCACTCTTCTATTCATACCGTTTTTCTCCTTTTTACATAGCCATTCCGCCATCTACACTGATGACCTGACCTGTGATATAACCAGCCGGCTCTGATGCAAGAAATACAGCCGCAGCCGCAATATCTTCCGGCGTACCAAAACGTTTCATTGGAATCTGATTAAGAGATGCCTCTTTCACAGAATCAGACAGTACATCTGTCATATCTGTCTGAATGTAGCCAGGTGCTATGGCATTTACAGTAATGCCTCTGCTGGCAGCTTCTCTGGCAAATGATTTTGTCATTCCTATGACACCGGCTTTTGCCGCACAGTAATTTGCCTGACCTGCATTCCCAAGAATTCCGGATACAGATGAAATGTTGATGATTCTGCCGCCTCTTTGTTTGATCATCTGACGGG
The DNA here is from genome assembly GCA_015057775.1 of Paenibacillaceae bacterium. Taxonomy (GTDB): domain Bacteria; phylum Bacillota; class Clostridia; order Lachnospirales; family Lachnospiraceae; genus Lacrimispora. Next base: position 25,888 of record SVDT01000018.1, on the reverse strand, counting down.
AAACATGCTTCATACAGTTAAATACCCCTTTTAAGTTGGTATTGATGACTGCATCAAACTCTTCTTCCGACATTTTCATAAGAAGATTATCTCTTGTGATACCTGCATTATTAATGAGAATATCCAGCTTCCCATATTTCTTAATAACTCCTTCAAGGAATATACCACAAGCTTCATAATCCGATACGTTACAGGCAATCGCCTCTGCTTTACCGCCTTTTTCTTCAATCTCTTTTACTACCTGAAGTGCTTTTTCTTCTGATCCATTATAATTGACTATTACAGTGGCTCCTTCCAGTCCCAGCCTTAACGCAATTGCTCTTCCGATTCCTCTGCTGGCACCAGTGACCACCGCTATTTTACCATCTAACATATCCTGTCACCTCCCCTTAAATTTCCGTTAACTTATCTATATCTTCCAGTTTTTCTATATTAAAGACTTTCGCATCTCTCGTTATCTTCTTAATAAATCCAGCCAGTGTTTTTCCTGGTCCTATTTCTACAAATGTATCCACTCCATCTTTTAACATGGCTTCCACACTTTGCTGGAAACGCACGGAAGAAGATACCTGTCGGACCAGTAAAGGCTTAACTTCATCTGCCTCTGCCACATACTGGGCTGTTACATTTGCTACATAGGGAATCACAGGTTTATGAATCTCTATGTTCTCAAGCACGGCACCAATTTTTTCACCTGCCTGCGTCAGCATGGCTGAGTGGAACGGTCCGCTTACATTTAAGCCAATGACTCTCTTTGCTCCTGCTGCCAGAAGCTTCTCACCGGCTTCCTCAACAGCTTCTTTCTTACCTGATATAACAATCTGCCCAGGGCAGTTATAATTTGCAATCTGAACTCCTTCGATCTGGCTTAAAACCTCTTCAATTTTAGACGCATCCAAAGAAAGAACGGCTGCCATTGCTCCCAGACCGGCAGGAACTGCTTCCTGCATAAGAATTCCTCTCTGTCTGACAGTTAAGATTGCATCCCTGTCACTCATGACTCCTGCTGCTGCAAGCGCGCAATATTCTCCCAGGCTTAAACCAGCCGTCACATCCGGCTTTATACCTGTTCTCTCTTCCAGCACCCTCATCATGGCGATCCCTGTGGTCACCATGGCTGCCTGCGTATATTCTGTAATATCCAGACGGTCATTCTTCTCAAAGCAGAGTTCCGGCAGGGAAAAACCCAAAAGTCCGGAAGCCATATCAAAAATTTCTTTTCCAGTTGCTGTCTGCTCATAAAAATCCTGGCCCATACCGCAGTACTGTGCGCCCTGGCCTGGGAAAATAAATGCGATCTTGCTCATAGTCATAAACTCCTCTTTAACGGCCAAGAAGTTTCCCGGCCTGCTCCATCATTTCTTCAATCATTTCCTTACAGGTCTGTTCCTTACTGATCATACCTGCAATCTGTCCGGCCATAACCGTGCCGTTGATAACATCTCCCTCTAAAACCGCATTACGAAGGGTTCCAAGGGTTAAGTATTCCAATTCTTCAAAGGATTTTCCTTCCTCTTCCAGTTTCGTATACTCTCTGGTCATCTGATTTCTTAAAGATCTTACCGGATGGCCGTGTGAACGTCCTGTTACTGCAGAATCAATATCCTTTGCTTTTATAATTCTCTGTTTGTAATTGTCATGTACAATGGATTCTTTGGAAACCACAAATCTGGTTCCGATCTGGACAGCCTCTGCACCAAGCATAAATGCTGCTGCGATTCCTCTGCCGTCACCAATTCCTCCTGCTGCTATAACAGGTATGGAAACTGCGTCTGCTACCTGGGGAACCAAAGTCATGGTAGTCTGCTCTCCGATATGTCCGCCGGACTCGCATCCTTCCGCTACTACTGCATCTGCACCATAGCGCTCCATTCTCTTTGCAAGTGCTACGGAAGCAACAACCGGAATTACCTTAATTCCTGCTGCCTTCCACATCTCCATATATTTCTCAGGATTACCGGCTCCGGTGGTTACCACCTTAATGCCTTCCTCAACGATTACCTTTGCCACATCATCAGCATGAGGGCTTAAAAGCATGACATTGACACCAATTGGCTTGTTGGTCAGCTTCTTTGCTTTGCGGATTTCCTCACGCACCACTTCACCAGGTGCATTGGCTCCGCCAATCAGTCCAAGGCCACCAGCTTCCGACACGGCTGCTGCAAGATGATGTTCCGCAACCCATGCCATGCCGCCCTGTATGATGGGATATTCAATTCCCAAAAGTTGGGGGATTCTGGTATTCATTACGCTTCCACGCCCTTTGCTTTTAAATAGTCCATAACCTGTGAAACGGTTGTTAATTTCTCTAAATCTTCAGATGGAATCTCAACTGAGTACTCATCTTCAAGAGCCATAACCAGTTCAAATAAATCAAGGGAGTCTGCCCCTAAGTCCTCTTTAAAAGAGGATTCCGGTTTTACGATTGCTGCATCCACATTTAACTGCTCTGCTATAATTTCCTGCATTTTCTCTAACATCTTCTAATCTCCTTTTGCTTCCTCTTAATCATTTTTATATGCTAGTACTTTGATTTTCAAAGTATTAGATCCATTATTTACCACTCCAAAAGTGTAGCTCCCCAGGTAAGACCTGCCCCAAATCCAGCAAGTACAATCTTATCTCCCTGCTGCAGCTTCCCGGCTTTGTTTAATTCATCTAACAAAATCGGAATCGATGCTCCCGATGTGTTTCCATACCGTTCTAAATTAGTTGGAAACTTCTCCATGGGCACTTTCAGTCTCTTTGCAATCGATTCAAAGATCCGGTAATTCGCCTGATGCAGAACAAAATACTTAATATCACTAATGTCCGTTCCGCTCTCTGAAAGCACCTCTGAGATAGCTTCCGGAACGGTTTTAACTGCAAACCGGAATACCTCCTGGCCATCCATGGTCATATAGCCTGTTTCCGGTTCCTGACCAGTGAGAAAATTATCAGTGGTCCGTGATACACAGTCCAGTGCACTTCCTCTTGTGCCATCAGCACCCATGGTCATGTAAAGCCTTCCTTTATCCTGGGACCGTACTACCGCAGCTCCCGCGCCATCTCCAAAAAGTACGCAGGTTCCTCTGTCTTTCCAGTCAATTAACTTGCTTAACGTATCGGCTCCGATGATCAGACCTGTTTTATAGATACCTGCCTGAAAAAATGCGGAGATTGTATGGAAGCCATAAACAAAACCAGAGCATGCAGCACTTAAATCAAAAGCAATTGCCCTGTGAGCTCCGATTGCCGCCTGTACTTCACAGGCTCCGCTTGGAAAACATCGGTCAGGAGATGAAGTAGCCAAAACAATAATGTCCAGTTCATCCGACGATACACCCGAATCCTTCAGTGCGGCCATAGCTGCCTTTATAGCCAGATCCGTGGTTCCAGACTGGGCATCGGCAATCCGCCGTTCCCTGATACCAGTCCTTGACTGGATCCATTCATCACTGGTATCCACGATCTTAGCCAGATCGTCATTGGTAACCACCCGGTCCGGAACTGCAGACCCTGTTCCAATTATTTTTGTTGTCATATATTTCCCCCATTCATGTTTCTATTCCATTCTGGTAATTCCCGGACTGAAATGAAATCATGCCTCGTTGGATTGTTTTATATCTCAAATAGTTTGAATCTCAAACTAATATTATTAGAATAAACTCCTGTTGTCAAGATATTTTTTTATATTTCCCGGTTTAACAGATACTGATAAACCTCTCTTTTGCTGATTCCACGGTCCTTCGCTACCATACGCATAGCCTCTTTTTTATCCGTTCCCTGGCTCTCGTAGCGAGCCATGTGATCTTCAATAGAAAGCTCCTCAAACGCTTTTGTCTGCTCCGAACGGATTTCATCGAAGCTCTTACCTTCCACCACGATGACGCATTCTCCCTTAGGATCCTCATTGCGGTAAGTGCTGAGTGCCTGGGTAAATGTTGTACGAAATGCAGTCTCGTATCGTTTCGTCAATTCCCGGCAGATGGTAATTCTACGTTCCCCTAATGCTTCATAAAGCTCTTCCAGAGTCTTAACAAGACGGTGGGGAGCCTCATAGAGAATTATGGTTCTTGTCTCATTCTTTAACTCATTTAAAATCCACTGCTTTTCCTTTTTATCGGAAGGAAGGAACGCTTCAAAACAAAATCTCCTTGTTCCCAGTCCGGAAAGGGTCAGCGCTGTGATACAGGCCGCAGGTCCTGGTAGTGAAGTTACCTCTACTCCTGCTTCATAACACTGCTTCACCAGTTCCTCACCAGGATCGGAGATCCCAGGTGTTCCCGCATCTGTAATCAGAGCAACCATAACTCCCTGCTTCATCTGCTCCACCAGATAAACTGCCTTTTCCACCTTATTGTACTCGTGGTAGCTGGTCATAGGCGTCTTGATATCAAAATGATTCAGAAGCTTAATGCTGTGACGGGTATCCTCTGCTGCGATTAAATCCGCTTCCTTCAGCGTATTTAACACCCGGAGGGTAATGTCATCAAGATTACCGATGGGAGTGGCGCACAAATACAATTTACCTTTTTTCTCGTTCATTTTCCTTCTCCCGCTAAAATTCCTTTTATTTCATTCCCAGTTAAGATCAGTACCCGTAAATCGTATAGATCTCATCCGTATACACACCTGGTTCCTTATACACGATCACAGGTGCCTCCACCTTAATCATGGACCTTCCGCCCCTGACTGCTTCAATAAGAACCATATTTGCTTCTTTATCAGTAAAGGGGTGTACCATCTTCATTCGCTTGGGTTCCATACCCACACTCTTTAATGCTGTTATAATTTCAATCAGTCTGTGGGGTCTGTGAACCAGATAAAACCGTCCGCCTGGACGAAGAAGCTTTGCCGCTTCCCTTGCCACATCCTCTAAGGTACACAATACCTCGTGACGGGATATTGCCTTTGGCAGATCCGGATTCTTAAGACCATGGGCATCATTCATATAAGGAGGATTGGATGTCACCACATCAAAAGAAGCCGCACCAAACAAACGGCTGGCTTCCTTTATATCTCCTCTGACAATGGTTATTTTATCCTCAAGATGATTCAGCGCCACGCTTCTGGCAGCCATATCAGCCACTTCCTCCTGGATCTCAAGCCCTGTATAATGCATTCCCTGGTTCTTCGCTTCCAAAAGAATGGGGATAATACCCGTTCCGGTCCCAAGATCAATTGCCTTTTCTTCTGGCTTTACCTTTGCAAATCCGGAAAGCAGAACGGCATCCATTCCAAAACAGAAGCCGTCCCGGTTTTGTATGATCTGATAACCATTGCGCTGCAGGTCATCAATTCGTTCATTGTCTTTCAGCTTAATTGTCATCTAACTTGGATTTTCCCTCTTTCCTTTCCAGAGCTTCCAAAGCCTTTAACTCCTCATCCGTCACCTGGGTCTTTTCCCTGCGGCGTCTGGGCTTAAACCTTAACTGTTCCACCTTGTATTCTCTGATTTCCTTTTCATCCTTAATGGTAACCACGACCTTAACCAACTGTCTTAGAACACTGACTGAGTGAACCTCTCCCTTTAAATTGTCATCTGTGGTCACAAAATCCCCCACATTTGGAAGCTTGCTGTTAAGCTCTTCGTAGGTTTCTTCTTCATTCTTCAGGCAGCACATAAGCCTTCCGCACACGCCGGAAATCTTGGTTGGATTGAGTGAAAGGTTCTGCTCCTTGGCCATCTTAATAGAAACCGGTATAAACTCAGAAAGATAAGAGTGGCAGCACAGCGTTCTGCCGCAGATACCAACACCTCCCACAATCTTAGTCTCATCCCTGACACCAACCTGGCGCAGTTCAATCCTTGTTTTAAAAACAGAAGCCAGATCTTTAACCAGCTCCCTGAAATCAATTCTTCCATCTGCCGTAAAATAAAACAGCACCTTATTGTTATCAAAGGTATATTCCGCATCAATCAGCTTCATCAAAAGACCATGCTTTTTAATCTTTTCCTTGCAGATCTTAAATGCTTCCTTTTCCTTCTCATGATTCTTTTTCTCTACTTCATCATCTGCCTTGGTAGCCATACGGATCACCGATTTTAAAGGCTGAACCACCTTCTCATCTTCCACTTCACGGGCTCCAAGTACAACGTAACCATACTCAATACCTCTTGCTGTCTCTACTATTACATGATCCCCAGCCTTTACCTCCAGATTTACAGGATCAAAGTAATAGATTTTTCCTGCATTCCGGAATCTGACGCCAATAACTTTTATCATCAATCAATTCTCCTTCATAACAAGCAGCATAAGCTCCATCGCCAGTTCCATATTTACATTGGCATTTAAACGAACCCTTGCCTTATCTATGGCCTGTAGGATCAGCTCGATTCCCTCATAAGAGCTGGCAGCGCTCATTTCCTTCATTGTATTAAATTCTTCTTTAAAAACAAGAAGATTGATATCCTGTGTTACTTTAAACATTAAAACATCCCGATACCACAGCTGCATAAAATCCAGGCAGTCAGATAAATCCGGATCCTGTTCCTTCAGCTTCCTGATATAATTTAAGAGTTCCATGATATCCATCTCTTTTAAGTGCTTCAGCATATGGATTAATTCCATATACAGCGCCTGAAATTCTTCTGACGCAGCAAGATGAATGGCACGTCCCAAATTACCCCTGGCAAATGCTCCGTAAACTTCCGCCCTGCTCTCACTAATTCCCATAGATCCTGTCAGATAAGAAGTAACAACAGAATCTTTTAACGGCTTTAATTTTAACTGCACGCACCTGGAGAGGATTGTGGGCAAAAATGCTTCCTGGTTGGTAGTAAGAAGCATAATAACTGCATAAGACGGAGGTTCCTCAATGGTCTTTAAAAGAGCATTCTGAGCCTGAACCGTCATCTTTTCCGCCTCATCAACGATATATATTTTATAGTAACTGCTGTAAGGCCGAATCATAATCGTATCCTGTATCTGACCTCGGATGTCATCTACACCGATACCTGCTGTTTTTTCATGTGTGACAAAAATAAGATCCGGGTGATTCCCGCTCATAACCTGTTTGCAGGCATGGCACTGCATACACGGTTCGCTCATACCTTTTTCACACAGCAAAGTCATGGCAAATGCGTTAGCCAGAGATTTTCTTCCCATTCCCGCTTCTCCAGTGAGAATATACGCATGGGATACATGATTTGATTCAATCGCCTTCTGCAAATGTTCTTTGATTCTCTCATGACCGATAATATCGTGGAAACCTGGCATAGAGACACCTCCCTATCGCTGTTGTATGACCCGTTTTATTAAAAACCAGCCAGTATCATTATAGCATATAACGTTTTTCACCACAAGAAAGAAGTATTGGCAAATGTTATCGTATCCAATTAAAATTACTTTATTTCATTTCCATGACCCCATTTAAGAATTTCTCTAAGTTTTCTCCATGGAAACAGTGACCACCATCCCATATATCATGATAAATTACTTCCTCTTTGCCAAACAAGCCATATGCTTTTCTGATCACGTCCAGCTGCTCTAAAACATTTTCCATTCCTCTGTATCCATTCAGGTGATCAGAACGGGCGGATTGTACCATGAGAGGTCTTGGCGCCAGAAGTGCCCCAATATCTCCCATATCCACATGTTCCCAAAGATGAGGTACATAATTGCAGCTGCAATTGCCATTCAGTCTTAAAAGAGAATCCGAATATCCATATAAGTATCCGCTGATTATCACGGTTTTAATCCGGTCATCCAAAGCAGAAAGCCAGAGTGTCTGCATTCCTCCGCCGGAAAACCCCACGCAGCCAACCGATTCCACATCCCATTCTCCCCGCTCCCAGACATAATCAACCAGTCTCATTAAGTCCCAGGTACACATGCCAATCACGGTCATACCAAGGGGTTCTGCCATATGGGCAAGATGAAAACAGGTAGAATTTAAAAATTCATTTTCCTCTTCCCCCTGGAGCGCAGCCTCCCTTCTCTCCCCAAAGCCGCGGCAGTCAGGGCAGAGAACTGCATAGCCAAGCTTTGCCATCATCAGACCGTAATCATAATGAAACAGCTCAATTTTATCCGCAACTGCCGGAATTTCCCGCACTCCTGCTACCGAATACTTTCCTGCTCCCTGATGACCTGGAGGTGCCAGAAAGCATTTTAACTTTTCTTCCCCCTTCTTGGGTGGAATCAGAACATAGACCGGCATATACACTTCCGGTTCCACCTGAAGAAGAATCTTTTCCCTTATAATGCCGTCTTCAATTACCACCCGTTCCAGACACTGGGGATTTAACGGACAATATTCCATGTTCTGAAGTCCGATCAGGTTTTTTAACAGCTCTCTTGTTTCCTTCTTCCAATTTTCATAATCTTTTTTTGTCTCCGCACAAAACCTGTTTTTTCTGCCTTTTTCCTTTATTCTCTTTATCAGCTTCTCTTCGCAGGTATAAAACCTGGAGATTGGTATTGTTCTTTTCTTATTTTCCATATCTGATCCTTTCAATTACATATACAATTAAAGTAAAAAACCGGCACAGAATCCATCCTCTGTGCCGGTCGTAAACTCATTATTTGGTGGATGAAACGAACCGGTCATACTGCTGCTGTTTCACTTTCAGCAGATCCTTTAATCCCATATTGTCAAGGGTAGATAAATAGGAATCAAATGTACTAAGATCTGTCGTTCCTGTAATAAATGCCACATTCATTTCATCTACATAAGTAGTAATATCAACCAGATATTGGGAAATAATATTCTGCTCATCCTTTGTAGAATAGATGAATGGCCAAGGTGCCTTGGAAAATGCCTGAAGCTCCTTATCCTTATCAACATGCCATTTTGGAAGAAGTACATCTGTAGCCTCTACCGACTGCTGGGAAGGAAGACATCCTGCATTGATACCAAGCTGCTGCAGCCAGTTGTTATCAGATGCCTTTTCTGTATAAGCCTTTTTGCCGTCTGCTGATACCGTATAGCTTTCTCCTTCCAGTCCCCATACATAATAATTCTGTGCTTCCTCACTCATGGCATAATCTAAAAATTTAATGGCAAGAAGCGGGTCTTTATCTGACTTGCTTACACCGAAAATATTGGCAATAGGATTTCTTCCCAGATAAAAGCCTTTTGATTCACCGGAAAGAGGTGGAATTCCAACCATAATTCCTTTTTCACCAGTATACTCCGGATACTGCTTGCTGTAAAGCTGTGACATCTGCCAGCTGTAATCAAATGTTGCACCAGTTATATTACGGGCACAGCGCTCTGTAATCTGATCCCGGGTAAGAGATGTATATTCTACCTCCAAAAGACCTTCTTTATAAAGACCATTTAAGAACGTAAGATACTTCTTGTAATTCTCAGATTCAGCAGCTGAATAGTGTACCTTTCCACTTTCATCCGCATAAAAACCATCTACCAGGTTAAGACCAAACGCCGGGCCAAACATAAAAGGAAGATTCTTAGCTGTTACGCTTAATGGAATCTCATCCGTTTTGTCTCCATTTCCGTTCATATCATTATCACGGAACGCACGCAGATCTTCTACAAATTCATCAAGTGTGGTTGGTACCGGAAGACCCAGCTGATCCAACCACTGCATATTCATCATGGTACAGGGCTGATAATTGTCCGTTACAACTGTCTGAGGTACATAGTAAATATGACCATCCTCAGCTGTCAGACTGGCTTTTATAGCCGGGTTGCTATCCAGAAACTTCTTGTAATTCGGCATATAATTCATATACTCATCAAGAGGATAGAAAAGTCCTCCAGTAATATAAGTCATATTTTCATCCAGATCAGGGAGTTCCACGATATTTGGAAGATCCGAACCGGATGCCAGCATCGGGCTGACGCTGTCCTTATAATTGGTAGGTGAGACAAGGGTCCAGTCAATTGTCACACCTGCATTGGAAGCAATTTTCTTAATAATATCCGCGTTGGCATAGTCTACGGTAGAGTACCAGGAATTTTGTGCAAGAATGCTGACCTTTGCATCAGGGGTGTTGGTTACCGGTGCTGCCCCGGTGTAATTAAATTCAGCCTCATTGCTTTTTTCCTCTTTTGATTCCGTCTGGGTGTTCTTCCCTGAACAGCCAGATAACGCCGCTGCAGCTATCATTGCAGATATGACTGCTGCTTTCCAATATTCCTTCTTTTTCATTGTAACGTCCTCCTCATTTTTATTATATATAATCAAAACATGATTATCCTTTTACTGCTCCCAGCATGGTACCTTTCACCAGATACTTCTGTATAAAGGGAGTGAGACATACGATTGGCACCATAGATAAAACGATGCAGACGTATCTGATCTGAATGGTAGACTGAGCTGCTGCACTGGCGGCCGTTGCATTTCCGGAAGACTGCATAATCTCTGCAGATGCCATCAGAAGAATTCTTCGAAGAAACAACTGCAGCGGCTGAAGATTCTGCTTTCCGATATAAAGCAGCGCACTAAAGAAATCATTATACCGTGCCACTGCATAATACAGAGTTAAAACAGCTAACGTCGGTTTTACTAATGGGATTGCTATTTTTACCAAAATCTGAAGGTCATTTGCTCCCTCAAGATACGCATTTTCAAATAATTCCTCAGCAATTCCTTCAAACGCAGAACGGCAGATCATAACGTTATAAGCGCTTACCAGGACCGGGAGTATCATGGCCAGTCTGCTGTTATACAAACCAAGCCCCGTTACAACCAGATAACTTGGTATGAGTCCACCGGAAAAATACATGGTAAATGCCAGGAGGAAATTCATTTTCTTTCTTAAGAAAAACCGTTTTCTGGAAAGCGGATAAGCTGCCAGACAGGTAAATACGATATTTAAAAAGGTTCCCATAACGGTATAATAAAATGTATTTCCATAAGAAATCCATAGATCCTTATAAGACATAACCATCCGATAGGTATCCAGATTCACGTCCACCGGTAACAGGGTAATTAATCCCTTGTTCACCGCCTCACCAGAGCTTAAGGAAATACTTACAACATATATAAAGGGATACAGGGTAATACAGACTGCCGCCGCAATCAGTACCCAGATGCCGATATCAAACAGCTTATCTGTGATACATTCATTTTTAAACTCTATCCATGTACTTTTCTGATTCATCTCTTTCTCCTTACCATACCGATGTTTCTGTCAGTTTTCTGCTAAGCCTGTTTGCCGTAAATACGATGACAAAAGCAATCAGCGAATTAAACAGTCCCACTGCTGTTGCATAGCTGTAATTCTGACTGCCAATACCCTGCCTGTAAACATAAGTGGAAATTACATCTGCCGTATCATAGATTCCGGAATTATAAAGAAGATAAACCTTTTCAAATCCCACATTTAAGAGATTGCCCAGTGACATAATAAGTAAAAGCACAATGGTTGGTTTAATGCTTGGAAGCACCAGATAACGTATCGTCTGAACCTTGCTGGCACCATCCACCTTCATTGCTTCATAAAGTTCCGGTGCAACGCCCATAATTGCAGCTACAAAGATAATGGAATTAAATCCAAAGCTCTGCCAGGAACCGGAAATAACATAAATCGCCCGAAACCATTTAGGCTCACCCAGGAAGTTTATTGCGGTGCCCCCTGCCTTAACGATCAGCTGGTTAATAATTCCACTGGACGGTGATAAAAAGTTTGTTATCATTCCGCAGATGACTACCGTAGAGATAAAATAAGGTAAATATGTAATGATCTGAGTCCCTTTCTGTAAATACTTGTTTTTTATCTGGGTAATACACAGTGCAAAAATAATAGGAATCGGAAACCCAAATATTAACGAATAAAATGATAGCAAAAAGGTATTTCGAATCAACCGGAACGCATATGGTGAGTTAAAAAACTGAATAAACCATTTCAGCCCCACAAAGGTACCTGTATAAAGGCCCATCATTCCGCTGCCCGCCTTAAATTGTGTAAACGCCATTACAAGACCTGTCATAGGTAAATAGGCGAATATCAGATAATAGATCAAAACTGGTGCAAACATTAGAAGCAGATACTTATCTCTCTTCACATTTTTTCGAAACAGCAGTTTTTTTTCTTCTTTCGAGAGTTTTTTTATCTCTGGCTTTGCTTTTTTGCTGGCAAGCACATTCATTTCTTTTGTCCCCTTCCATTTGATGAGTTATGAGTAAATTGTATAATTTGCCCTACTTTTTTGCTAGTTTCACTTTTTCCAAGGGCATTTTGACCACAAAAAATGAATGAATCAAAAAAGGAAGCAGTGTTTACTATCCTTTTTTGATTCATTCCTGGTTTTATAGCCCTTTTATTTGTTGATTTATTACGACTCTTCTTCCGTAGTTTTCTCTCCCCGGAAGTCACTTGGGTTACACGCCATAATCGCTTTAAAGTTTCTTCGGAATGTCAGCATATTGGTGTAACCACATTCCTCCGCTATTTTCTCAAGGGGAAGAGACGAATTCTTTAAAAGATCAATGGCATAAGAAATTCTTCGTTCCTGCACATATTTTAAATAGGTCATGCCAAACCGCTTTTTCACCAAAGCTGTCACATATTTGCTGCTTACCGAAAAATGGTCCGCTATCTGGGTGAGGGAAAGGTCCGGATTTTTATCATTCTTATTGATATACTCAATTAATTCCGACTCATTCTGGAAATATTCCTCTCTTAATTCCTCAGATTGGTCCACTTCAATAAAAAGCCCTTCGATCAGATTACTATAATATTCAATGACCTCATCCATGGTACGGTAAGAGGGGCAGACATCCACTCTTCTTAAAGGAATGCCACACTGATCCCATACTGCCTGCATTGCTTTTGCAACGGTAACATAAAGCTCACTTAACAGCAGCTTTCCGGCATAAACAGAATTATCAAACTCCATCTGGTTTTTCTTCTCAATCTCCTCAAAGAAATGACGGATAGACTCCCTGTCCCTGTCCTTCATTCCCTTAGTCAGCTGTTTTACTCCATCCTTAGGAAAATAATAATTCATAGAACAGTCTGACTGTGGATCATGAAAATAGATGGCCCCTCTTCCCTCCCATAAAATTTTTTCCAAAGCAAGCATTGCATTGTCACAGGAAACAGAGATCTCTTCCAGTTCTTCCTTAACCTCATCTGCTCCAACGGTCACCATACACCTGGAATCCAGGGTCTTTTTCATTTTATCAAAAAATTCGTAAAGTTTATCCTCCAGACGCTCTCCGTTATTACTGTTAAAAATAAGATAGACATGGAAAGAATCCTTTTTATAAGACAAGATCTTAAATTCCTCATCTGATTCCTGTTCTGCCAGCAGGGAAATTGCTTTTACCGCTTTCTTTGCCTCATCCTTACTACATTTTTCTCCAAAATATAAATCAACCATTGCAGCCAGAAAAAATACTCGTTTTAACTGTACAAAATCTGTTAGAAATTCTTTATTACCGGATTCCCCATCACTCCCAAGAATAAGACTGTGAAGAATTCCCTGGCTGGCATAAGGTGACATGTTATGAACCTGTTGCATATACCCATTACGCTCTCCAAGAAGATCAACCACACCGGAGACAATTTTTTCTGCTTCGTTTTTTCCCTCTTTCCTGTCTTTCCCCACTAAAAGCCTGATTTTCTCAAATGGGGATGAATACCGGTTTGTAAAAAAGTAAGCCAGAATTAAATATCCCACACAAATCAGAAATCCAAATACCAATGCAAAAGATCCTAAGTCAGAGAACTCAAAGCCAAACTTATTATGATCCGCTATAATCTCATAAGAGATGGCACTGCTTACCTGTGAGGTCTGTTTAAAGCTTCTTCCATCTTCAATCCCCTCTTTTATAACCGGTTTTCCATTATAGTAAACTGCATATCCCCGGGCCTCACCCGATGCAGCCTTAAGCATCTCTTCTATCTTCTGATTTTCAAACAGAACGCAGATAATACCTCTCTGTGATCCAGATCCATATTGATAGGCACCACTGAATATGAGGTATTTTTTGAAAAATGTCAGCTGGCTGTTATTCATATTTAAACAGGTATTTAAATCTGTAATTGCCAGACGGTCGGTTTTCCATTCTGATAAATCAATGCGATCAGATAAGTGAATCACCTCATCACTGGTATATACCTTATTGTAATTATTCATTATCAGGACTACATCTGAGATATTAAAATCATCTCCAGCTGTTTTCTGATAGCGGATGTCATTTAACACCTGGTACAAAAGATAGGAATCAACCGGGCTTTGCATCTGAACAGTCATATACAATTTATTAATCAACGAGGAATTGTTAAGATTTGTTATGATATTCTGTGCGCTGTAAATCTGCTGATCCATCCCATTGGCAAATGCCTGGGCCTTTGTTTCATAATACTTAACTGCCTGATTTTCTTTCACTTTTGCAGCCTCATAAATGACTGTAACCGAGTAAATGAGAAAGCTTAATATAATGATCAGACAGTAGGACAAAAACATATTTTTAAAGAATCTGCTCTTACGGGCTTCCATAGCATTCATATTTTAGTCACCTTATTATACCTCTTACATTTCTATGTTTTTTTACGGTACAAAATCTTATTAATAATATACCAAACCCACCCATTGATAGCAAGAAAATTCATCTTTACTCATAGTTTCTTACTATGAATTGAACTGCTTTTATGCGTTTTTGATATAAATTTAACAAATTAACCGATATTAAAAAGCATTATTACTCAATATTTTAATGAATATCTAAAATATTATGGTGTTTTTTACAATTTCCAACATTTTTCAACACTATTTATGTTGAGAATCTCTTACCAGTGAAGTATACTTAACCTAAAAGGCAATACTGTTAAAAATGACAAAACGGGAGATGATTGCAATTTTAGGAATGGTAATTGCAGACGATGAAAAAAAGATCTGTAAGCTCATCGAATATTTAGTTAATTGGGATGAAATTGGCATCCGGCTGCTTGGAACCGCATACGACGGTTTAACTGCTCTGCAGCTGATTAATGAAAAAAAACCGGATATTCTACTTACAGATATCCGAATGCCTGGAATGGATGGTCTTCGTCTGATTGAAGAAGCAAAAATGCAGAACGAAATTCTCAAATGCATCATCATCAGCGGTTATAAAGACTTTCAGTATGCACAGCAGGGAATGCGGTTTGGGGTAAGAGATTATCTGCTAAAACCCATCAACCAGGAAGATTTAACCCGTACATTAAAAAAACTGGTTAAGGAAACCCAGGAACAGATATCCATACAATCCACCCGCCTGCATCTTGAAGAAACCATAAAGAATTATACCGGTACATTTAAACACCTGTTTTTGAAAACTGTTTTACAAAAGCAGTTAAACGAACAGGAGGAGAACATACTGCAGGAAGTTGAAAAAATAAATGCTGCTGATATTATGAAGAATTCAGCAAGGTGTATTGCAGTAAAACCCAATATCAGTTACAGGGAATTTACGGAAGAAAGCTACCAGCTTTTAACAGAGAAAACCCTTGAAATAGCTGAAGTGGAGTTTTCCTCCCACAACTGGATCTGGATCTCTGAAGTAACAGAAGAAGGAATATTCTTTCTTCTATTTTCTGATGCTCTTGACAGGAAAGAGCTGCTGGAATCCGTAAACCACATAAAGGAGCGTGTCCTCAGTCTTCAGGATTTATTCCCAAGGCTCTACTTTAATGCTGTTGTCAGCGAACAGGCAGATAGCTGCATCCAGCTGATTAAACGAATTAAGGAAAGCCGTATTGCCATGGGTAACCGTTTTCTCACTGGGTTAAATACAGTCTCAGAGATAAAACCACCTTTTGTAAACGCGGGTCTCTCCTCCGCCATGGACGCCAGAATCTTAAAGCTGCTGGAAAACAGGCCGGAAGCCTTTGATATGGAAGAGATTAAGAAATGTGTGGAAGCTGCAAAACATATTATGAAGGCAGAAGATATAACCTCCTGTTTGCAGGTAAAGAAAAATCTCCTGCTGATTCTTAACTATTATCTCAATGGATTCAAGCAGCTGGATTCCTCTTTGGACGAACACGAAAAAGAAGCCTGGTTTTCTGAAATGTACGAACACTGTACAAGTCTTGAGCAGACGTTCCATTTATTGGAAGACATTCTCTGTGAAACACTTATGAATGTGCTGGATCATTTGAAAAACAGAGAAATAAAGCCTGTCATCTATGCCAAACATTTTATAGAAGAAAATAAGGGAATTAATATTAAGCTGGAAGAGCTGGCTAAAAATACAGGGTTCAGCTACACCTATTTTTCCTCTCTCTTTAAAAAAGAAACCGGAAAAACCTTAACCGAGTATATACAAATGGTGCGCATTGACACCGCTAAAAAGCTGCTTACAGAAAAAGAAAGAAGCATCAGTGAGGTTGCTGAACTGGCCGGATATAATGATATCAAATTTTTCACCAGACAGTTTAAAAAGACCCTTGGCGTTTCGCCCAATGAATACAGGAAATTGTTTACCAACCGATAGCTGGGAGGAATCTAATTGAAAAAGCAATGGTTAAAAAACCGGTTTGTCATATGGATCGGTACTTTGATATCCTGGAGTATTCTTATGCTTCTTATGCTTTTCCTGATTCTGATGGAGGATCACAGTCAGGAATCCTACTTTGCAGTACTCCTGATTCTATTTATGGGTCTTGGATTATTTTCAATTCTTCTTTGGGGAAAAGCAAAAATATGGGAACCGCTGCGTTTTATGGAAAAACAGGCAGAGCTCTTTAACAATGGGATCATATTCACGGAGCTTTTTAAAAGTCTGGAAGGCATATCTCCCAGCTTCGATGAATTGTTATCAGGACTCCATACCAGTCTGGATAAGGATAAGATGATTGAAAATGCAAAACAGCAAGCCCGATATCTGGCCTTACAAAATCAGATCAACCCTCATTTTCTCTATAATGTACTGGAATCCATCCGCTCAGATGCCATTATGGCTGGAGTTCCTGAGATCGGGAAAATTGCAGAAGCACTGGCAGTATTTTTCCGTTATACTACTTCTAATATGGAAAGTCTTACAACACTGGAAGAGGAGCTTTCCAATGTAAAAAACTATTTTATAATTCAAAAATACAGGTTTGAGGAAAAGTTATATCTGGATATCCTGCTGCCAGAGGAGGAAGACCTTTTAAAAGCCAGAATACCAAAGCTTACTCTTCAGCCAATTGTTGAAAATGCCATTAAGCATGGACTAGAGCCAAAAGTTGAGGGGGGAAAGGTGATCATAGACATTGATCACAGCGATACCATACTTTATATTTCCGTCTCAGATGACGGTATTGGCATAGACGAAGCAACAGTCGAACATTTAAATGATACACTTCTTCATATGGCAGGCGGCACTGGTTCCGTGAGAGAAGACAAAAAAGGCGGAATCGCACTGAATAACGTAAATTCCAGAATACGTCTTCTTATGGGAGAGGAATACGGCATTCATCTGTTCAGTTCTCCCGGAGCCGGAACTGAAGTATCTCTTACCCTTCCCTACATACTTGATGACGCAGAGAGGCTTGAAAAATGAAACAGGAAGTATTGCGCTACGAAAATATCTACTGTTCTGAGGGAAATCAGACTTTATTAAAAGGAGTATGCCTGCGAGCCTTTCAGGGGCAGATTTGCTGCGCCATTATTCCTAATTTAATTGAAAAGCAGAATTTTTTAAGACTTCTAAATGGCTCATTAAAACCAGATTCCGGCTGGATCTACTGGAATGGAGAAAAGATAAATTCCTGCCGTTCTAATGATCAGATTCAAAAACAAACCGCTTTTATAGGGAAAAACCGTGGTATATTCTCCCAGCTAAGTGTGGAAGAAAATATATTTGTGGCTAACAGTAAGGTATTCTGGTGGAACCGGGCCGCTTCACTTTGCCGCCTGGCGCCGGACCTTTTAAAAGAACTGGATCTGTCTCTCCCCATGTCTTCCAAAGCCCATACTCTGGATTACGGAAAGCAAAAGCAGATTGAACTCCTTCGTGCCTATATTTCCGGACGAAAGCTGGCAGTTATTACAGATCTGGAAATGTTTTTATCAGAAGATGAGATGAACGGTTTCTTTGAACTATCCGCCAAATTAAAAGGAAAGGGAATGACCTTTCTCTATGTCTCAGGAAGCAATTCCGATTTATGGAAACGCGCTGATGAAATTACCATTATAAAAAACGGAAGATCCTTAAGCCGATTCACCCCCCATCACTTTATTCAGTCAGTAAATGATCAAACCATTACAGATACCGAAGATATTCAGGATTTAAAACTGAATCCCGTAATTTCCTTAACCCGCTATATAAAGGGAGGGGAATTGTTAAATATACTGGACACAAATTCTGCAGAATGCAGTCACGCTATTTCCATGCTGGAAAGCTGCCGTTCCATAACCGGAAAAGCAATAATATCCAACCGGTCAGATACTATTTTTCGCTCTGTTTTAAACGAAATTGTATTCATCGAGGCAAGATCTTTAGATGAGATGATATTTACCGATATGACGATTATGGATAACTTTATTTTTATGTTCATGCAAAAAAAAGCTGGCATACAATTAAAAAAATCCTATCGAAAGCTGGTTAAAAATATGACTGAAGGGATTTTTACAGAAAAGGAACTGGTAGAGAAAGCGGAGAATGTCAGTGACGAATGCAAGCTGAAGCTGATCTATTACAGATGGATTTTCCTACGTCCTAAAGTACTGGTCTGTATTAAACCATTTTCATCCATTGATTTTCAGCTTCGTTCCCTGACCATCAACCTGCTTGATGAAGCATTAAAATCCGGAATTGCAGTTATACTCATTACAAATCATATAACAGAAGCATATACCATGAAAGGAAAACATCTGACCGTCGAAAATGGCTGTTTGTTTACAGATTAACTGCTTCCATTTTCCACCGCCTCTCTTTGAAAAAAGCCTATCTCTGCCGGGCTTTTTTTCATCTGATATAAAATAAGATATCGAAACATCCACCCCCTTACAGCGCAAATTATACCATTGTGTTATTGTGTTTTTGTCTATAAAATAGTAATTACATTGAATCATTTTATGCAACTTGTATAATACGTGTTGTGAAAGGAGATTAAACATGAAAAAAAGAATCTTATCCATGATGTTAATTTCTGCCTTACTGGTATCAGCTACCGGCTGCGCAGGAAAAAAAGCGGATGCAACGCCAGCCAGCAGTGAAGCTACCACTGCCGCTGCTGCCCCTGCTTCCACCGCCGCTTCCACTACGGGAGATATCAAAGTCGGTGTAATCTTAAAAACGCTTTCCAGCGAATACTGGAGCTACGTAGCGGCTGGAGTCAATGCTGCTGCAAAGGATTTAGGTGTTAAAGTTGACCTTCAGGGTCCTGCTTCAGAAACAGCTTATGACGAACAGAACAATATGATTGAAACCATGCTGTCAGGAGGCATTGATGCATTTGTTATCTCCCCTCTCCAGTCGGAATCAGTTGCCAGCGTAATTGGTGATGTAAAAATACCAATCATAACCGTAGATACCGATGCTGAAATACCCGGAAAAATAGCCTTTGTCGGTACCGGTAATGACAAAGCAGCCTATCAGGGCGGATTATATGCTGCAGAAAAAGCCGGCAAGGGAGCAAAAGCAGTTATTATAGGTGGGGTTGAAGGAAACGCCACCAGCGATGCCAGACAGGCCGGTTACGAAAGAGCGATGAAAGAAAATGGAATAGACGTGGTTTCCGTACAGTATGCCCAGTCTAACCCTGACACGGCTGCCAATGTTATGGAAAACATGATTACTGCCCAGAGCGGTAACATTCAGATCGTCTTATGTCATAACGACGATACTGCTGCAGGAGCTGCAACGGCCTGCAAACAAAGCGGATTAAAAGATGTAGTCATTGTAGGATTTGATGGAAATCAGAGTGGTGTTCAGAATATCATCGACGGAACCATTTCTGCAACCTGCGCCCAGTCAGCTTACACCATGGGATATAAAGCAGTAGAATCTGCAGTAAAAGCTGTAAAGGGCGAGACAGTGAAATCCTTCGTTGATACAGGCTGTGAAGTTATTTCTTCTGAAAATGCAAAAGACTACTTAGAAAAACTGAAAGGCTATTTAAAATAACCTGCTTGTAAGAAACAGAAAGGGTTGAACTGCTATGAGCTTAATGGAACTGAAAGATGTGACGAAACGCTTCCCAGGAGTTGTGGCTCTGCGCAATATGTCACTGGAAATAAAACCAGGCGAAATTCATGGATTGATCGGTGAAAACGGTGCCGGTAAATCTACGCTGATTAAAGTACTGACCGGGGTGTATACCCCGGAAGAAGGTACTCTCATCATGGATGGGAAAGAGGTCTCCTTTAAAAACCCCAGAGAGGCTGCAGCTCATGGAATCGCCTGTGTTTACCAGGAACTTAATATTGTACGCCTTCTGTCAGTCACAGATAATATATTTATTAATAAAGCGCTGAAAAAGAAGAACAGCCCGCTCCTGGAATACGAGAAAATGCATGAGATGGCCCATGAGGTAATGATGTCACTGGGACAGGATATTGATGTAAAAAAAGAATGTGGTTCTTATGGTATGGGAATACAGCAGATGGTTGAGATAGCAAAAGCTGTTTTAATTGATGCCAAGCTGATCATTATGGATGAGCCGACTTCCAGTCTTGGTGAAAAAGAGGTTGCTCAATTAATGAAGACAGTCCGTTCTCTAAAGGAAAAAGGAATCTCCATCCTGTTTGTATCCCACAAACTGGAAGAACTCTTTGATTTATGCGATCGCGTAACCGTTATGAGAGATGGGGAACATATTCTGACAAAAGATATTTCGGAGATGGACAATGACTCACTGATCTCTGCCATGGTAGGAAGAACTCTGGATAACCAGTATCCAAAGATAGAGACCACCAGAGGGAAAGAGGCCTTAAGAGTAGAGCATCTGAATTCAACCGGACTTTTAAAAGATGTGAGTTTCCATGCCAATTACGGAGAAATACTGGGTTTTGCTGGCCTGGTAGGCGCTGGCCGTACAGAGACGTTCCGCGCCATATTCGGTGCTGACGGCCATGATTCGGGAAATATCTATATCAATGAAAAACCTGCCACAATTAAAACTCCAAAGGATGCAATCCGACATGGCATCGCATTTTTAACAGAGGACCGGAAAGGCCAGGGTCTTGTTCTGACCCAGTCAGTACGTACCAATCTCATTCTCAGTTCCATGAAAAAATGCAAAAAAGGACTCTTTCTGGATGAGAAGCACATTGACCAGCTAACCGGAGATAATGTAGACGGTTTAAGAATTAAAATATCAGATTCAAAAGAAGCAGTGGGTCAGCTCTCCGGTGGAAATCAGCAGAAAGTAGTAATCGGCAAATGGATCAATACCAATGCAGATATCTATATCTTTGACGAACCCACCAGAGGCATTGATGTAGGCGCAAAAGTTGAAGTTTATAACATCATGAACAACTTAATTAAAGCAGGAAAATGTGTAATCATGATTTCCTCTGAGCTGCCTGAAATTATCGGAATGAGTGACAGAGTCATTATAATGAGAGAAGGAAAAATCATGGGTGAGCTTTCACGAGACAGTGACTTACTGAATCAGGAGACAATTATGAAAGCTGCCTGGGGAGGTGCTATACAATGAAAACAAAACAAATGAAAGACATAGTCAGTAAGGCAGCTCCGCTGTTGGCTCTGATCCTGTTGTTTATGATTCTGTCAGTAGCAACAGACAAATTTCTTACAATGAATAACATGATGAATATCCTGCGTCAGACGGCCGTTAACGGCCTGATATCCGCAGCAATGCTGGTTGTACTGATTACTGCAGGCATTGACCTTTCTGTAGGCGCAAATGCCATATTGTGCGCCTGTGTAATGGGTATGCTCAAGAATTCACTGGGAATTACCAATCCATTTATCCTCATACTCGCCTGCATTATCACAGGACTTTGTGTTGGCTTTTTAAATGGACTTCTGTTGACGAAAATGCATCTCCCTCATCCCTTTGTATCTACTCTGGGTATGAAGAACGTACTTTGCGGTATTGCTTTATTAGTGGTATCAACCAAAACGATTTCCGATTTTCCCGCAGGCGTTACATTTTTAGGCTCCTGCAACCTGTTTAAGTCACTGGACGGATTCTCCGGAATTCCTCTATGCTTTGTAGTTCTTTTACTAATATATGGTGTATATCATTTCTTTTTAAACAAAACCGCACTGGGCAGAATGATTTACTGTGTAGGCGGTAATCCGGAAGCTGCCCGTCTATCAGGCATCAATTCCGACAACGTCCTGATCTTTGTCTACAGCTTATCCGGCTTCATGTGTGCAATAGCCGGCTTGGTAATCGTAGGACGTTCTGCAGTGGCAAATCCATCTGCAGCCATATCTCCTTATGACACAGATGCCATTGCAGCCTGTATTATAGGAGGTGCCTCTTTCATGGGAGGCAAGGGAACCATCTGGGGAACGTTAATTGGTGCACTGATGATCTCTACCATTCGTAACGGACTGACACTCCTTAATACCTCAAGTTCTGTTCAATACATTGTAATTGGTATGGTTATCATCGCAGCCGTATTCATTGATGTAACAAGATCCCGTATGGAAGCAAAAGCCAGAAGACTTGCAGCAAAATAAACATAATAATGCTCTCTGAACAACTTGGAAATACACCAGTTTCAGAGAGCATTTTATTTATAAACTCTTTTTAATCTGTTCTGTAATCTCATCCAGGCAGCAATCAAGATCATCATTATTAAAACGCGAATCAATACCGCATCGAAGCAGATTCTCCTCTTTAAAATCTTCTTCATCCGCAAGAAATCTTCTGCACACTTCCTTATATTTAGGCATTTCCTGACATCGTTCTCTCTCAATAGAACGAAGTAAGCGCTCTCTGTCATCCACCTCCACATAAATTGGAATCAAATACTCACTTCCAAAATGATGTCTGGTTTTTTCATAAGATTCCAAGGTCCCGATCATAAGATAAGACTCCCGTCCTGACCGTTCAAACTGGCCATCGTCTACCGTAAAATAAGTCCATGGTCCATAGATTGTATCATAAGTACGTTCTTCAATTAATTTCTCATCTCTGCGGAATTGTTCCAGCTCTTCTCTGGTTGTAAAAAAGTATTCCACTCCGTTAACTTCCCCATCCCGAATTGGTCTTGTGGTATATGGGGTAATAGTTTTTAAACCAGGAATTCTCTCCAGAAGTTTCTTATAAATAGTATCCTTCCCAGACGCACTTTTACCCATAATATAAAAAATCCTGCTCATCGTTTCCTACTCCAAACTTATTTATTCAGCTAATTCATCCATAACATAAATATGTTCTATCTTTTCATCTTCCAATCCCTGTACCGGAAGTTTCATATCTTTATATGCTGCAATCAATTCAATCAGTTCCTTTTTCAGCACTTCGCCAGGCGCAATAATGGGGATACCCGGGGGATAAATGTAAACAAATTCCGCTGAGACAAGATCCGCTGCATCATTTAAAAGAACTTTTCTTCTACGTGAGTCCATTGACTTCCCAATGGTAGTCCTGCATTCGGGTCTGACTTTAAAACTGTTGTATTCCGCTGCTAAATATCTCGCGCCATAGCATATTTCAGAGCCCTTCCCTGCCGTTGAATCAATCTCCAGCAATGCCTGGGAAAGCCTTTTAAATCCTTCTCTTGTGTCAGCCATGGTTAAAATAGCCGTTACATAGTCCGTTCCGCACATTTCCATTTCCAAATGATAATCTTCTCTTAATAAATGATCCAGTTCAGCTCCCGAGTATTTAGACTCCCTAGTAGATATAATAAGCTTTGATAAATCAACCTCATACACTCCTGACTGTCCTTTCACCTGTTCATCAAGAATCTTCAGACAGCTAAGATCTTTCAATCCATCCCTTAGCTCCATTATCCTCTCATAGAACTCATTCATGCATTTTGACCCATTTTCAACCATATATCCGATACAGTTATCTATGGAAGCAAGCAGAACATAAGACGGACTGCTGGTCTGATACATATGCACATACCGGTCCAGTCTGTCCATATCCACATACCCTTCTTTTACATGCATAACAGCCGTCTGTGTAAGAGAGGGAAGTGTCTTATGAAGACTCTGAATCACCACATCAGCCCCAAGTTCAATGGCTGAAACAGGAAATCCCTGTCCCTTTCCAAATGAAAAATGAGCGCCATGTGCCTCATCAACAATCAAAGGTAAACCAAATTTATGAACTATATCCGCTAGCTTACCC
Source organism: Paenibacillaceae bacterium (assembly GCA_015057775.1). Classification (GTDB taxonomy): domain Bacteria; phylum Bacillota; class Clostridia; order Lachnospirales; family Lachnospiraceae; genus Lacrimispora. The sequence continues at coordinate 1,733 of SVDT01000018.1, read as the reverse complement.
ACATCCGAAACAATACCGTCATAAGTAGGAGATACCACAAGTACGGCTTCCACATCCGGATGGTTTTTCAACATCCATTCCATATCTTCAGGAAGTATTCCACCTTGAAGGCCAAATTCCCCGATCAATTGTGGATAAATATATTCTGCTTTTAAATTATTGAGGAAAACTCCATGGAATGCCGACTTGTGACAATTTCTACTCATCAAAATAGTTCCGCCTCTTGATACCGTACCGCTGATGGCGCTTAATATCCCACAGCTGCTTCCATTCACCAGATAATAAGTCCTGTCACTTTTATATACGTCCGCTGCCCATCCCATAGACTCCTTTAATATTCCCTGAGGATGATGCAGATTATCAAATCCATCAATTTCCGTAATATCAACAGAAAATGGGTTGGTAAATTTCTCACAAAATGATTCTTCCCATTGTCTTTTATGCCCAGGCATATGAAAGGGATAAAAATCTGATCTTCCATACTCCTTTAATCGTTCTAATAGATTCCTATTATCACTCACCCTGCCAACCGCCTCTCTTAACAGCACTCAAAATTGCCCTTTTAGTATATCATTCTTATCTAATCTTTACAATTTTTTCTCACAGGGTTATAATAACCTGGAAATAAGAAGGAGAACACCGATTATGAGACTGATAGAATTTAAAATGGAACGCCCCGGACTTGTAACGGCCGGTGACCAGGTTCAAATTATCGAAAGAGAAGGAACCAGCAGCTATAGCTATATTATCGACCCTGCGGTTGCCATGTCCGGATGCTATATGGGCCGTGACCGTATTAAATCAGATCATGGAATTGTGAAAGAAATCAAACACAACGACAGGGGATATTATGTGATCGTAGAATTCGATGAATAGTAATACTTTCATCGAATATTTTTTTGCATAAAAAAAGCCCTGAAACATTTCTGTTCCAAGGCTTGTCCTGAGACACCGGGGATTCGAACCCCGGACAACTTGATTAAAAGTCAAGTGCTCTACCACCTGAGCTAGTATCCCATATGCCCAAAGCCGGAATCGAACCAGCGACACGAGGATTTTCAGTCCTCTGCTCTACCAACTGAGCTATCTGGGCTCATGTGTAAAAAACACATAATTCATAAAAAATACCAACAAAAATTGCGGGGGCAGGATTTGAACCTGCGACCTTCGGGTTATGAGCCCGACGAGCTTCCAGACTGCTCCACCCCGCGTTATTCAATTATATTATATGCAGTGATTAGAATTTTAATCACTAAATGGATGGAGATGGATTCGAACCATCGAAATCGTCGATAACAGATTTACAGTCTGCCCCCTTTGGCCACTCGGGAACCCATCCATATTTAATTTTGATGCAAGCCGATGATCGGACTCGAACCGATAACCTGCTGATTACAAATCAGCTGCTCTGCCAATTGAGCCACATCGGCACAAATCTACTCATGTATGGCGTGTGCATACAGAATGGGACCTATAGGGCTCGAACCTATGACCCTCTGCTTGTAAGGCAGATGCTCTCCCAGCTGAGCTAAGATCCCATAAGCAAAATTCAGTTGTAAAACGACCCGGATGGGACTCGAACCCACGACCTCCGCCGTGACAGGGCGGCGCTCTAACCAACTGAGCCACCAGGCCAAACCTTTTTGAAGGCTAATACATATACCCTCAAAACCACACATTGTTATATATCTTTCATCCGTTCTTCCTCTTACCTAAACCAACCTGGTTAAGCC
>SVDT01000017.1 GCA_015057775.1 Paenibacillaceae bacterium | reverse complement strand
GGCTTCCTCTTTGGAAACCAGTCTTGTATAATCCCCATGTTCTGCCAGAGAACGGGCAACATTGTCAAAGGTCAGGCATACATCCCAGGGAGCATTGATTTCACAGGGATGACCGGCATGGGACATCTTATGACGGCAGTAGCAAAGCCCCAGTCCGATGTAATCCGCCTCCTTAACGATGTAGGAAGCCCGTTCATAATCCAGAATATGGTTGGTTTTATCCGTCATCAGCACAGGTTCCTGTACATAGACTCTTCCTAGTTTTGTTTCTGTAGCAAAAAATAAGTCCTTTATAAAGTCCTCTTCTACATTCATGTATTGATAGTAAAGCTCGCTTAAGTATTTCTGGTCAATATCTCCTCTTGTCCTCATCAGGGCAAATTCAATAAAACCAGCCATGGGAGGCGGCATAACAAACTTCCGGATTCCATTATGATAAGAATCCACCAGAAGGGCTTTTTCGCAGAGATGGTTTAATAGCCGTTCTGCTTTCAGCTCCGTTGTCTCCCAGATTTTAGCTGCCTTTTTCACCGTAAACGGCCGTACCGGCAGCAGTGCCACCCATTTTGCTTCTTTCTCCGAATACAAAACCTGAAGAATTTTATAAAGCGTCTCTGACTCAGGCGCCCCTTGTGTAAACCAGTTAATGCGGTCACTTAAATTTAAGTACGCATCACGGGCTGTCAGATGACCCATTTTCATGCCTTCTTTCTTTATGCTTTTTTTGCAATAATCTCAATACGCCTCAAAGTGGTGCCCACACTCTTACTGGACTCAACCGTCATCCCAAACAGCCTTAACAGATTCTTCGTTCCCTCTTTGGTTAAATAAACCTCTGAAGCAGCCTGCCGCCAGAGAGTATTCCCCTTCTTTTGCAGAAGATCCATGGATTTATCCAGATCTGGTCCATCAAACCAGAGAATTCCACCATCTGCCAGGTTTTCAGTCGCTTTATCGAGAATTGCATTCATGTCCCGGTTGTCCGTGAGATGTTCAATGATAACCACTGCATAGCTCCCCTTTATAACGGGGCTGATGGGCTCAGTTCCATTTAGAACATCCATCTCATAACCAGTACTCACTGCCTCTTTATATAATTGACTGTTTTGACTGCCGATAAACAACATAGTATTGCCAGAGGCAAGCCTTTCAATATCCGCCAGTATTCTTTTACATTTTGCCTGAGAGTGTCCTGCTCTCTTTTTCCTTTTTACAACCCAGGGCTCTTCTTTTGCCAGATAGTAATTTCCGCACTCTTCACACTTCATAAAGATACGGACCGGACTTAACAGCTCTTTCCCCTCTTCATCTCCTTCAATATAAAGGGATGCTCCGTAATGCACCGTCCCTTTTCCTGCACACACGGGGCAGATCTCAATCTCTGCAAACATTAAATTTCTCAGTTCTTTTAAAGCCTTAAAATACCAGCGGTACAAACGATCCCGGAATTCCCCGTCATAAACAAACAGCCAGTTTTTTATGACTTCTGCCAGCCATCTTGTCTCATGGATCACAGACTTGTCCGCCTGAAGTCCCTTTAAGTTTTCTTCCAGCGTGAGGAGTCCGGAAACAGCATCCTCTTTCAGCCGGTCATTTCCCTGAGAAGTAATCAGATGCTCGATCCCTTCCACTACACTGCTGCATAAATTGACCATCACTACCAGCTGATTCATTTTGCCTGTCGCCATACGTTGATCCTTTCCTGTCACTTGTTTCAGTTCCTTTGTACATATCCCCTGTTATTTTAGCACTTTTAAAAGGGGAAAGGCAAATACTTTCTTGTAGAGTGCCTGCAATCGGTCTATAATAATATCATTAAATGCAGGGATAGAAAGTTGATAATCAGAGAGGTTAACATGAATTTCGATAAAATAAAAACACGTAATGTTTGTGATACGATTTGATCAATAAACTTGTTTTGCATCCGGGGGAAGTTCTCTGACATGCTTTAAATATCCCATACAGTTAGACGCTTCCGTCATGTCATAGAAAAAGCCAAGCTCACCTGACACAAATCCTGCCTCCTCATGAAACAGGTTGCACATTATTTCTACTGCTTCCCAGATATGTTCTGCCTCTGCATCCGCATATGTTTTTAAAAATCTCTCCCATTCTCCCTCTGACAACCACCGATACATATCCTTACCGGCTTTTCCGATACTGCATGAAAAACCGGTCACAATTCCGATCTTCCAGGATAAAAGTGTCACCAGCTGGGGCCGTATGTAATGATTAAGCATATCCTGCACATATGGGATCTCGTTCCTCCACAATCCCTTGGCTACGTTATCAAGACACCACCAGAATTCATTACAGGTACATAAGAATTCCGTCTGCGAGGTTTTTTTTACCCAATGGCTTTGATCTGATGATTCCGGGATTACAGGTAGAATGTTATCTTTGTCCAATAGAATTTTGCAGAGCCGGTCGGCATAGATATCTTTTAATGCATAATCCTGGGTCACCACAGTAAGATCCAATCTGTTTCCGTCAGAAAACTGCATTAACCACCCATAGTTTTCGTCCTTCTTATGGGGAAACGCCGGGTTTTCATCTGGATACTGCATAAAAAGCCGCTCTCCAAACCGGTCGATCCATGGTGTATCTTTAATAAAAGATTCCGTCTTTTTTACTATGTAAACTACATCATAATCCTGAAACAGATCCCGCACTGCATTTGGATTTGTTCTGGACCCGCCCATGTAAACTCCTCTGATTCTGTCATCAGCCTGAGCTGTACCAAGAATCAGATCATACATTTCTTTTTCGGTTCTCATCATTCAATCCCTCCTCAATCTTCATCCCCATTCTGCTTTCAGACAATCAATCAGACCAGAGAATTTATTAATATGATAATCCGCATATTTTAAAATCTTTATTTTTACCATCTCCGGTTTTACATCCAAATATTCGGAAAATACCGTTTTCATTCCAGCCATTTTTGCCCCCTGCAGCTCATCAGAACCGCCATCGCCTGCAAATACGCTCCTCTCCGGCGTAGTGCCCATTTGTTCCATGGCATATTGGTATATTTTGATGTCGGGCTTTAACATTTTTACATTACATGAAAATATAGATAAATCAAACAACTCATAAAGTGGTGAATCTTTCCAATATTTACAGTCAATTACATCTGCATTACTGATCAGACATGTTTTAATACCCAGATCCCTAATAGCTTTTAACGTTTTCAGAATCTCCTGATCCACATTGCCGAGGGCCCTCCTCATCCGCTTCTCCCGTCTATCCAAAAGCAATTCTTCCTGCTCTTTTGTTACAGAAAACGGGAGTGTTTCCACTATACCCTCAATAATCTTCTGTTCTGTATGAACCTCCCCCAGAGCCCGTTTTTTGTAAAGAGCTGCCTCTTCTGAATAATGCTCCCATTCTGACGGACTAAGGTTTAAAACATCACATTCCATTGGACTTTGATTATGTGGGACAATCAGTGTAAAAAACAAATCACAAAAAAGTACTTTTATCATTTGTCACCTCCAGATAAGAAAATTTCACAACGAGAACAGATGATATGGTAAAAGATATCGCCTGAATTAGTGTCTGCACAGGCAGGAGGGCAGACCTTCGTACTGCCCTCCTGAAATTATTACTTATTTTCCTCCAGCAGCTTTCTCACATTACCAGAAGTAATTGCTTCCACATTCCGTTTTACTTTCTCTTCCGGCCAGTCCCACCATCTTAAAGAAAGAAGTGCGTCAATTACTGGCTGTTCAAAGCGGGGACGAATTGTTTTTGCAGGAACTCCTCCTACAATTGAATAAGGTTCCACATCCTTTGTTACAACCGCTCTGGTGCCGATCACTGCCCCATTACCAATATGTACCCCCTGCATAATAACCGCTTCATAACCAATCCAGACATCGTTTCCGATTACAATATCCCCCTTATTGTCCCATGTATCCGTAATGCGTTCCACAGGAAGATCCCACTCATCAAAAAAGATCCCAAAAGGATAAGACGACAGAGATCTCTGGGTGTGATTGGCGGAAGTAAATATAAACTTCGCTCCACATGCAATCGAACAGTACCTGCCAATGATCAAACGCTCTTTGTTAATTGGATAATGATAAAGCACATTATTTTTTTCAAAATTCACAGGATCGTTTACATAATCATTATAAATCGTATAATCCCCAACTGTAATTGCCGGATCTTTTACTACATTCTTTAAGTATACCGTTTCTTTATCATGATTTCTTGGATAAATTAAACCGCTATTCATACTTCTCCTTCCAGAATAACTTCCTGGCATTTCTATAAAATACCTTCTCTGCTCCATCCCTGCCAAAGATTTCAAGAACTGTATCATAAAAGCCTTCATAGCGTTTATAGCTATCCCTGCCAAACACCGACGCGTCCGTTCCAAACAGGATTTTTTCCGGCCCGCATTTTTTAATGGCTTTTATCATCTCTTCTTTGGAAACTAAAGTAGTATCCCCATAAAGGTTTGGACAGCTTGCGATTAATTCACCGGCTCTTTCCCTGTCACCTCCTAAATCCATATGTACAGCCACAAATGTGACATCAGGATTATCAGCGGCTGCTTCATACACATACTCTATATTGCTGTATCCATCCCTCTGGGTATGAATACAAAACGGTATGTTATGCCTTCTGCAGATCTCTATATATGGCTTGTAATCAGCAGAAGAAAAAGGGACGCCTGCCGTTTTCGGGTGAACCTTTAGTCCTCCCATACGCTCTTTATTTTCCAGAAGAAAACGGGACAGCTGTTCTTTGTTCCGGTCAAATAGAGGACGTACCCAGAAAAGCAGCAAAAACCTGTCTCCATATGCATTTATGCGCTTAAGGGCACAGCTGTTTAAAGCGATGGTATCCTTATCCGGGAATCTCTCAATTCCCTGTTCATCAAGGGAATTGAGACCGATATCAGAGATAACCGCCTGATCCACACCGAATCGGTTCATATCATTTACAAGTTCTTCTAATCTGATTTCATAAGAACCATAGGCCCCCATATGCACATGGGAATCTATGATCTTGTCTGCATTTTCTGATATCATGTTATGTTACGGCTAAATAAATCCGTCTCCTCTAGCAGGCTTTCAATGGTGTCAAGATTTAGACGGTGAAGCAGCTCAATCACATAGGGATTTTCAGCGGGATGCTGATAGGTTGCTTTCTCTCCATATTCATTAACCAGCTCAGTTCCTTCCTCTTTCCCCAGAATCGATCTCGGTCCGCCTACGCAGCCGCCCACACAACCCATTCCTTCATAGAAGTTGGCATCAATCTTTCCGTCCATAATATCCTGAATCATCTTTTTGCAGGCAGGGACTCCATCCGCCTGCTTTGTGCGAATCTGAATTTCCTTCTGAGGGCTGATTGCCTTCACGGTATGTTCCACTGCTTCGCTTACTCCACCTTTTCTTGCATAGATGCGGCCTGCTTTGGAGGAATGATCCTTTTCACTTTCTTCCATTACTGCGGGATCAATTTCCAGAGCATCAAAAATATTTTTCACTTCCTGGAACGTAAGAACATAATCAACTGCACCAGCTAAATCCTTTTCCCTTGCTTCAGCCTTTTTTGCAAGACAGGGACCAATAAATACAGTCAGCGCATCTGGATGTAGTGCCTTTACCACTTTGGCACAGGCTACCATGGGGGACACGGAACCAGGTACATGGGGGACCAGCTGGTGATAAACCTTGCGGATCATACCAATCCACATGGGACAGCAACAGCTTGTCAGCTGATAATCTCCGCTGCCCTTAATATTTTTATCAAATTCCAAAGCTTCTTTTAACGTCAGAATATCCGCAAATAAGGCAACTTCAAGCATTCCGTCAAATCCCACTTCTTTTAATGCACTTCTTAACTTTCCAGGTGTAACATCACTGGAAAACTGTCCTAAAAATGCCGGAGCTATCATGGCATAAACAGGCCCCTCTGCGCTTCTTACTGCTTTGAGAGCAGGAATGATATCGGTACTTGCCGCCAGCTTTTCTCTGACACAGCCGTCAATACATTTTTCGCAGCCCAGACATAATTCCGGTTCTACCACTATTCCATCTTTCTCAGCCTTAATCGCTCCAAACGGGCATCTTTTGACACATTCCTTTTGTTCCCCTTCTCCACAATCACAGTCACCTGTACGAATTACAATTGGATGCTTTTCGGGATTCAGCAGGCAGTCCAGATGATAGGGATCATAAGTATTGCCGTTTTCTGTTTCCGCCGGATCAAAATTTCCTGACAGTGCCTCGCTTACTGTACGCTCGTAAAGTTCTTTAAATGTCTGCATAAATTACCTCCCGCATGTATGCTTTCTGTTCTGTATCACATAATCTATTATCATTCCTTTTTTCTTTCTTACTATTCCAGTAAACTCCTAATCACAACGAATGATTGAAATATAAGTCTTTTGTGATTGCATATAACGTATAATCACAGATTCCCATATTATTCTTACCTGCCTGGCGCATGGTTCCCTCATACAGCATTCCAGCTGCTTTCATAACTCTGCCGGAATTAGGATTATTGGTATCATGTCTTGCACATACCCGGTTTATGCCAGCTTCTTCAAACAGAAAGCCCATCACTGCCTTTAAAGCTTCCGTCATAATACCCTTTTTCCAATACTCTTCACCAATGCAATATCCGATCTCTGCCTCTTCAATCTCTTCATTCATACGTACCACCCCAATACTGCCAATGGCCTGATGGTTCTCCTTCCATTCAATACACCAGTTGAAATTCTTAGGATTTTCGTAATCCTTCACCCATGCGTTAAGAATCTCCTCTGAATCCGCTACTGACTTATGAACCGGCCATGTTAAAAATCTGGTGACATGACTGCTGTTTGCCCAGTTATAAAACATATCATGGGCATCCGCTTCGCAAAACGGACGTATAACCAACCTTTCTGTTTCCAAAACAACCGTACCTGGGAAATTCATCGCAATTCCTCCTGACTGATTTCTTTTACTGGAAAAGTAATCCAAATATAGCTTTATCATATCATATTTATCAATAAGGGAAAACAAAAAAATCAGGACAGCACCTGCTGTCCTGATTCATTTCTGCTAAATAAAATACTCAATGGTATCTGCCGGTTTTCTCTGGGTTTCCCTGTTAAACAGGATTGTCGCCTCTCTTGTTTCCACCGGTCCAAGTGCATATGGCTCTTTTCCCGTCCCATTCATCAAATCCCATGGAACCTTCCGGTTTCTGAGACAAGGCATATCAGTAATCAGCTCCAGATTTTTCTGCTTGAACGGCTTTTTCCTGTAATAGGGATCAAACAGATAAACATAATCCTGATCGGAACCTGTTATCAGCACATAATGCCAGCAGCCATACATCACCCTGGCGACCACAGCACCCCCCTGCTGAAGTCCGTAAATTATTTTACTGTTTTCTCCCAGATACACATCGCTCCCGGTTAAGTAGTCACTTTGGACGGGAAATTTCTTCACTTTTCCAAACTGGTTAAACCAGTTGCTCATAAACATCATCGCCATCTGAGAAGTTCCATTTTTGCCAAATTCCCCTTTTGTATTGTAAGCGTCAAGACAAAACAACATGATGTGCTTGATAATATCAGGCGGTATTTCCTCCCTGCGGAAAAGAAAACTCATGGCATTCAGTAATGTAGTGGGTCCGCAATCAAATTCTGTCACCTGATAGCTTAATGGGTTTTTCATAAATTCAGCCCTTTCCTGCAGCAATGAAAAGCATTATATTTAAAATCGTCAAGATCACACCTATGGCAATAAGAAGAATCTTATCCCGAAGCCCATTTTTATATTTACCCATGACACTCTCTGAGGACGTGAGATAAATCTGCAAAAATACGGTAATGGGAAGCTGTACACTTAAAAGCATCTGGCTGTATACCAGCCCCTTAAATGGATCACGGATCAGGAAAATTACAAACGCAGAAATCACTAAAATCCACGTTACTCCAAACCTGGTATGAGGATCATCGGGATCATAAGGTTCCCCAAACATTCCCGCAAATATGGAACCTCCTGCCATTCCTGCAGTGGTAGTAGATGCTATTCCGGAAAACAGCAGTGCAACCGCAAAAATAATACTTGCCCCCGGTCCCACCAGTGGTTTTAGCATCTGTGCTGCCTGACCCAGCTCTGAGACATGCTCGCCTTTCGTGAAAAATGTGGTGGCTGCCAGTATAATCATCGCGCTGTTGATCGCCCAACCAATTATCATGGATAGTAAGGTATCAGCAAATTCATATTTCAATTGAAGCTTCTGAATGGATTCATCCTCTAAATTCCACTGTCTGCTCTGAATAATTTCCGAATGGAGAAATAAATTATGAGGCATAACCACTGCCCCCAGCACTGACATGATAATCAGCATGGAACCTTTGGGAAACTCAATGGTAGTCCATCCCCTTACTGCCTGATTCCAGTCTACATTTACCAGACTAAGTTCATAAATAAAAGACAAACCAATGATGGATACAAAGCCAATAATCCATTTTTCCAGCTTCTGGTAGGAATTGGTAAACAGCATCCATAAAATTAAAGCCAGTATGAGTACAGAAGCCAGCTTTACCGGAATCCGAAACAGCAGATTAAGTGCTATGGCCGCTCCAAGGATTTCCGCCATAGCGGTCGAAACAGCTGCCAGAACTGCGGTTGATAAAACAATTTTTGAAAGCCAGGGCTTTAAATGCTTGTGGGCTGCCTCTGCCAGGCAGTCTCCTGTTACAATTCCAAGGTGTGCCACATTGTGCTGGAGTATAATCAGCATAATGGTTGAAAGAGTGACCATCCAAAGCAGTGTGTATCCATAATCTGACCCTGCCGCGATATTGGAAGCCCAGTTTCCCGGATCAATAAATCCCACCGTGACTAAAAGCCCCGGTCCTACATAATGAAGCAATTCCTTAAGTCCAAACTTAGGTTTGTGATGTTTTGTGTTTTCCTTTTTTAAAAAATCAAACATGCCAATTACCTCCCTTCTTTATCTCTGACTATATTTCTTTCTCATGTATCCGTATGGCATCCCTTGTAATTTTAGCCTGATATAATGCCTGATCAGCACTCATAAACAATCTGGCGGCATTCATCCCGCTTCCATATTGTGCCAGTCCAAAACTGGCTGTCATCTGTAATTCCGGGTGCTCCTTCAATTCAACTTTCTTTAACTGATCCTGAATTAAAACCGCCGTCTCATATGCCTCATTTATATCAGTATGATGAAAAATGATACAGAATTCATCCCCGCCATACCGGTATACATTTGCCTTTATACAATTGTTTTTTAACAGCTGGGCAAAAGCGATCAGGCATTTATCACCGGTCTGATGTCCCCAGCTGTCATTGATGTTTTTAAATTTATCAATATCCGTGATCCCGAATATATAATTATCCTGGGGATTGCAGTCTTCTAAATCTCTCATGGCATCATGGAGTGCTTTCCGGTTATAGATTCCCGTCAGCTCGTCCATCTTCAGCCGCTTTGTCAAAGTGACCCGTTCTTCTTCAATGCGGATACTGGCCCGGTTTTTCCGCTTTTCATAGTGAATTACCACCATACAGATCATGGATACGGAAAACATAATAAACAATGCAATCAGAAAATTCCCCAGCCTGAGCGTACTTTGAAAAATTGAGGGTTTATCCACATCCCAGGTAATAAACAGCTCAGATATCACCAGTAACGCCATTCCACTGACAGAAGTACAGAGTGTAACCAGATAACTTGCATACACTGTGGTTAAAATTATGGCTGTCACAAACACATAATACGTAACAGTGAATGCACTGTGGGCCGTAAACAGGGAAAAACAGATGACTGTGTTTATTATGGATACTGTATAAATCTTAGCGGTCTGAGAAATTTTTTCTGATTTGACCACCATATGATCTATTACTGCACATAATCCATTCACGCCACTTGGCACCAGTATAAATTTGAAAACAAATCTGGGAACCGTCGTATTCAGCATGTCTGAATTCACCAGTATGAGACCCATAATGCATTCTACTGCCAGGGCAAATAGTACCATTCCGATGGATATCTTATAATGAAGACTGAGCCAGTCTTTATCTATTCTGGTATATTCCTTTTGTATCTCATTCACTTGGGCGGTTTCATTTGGTTCGGCTGCCATAGGTTTCTCCTGCTAGTTTCGTTCCTTATATTCTGAAATTGTAACACCAGTCAGTAAAACCGTCAATTTCTTTCATGGCAGCCGGTTAAAATTTATAACAAATCGTTTATTTATAAATAGTTAAGTATGAGCCAGTTCCGGAATCCGTAAACAATCCCCTTCAACTATGTCTAACGCTGATCCCTTTACATGCAGTACCGTATCGCTGTCTTTTATCTTTGAGCAGGTAAAACCCTGCTTATCAATTGGAGAAAACCCTAAAACCAGACTCTTTACCTCTCTCCCAAAGGCTGCAGCAATCCGGTCCAAATCCACCTTTTCGGGGGCAAAAACCTGCTGCAGATGCAGCTGCCCTTTCTTAAGAACGGCAAATACATATGCCTCCTGATCCGGAATAAAATAAATATATTTACTCATATAGTCCAGTGCATAAAACATGGTAAGTTCTTCATTGCTTTCCAACCACAGACTGCTTTGGGGGCAGCTTTCTTTCATCCCCCGCTTAAGCCTGAAAAGCTGATCATTTTCTCCAATCTGTATTTTTACAGCAGTTGCCTCCTGATCAATGGTCATGTTCTTAGCATATTCAAATTCATCTGACCTCCTGAAACCAAACTTCGGATAAAAATCCAGTACACTTTCATTGGCAAATAAAAACCAGCCTTCCGTCTTTCCTTCGTAATCACGCTGAATTTCCTCCATCAGCTGCCTGATCAGCCCTTGATTGCGGCAGGCTTTACTGGTCATTACCGTCCCCAGCTGAATGTAATGCCGCTGCACTGCATTTTCCCGAAACACCATGGGACTTACGGAAACATTTGCCAGGACCTCATCTTCCTTAAGAATGGAATAAGGGATATAATTATTCTTCCAATAACCGTTCTGATACCAATTTTCGAAATCCAGACCAAATATCTGCCCAGCCAGCCGGTTAAAACTATTTCTTGCCCTTTCGTCCTCCTGATATCCTTTTCTTAACACGTAACCATCTCTCATCTTACTTTTCTCCTTTTATGAACTTGCACTATTATAATGCCGTATTCCCTGCTTCCAAACAAAAGCCGTCAATAGGGTAAAGCCTGCTGCAACCAGAATTCCCCACACAGCCCCGGCAAACGTCAGCTCCCCTGTGAGAAACTGAACCGGTATGGTCGCCATGATCCCATAAGGCAGAATCACATAAAAAATCACTTTGTAAACTCCGTAGAACACAATTCCCGGCAGCTGCATACATAAGGTGAGCCCTGCTTCCTCCAGAATGATTGTATTTCCACTGGTCAATATAAAAAACGTAAAAGACCGGATCAGTACCTCAACCAGATAATACAATACCGCCATAATTGCCACCCAGAACACATAACCCAGTACCAGGATGGGAGTGATCTTAATTCCCCCCTCTTTAATCCCATAGGCAATAATCACTCCACTCAAAAACAGCAGTGGAACAGAACCCGGATTGATCCGCTCAAACGTCAGCCGAAGCAGCGGACTCCCCGGTTTCGTCAGATATAAATCCATATCTCCATTTTTAATTTTATCCGGAATGGCATTAATTCCGAAAAAATAGACCACCATATTGATGGCATTAATCATGGAAAATGTTCCGATATAAAGAATCATCTGCCCTTTCCCCCATGATCCAATCCGGTTCACATTGGAATAGATCACCTCAAACACACAAAGCTGGACGAGAAAAACGCAGCTATCCACAAAGAAAGGGCCGAAAAATCCCAGCCGGAACATCATTAAATTCTGCAACCGCAAATTAATTAAGACTTTTACTATCCGTAAATTTCTTTTTATTCTGCCCATCATATTCCCACCCCGTCATATTTAATTCTGTAATTCTGCCATGTAATGTGAATGACTGCCTGAAGAACCACGCACCAGCAGGAAAGAACCAGAAGCCCCAAACCCAGTTCCCCCTTAAGCCGCCCGATCAACAGCATGGAGGGCAGATATGTCACATAATAAAAAGGAAATGCTTTCATCAGCCAAAGGAAACGCTCCGGCAGCAGCGTAAGTGGAATAATACTGCCCGTGACAAACGCCACCAGATTATCTTTTATCATAAGAAAGGTTCCGATTTCCTCATACTTTAAAGTAAGGAGCCCCAGATAATAATTAAGCTGAGCCATGAAAAACAGCCCCAGTAGAATTAAAATACCTATTCCTGCCACAATCGCCGGATCCGGTGCAAAAACAAATCTGATCCGGAATACAAAAATCCAGATAACAGACGTAACAAAGTAAATAATAAGATGAAATAGCACCATCCCCATCTCCATGGCGACAAAATATCCCTGAATATTAACTGGCAGCACCATATATTTTGAAAATGTCCCATTCCTCATTCTCTGGCTGATCTCCATACTCACTTTAGTAGACATATCCAGCTGAGTAAGGAAAGAGCTGATAATATAGTAAGACATCATGCTGCTTAAGGTAAACCCCGCCACCTCATCTCTGCCAGCAAATATGGTTCCCCATAGTAAAGAGGCAAACAGAATCTTTGTTAATGAAAATAAAATCTGAATGACCGAATCTCCCCGCCAGGCAAGCTGGGTCTTAATAAAAATTATGAGTATTTCCAGGTATTTACGCAAGCCCGTCTCCCCCCTCCCGATAGATTCTCTCCACTATGGTTCCGATTTCCTCTTCCTCTACCGTTATATCAGTGGGAAGCAGATTCATTAGTTCTCTCAGTAGTCCAGCCGCATTTTCTTTCGGCACCATAATCACCTTTTTACAAGGTGTCTGTTCCAGAATCCTGGCTTCGAACTTAAGATTGGGCATTAGCGTGGGTTCTGAAAAGGTGAAGGTTATTTTTTTAAACTTCTGAAATCTCTCAAACAGCTTTTCAGTATCTCCATCATAGATCTTGCAGCCATGATTGATAACAATTGACCGTTTGCACAAAGCCTTAATATCCTCCATGTAGTGGGAAGTGAGTATAATGGTTGTTCCCCTTCTTTCATTAATCTCTGCCAAAAATCCCCTGATCTGTTTCGACGCAACTGCATCCAGTCCAATGGTGGGTTCATCTAAGAATATAATCTTTGGATTGTGAAGCAGTGCAGCAATGAGTTCCATCTTCATTCTCTCTCCCAGAGACAGCGTCCTCACCTGAACATGCATCAGATCCTGTACCTGAAACAGTTTCACAAAATAATCCCTGGAACTTTTATACTCCTCCTCCGGTAATCCATAGATTTCTTTAAACAGGCGAAGTGTATCTTCCACGGTCAGTTCAAAGAACAGCTGACTCTTCTGACCCATAACGACTGCATACTGCTGTTTAAATCCATGCTCCAGATCATTGGGATAATACCCCAGTACGCTTACAGAACCACTCGTGGGTGCAATAATACCGGTGAGCATCTTCACAAGCGTTGTCTTGCCCGCTCCATTTGGTCCGATCAGGCCTACAAATTCTCCTTCCTGAATGGTAAGATCCAGATTACCAACCGCCTGTTTTTCTTCATATTCCCGTCTGATCAGCCCCTTAATACTTCCTATCATACCTGCCTGTTTCTTAAATCTTTTAAAATTTTTGGTTAACCCAGCCGTTTTAATAATTTCCATGTGTTTTCCCCTTCAATCAATAAAAAATGACCGCCGGTTCATCTGCCCCACAGGCATAATGCTTTAGCGATCTCAAATAAGACCTGCTTCCAGACAGATTGAGTAAAAAAGACAAAAAAAGCATAACTTTACCGTTATGCTTTCAAAATGTCAGTCTGGAACAGACATATATTTGGAAGGTATGCGCTTTTGCAATGCAAAAGTCAAGCATTCAGTAAGGCAGATTTATCGGCATGGCAGCCGAAAAAGGGCAGACTAATCACGTAAATCGTCTTCGTCTTTCCTTTTCAACTATTTAGTTAGTTGCGATCTCCAATACTGACACACGTAACATACACTTACCTCTCTTTTCTTTATAATAATCTGATATTACCTTATAATGTAATATATGTCAATCTTTATCAGATACCACTTGTTTATAGGCTGCAAGAATGGTGGTATTACCAATACGGAATACCATTTCTACCCTCTCAAATCCCCCTTTTTTTAACATGGCAATCTGATTTGTAACAGTACATGGTGTATCATAATGGTAAAAATCCCCTTCTGGAATGCCCAGCTCATCTCTGAGCCTTTTATTCTCGGCAAAATGAAGATCTTCCTCTTCCTGATCTTCTACCATGTAGTCGCATTCAATGTAGCGTCCGTTACCTTTTAGGGCTTCAAAAATTTTCTGATATAACCCGATCTTTGCTTCATGCTTAAAATGATGCATTGTCTGAAATGAAATGGCACAGTCAAATGTATTCCTTTTCAGATCAACATCAAAATAATTTCCGCATATTAAATTCAGTTTCCTGCCGGGAAAATTATGCTTTAATTGATCAAGCATTTCCCTGGTTAAGTCAATGCCTGTAACCGACAGGTCCGGAAACCTTTTAAAAACCTGTTTTAGCTCCAGACCTGTTCCACATCCCAGGTCCAGCAAATTTCTGCATGATACAGAAAGCAGCGATGGAATCAGCGCATAAGCCTGTTCACATCCTTCTACCCCAGAAAGCATATGCTCTTCATATTCATCAACCCGTGCTGCGAAAAAATCCTCCATCCGTTCCATATTAACCTCTCCTATCAACGTTTCAATCCCCTTTACATAAGAATAGCGCGGATGGGGGACTCACGCAACCTCAACCTTTTTTCTGAATCATTCAGCTCCTTATAATAACCTTCTTCGCACCGGTACAAGCCTGTATATCCAGCTTTGTTGCTTTAAAAAACTCCCGGAATCTTTTGGGACTTGTAATAATCAGTTCAGGAATCTCATCTTTCATAGACAGCTGCTTTTCCGTCTTTTCCTTCCGAACTGCTCCAATCAGCTCCTTCACCTGTTCCCCAAATTCCAGATAAATCTTGTTGGCTTCTTTCCGTTCCCAAAGCGTCTGGTGGATGGACAACATTTCTTCATGACTCCGATAAAAGTCCTGATAAATATACTCTGTTATGAACGGGGTATAAACTGCATACAGCTTCAATATACCAAGCAGACTGTAATACAGCCCATATTGTCCTGAATATCGTTCTGTTACGCCATGCTTTTCCGGCTGATAAAGACGTTCCTTTACTATTTCGATATAGTAATCACAGAAATCCCGCCAGAACAGATCATCAATTTCATGCCTTGCCTGACCAATTTCAAAATCGTCTAAAAGATCTTTTACAACACTGGTCGTTTCATTTACCCGTTCCAGCATCCACCGATCAATGGGAAGCAGAGTCTCAGGATTAAATTCTTCCTTCTGTTCATAATCATTCAGCTGCATAATTGCAAACTTCGCCGCATTATAAAGCTTCGTCAAAAATCTCCTGGAACCCTTCATTTCATCTTCACTGAAAAATGTATCTGTACCCAGTTTGTTGCTTGCTGCCCAATACCGGATTGCATCCGCCGAATAGGTTTCAATCAGTGTCAGGGGCGAATTAGATGCATTGTTTTTTGATTTACTGATCTTCTCTCCGGGTTTTGCCAGTACAAACCCGCTGATCATAATGTCCTTCCAAGGGATTTCACCAGTGTGGTAAAGACTTTTTACAATGGTATAAAACGCCCAGGTACGAATAATTTCATGAGCCTGATTTCTCATTCCCATAGGCAGAATCTCTTTGCTTCTGTCATAATCCTCACCATATCCGGCATTGATAAAAGGGGTTACGGAGGACGTTGCCCAGGTATCAAATACAGCTTCCTCCGGGAGAAACTGTGTGCATCCGCAGCTGCATGCCTTCCCTGGCATTTCTTCCAGTGGATTTACAGGAAGCTGGTCTTCTTCCGCAAAAACAGGTTCTTTGCACTTTTTACAATACCAGACCGGAAATGGAACTCCAAAATACCTCTGTCTGGAAATACACCAGTCCCATTTTAAATTCTCCACCCATATCTGATATCGCTTTTTCATATGAGCGGGATGCCAGCTGATCTCATCCGCTGCCTTTAAAAATCTGTCCTTTTCCGTCAATACATCAATATACCACTGGTTGGAAGGAATGATTTCCACTGCCTGGCCGCACCGCTCATGAACAGCCACACTATGAGAAACTGCCTCCTGCTTTACAAGCAGATCCCTACTTTTTAATTCTTCCACCATGGTCCGCCTGGCAAGAGTGACTTCCATTCCCCCAATAAAAGGAACTTCCCCGCTTATGGTTCCGTCCGGCAAAATTATTTTCTTATAAGGAAGATGATGGGTCTGGTACCAGGAAACATCTGTAGAATCACCAAAGGTTGCACACATAACAGCGCCCGTTCCTTTTTCCATGGATACCATTTCATCTGCCATAATGGGTATTTCAAAATCATACAGGGGAACTCTGGCCATTTTCCCGATGAACTTGTGATATCTTTCATCCTGGGGGTGAACAAAGACGCATACGCAGCCATACAGCAGTTCCGGTCTGGTGGTTGCGATCAGTAAATCTCCCAGAGAAGTTTTAAAATTCAGATAGTGAAAGCTGGAATCCAATTCCAGAGTTTCAAGCTCTGCCTGTGCGATGGACGTCTGGCACTGGGTGCACCACAAAACAGGCGACTCTTTCCTGTAGGCCTTTTTCATCTTTACCAGATTAAGAAATGATCTCTGAGATATTTTCTGAGACAGAGAGGACACTGTCTGATAGCTTAAATCCCAGTCGACACTGAATCCAAGTTTTTGAAACAACCCCCTAAAATCAGTTTCATACGTTTCTATAGTCTCCACGCAAATATTCCGAAACTGGCTTCTTGGAAGCTGTCCCGCACGGATCTTTTTATCCCGTTCCACCAGCCGCTCCGTTGGAAGACCGTTGTCATCAAATCCCAGGGGATAGAATACATCATACCCCTGCATGCGTTTAAACCTGGCTATTATTTCAGCCTGTGTATAGGAAAACACATGACCGATATGAAGCGTTCCGCTGACAGTGGGAGGCGGCGTGTCAATGGAATAAACCGGCCGTTCCTTTCCCTGTCCATACTTGTAAATTTGGTTTTCTTCCCAGAAATTTGTTACCTGTTTCTCTGATTTTTGAAAATCATACTTCTTATCCATGATGGATACCTCCTGTAATATTTACTACAAAACAGACAAAAAAATTCACCCCAAGCTATGCTTAGGGCGAATTAACGTGTCCGCGGTACCACCTAAATTCAGAAATAATTTTCTGCTCTCAATACAATACGGGAAGATAAAAAAACTTCTTCCGATATCGCTTCCCCTGATAACGGTGGGAATCTCCGTTGGAGTCTACTGAGATAAAATCCGTTCAATCCAAAGCTCAAAGGCTACTTCCATGCTTCCATCACGAAGATTTTCACCAGCCATCTTCTCTCTGTTCATCCGGAATCGCATGTACTCCTCCTCGTCAACGCTTTTGTCTGTGTTTGTTATCCTAATTTTATCACAATTTTTCACGGTGTCAACGGGAAAATAACTGTTTTTTTATGTGATCAGAAAATATTTTCTCACAAACGGCTGAAATTACAATTAATGGATTTGCTTTTTTTTGCCTCCTATGGTATACTTATGTCAATTGGATATAAAAGAACCGTCTATCAGAGAAGGGCTTTTGCTGGTTTCATAGGATTTTGGAACCATTAAAAGCCCTTCTTTTTCAATAGCGCCCAATATATCCAAAAAATTTTACGAGGAGGATCACAATGAATACTATTACAGTGGAAAAACGTAATGAACAATTAAAAGCAAAACAATTGCGGAGAAAAGGCATTGTGCCTTGCTGCATTTTTGGTGGCAGTCTTCCCAACTCCATCTCAATCCAAATGGAGGAAAAAACTGCAGAAAAGCTGCTTCGTAAGCAAAGGCTTGGAAGTAAAATTCAGCTTAAATTAGAAGATCAGACAATCGTAACTCAGATTAAGGACAGCAGCAGATGCTTTACAGATAGTAAAATCGAGCACATTAACTTCCAGGCCCTTGATCCAAAGACAAAGGTGAACAGCCTGGCACACGTTATATTAGAAAATGCCGAATTTGTTACCGGAGTCTTAGATAAGATGCTGATGGAAATCCCATATGCTTCTTTACCAGAAGACATGATCGATACCGTTACTGTAGACTTAGAGGGCAAGCCAATTGGTACGATCATAACAGTGGCTGATATTCCTGAATTCTTAAGTGACCGCATTGAGCTTCAGGTGGAAAAAGAAAGCATTATTATCAGAATTTCTGAAAAGAAATATGCTGCTGCAAGGGATGCAGAGCAGGAAGCCCAATAACGGGTACATAGAATAAGGGTGCTTCTATTAAGAGCCTTGATTGTCAATTTGCAATAAGACATGAGAGGCTCTGTGTTTTATTTCAAAAAAGAGGTGTAAAAGGTGCCATATATTAATCAGTGTTCCTCTTATCTGCAGGAAATAAATATTTTCTCCATCATAGTAAGACTGGGTATGTCCCTGATCGTCGGTGGTATATTGGGAACAGAGCGGGGGCTGCGAAATCGTCCCGCCGGTTTTATGACTTATGTACTGGTGTGTATTGGTTCCACAATGGTCATGCTTACCAATCAATACATCGCAGTTACTAATCCCGGAACTGACCCGACCCGGTTAGCCGCACAGGTCGTCAGCGGAATCGGCTTCCTGGGCGCCGGTACTATCATTGTTACCAGAAATGATGAAATTAGGGGTCTTACCACCGCTGCCGGACTGTGGTTGGCGGCCGGACTTGGAATTGCCATTGGAACGGGCTTTTACTCCGGAGCTGTTATCGGTATGTTCTTTTCGGTCTTTGCATTGATTGTATTAAAAAAAGTAGATATCTATATCAAACAGCACGCAAAAAGCATGGAGGTTTATCTGGAACACAATTCTCAATTTTCTCTGCGGAAGCTATCCGATTTTGCATGTGAACACCACTTTGTTCTGTATGATATGCAGCGGGGAAAAGTAAAAACGCTAGAGGAAGAATTCGGAACACTTATTTTTACAGTTGGCACTTCCCAAAAGTTCAATCATTCTGATGTACTGGAAAAAATATATACATTAGATGGAATTGAATACGTACGGGAGATTTCATAGATACAGGGAGGATCAGATGTCGGAAACAGAACAGCAGAATGTGGATGCCGCAGTTTTAGAAAAACAACTTGATTCAAATATAGACGATTCCATAAAAATGTATTTATTACAGGCAGGGGAAGCGCCTTTACTGACCAGGGAAGAAGAATATAATCTTGCCATGCTCTGCGCACAGGGCGATCAAAAGGCGAAAGAAACTCTTATTTGTTCGAATCTAAGGCTTGTAGTCAGTATTGCAAAAAAGCATGAAGCATATGTTCAATCCCTAACCCTGCTTGACCTCATTCAGGAGGGCAATATCGGCCTTATGAAAGCTGTGGAACGTTATGATTATAAACTGGGATACCGTTTTTCCACCTACGCCACATGGTGGATTCGTCAGGCTGTCACCCGGGGAATCGCAGAACAGGACAGAACCATACGACTGCCGGTGCATTACAAAGAAGATGTTAACATGATCAATCAACTCCTGCGCCGGTTTGATCAGGAACAGGAATCCTTTACAACCAAGGATATATCCGATATCACTGGACTTTCAGTTGATAAAATAGAGCGGATTATGATGGATTCTGCATCAGTTATATCACTGGATACCCCCATTGGCGATGATAACGCAAGTTTTTTAGGAGATTTTATTGAGGACAAAACCATATTATCTCCGGAAGAAAGTGTATCTGATATTATGTTAAGAGAAGAAATCAATAAGCAATTACAATCTCTGAAACCGAGAGAGCAGGTCGTGGTAAATATGAGATTTGGTCTTAACGGACATATGCCCCATACTCTGGAAGAGGTAGGAGATCATATCGGTGTTACAAGAGAACGAATCAGGCAGATTGAGGCCCGGGCCTTACGCACCCTTCGTCTCCCGAACCGAAGAAAATTCCTGGTGGATTTTATATAGACCCGACAATATAAGGGCAGACAGTTTAAACGCTGTCTGCCCTTATATTATTATCTTTATTAAACTTCCAACAGATAATTATTTTCTTCATTGGCCACTTCCAAGGTCCTGATTTCAAATGTTTTACAGCCCGATGAAATAAAGGGATCTGCCATTGCAATCCTTGTGGCTTCTTCCAGATTATCAGCTAAGTATACAACCATCCCACCCGGATAGTCACTGAACGGTCCGCAAATCACTAGTTTACCCTGGCTTTTCAGGCTTTTTAAATGCTCTACGTGTTCCTTAATTAATTCTTCATTCAAAGGCTTTTGATTTTTCATGAAATAAACATACATGGTCCTATCTCCTTTTATCTACCGTTCCATTACAAAGTGAGCCAACTGAACGTTCCCATCCATCTGAGTCCCGTCAATTTTAAATGGAAATTTTTTTGTATAGAAATTAACGTTTTCTTCTTTATCCGCTGGTGTGATTAAAGTAATCTTCTTCCAGTCCGAATAATGATCTAACATAAATTCAAGTGCACGCGAGCCAATTCCCTTTCCCTGATATTGTGGAATCACACAAAGGCAGCCAAGATAATATTCACCGTTTCCCAAAACTTCCACAGCTACGACACCAACAGCCTTATCATCACAGTAAATAATCTCTTTCGGGAACTTTTCCAGGGAATTCTCCATATTTTCTCTGGATCTTCCATAAGCGGGGCATTCCCCATATCTGACATAATCGTCGTAGAATGCTTCATTATAAATATGAACTAATAAATCAGCATCTTCCTTTTCTGCTTTTCTATATGATAAATTCATGGTCATCCCTCCTACTGTTTTTAATGTGTTCTTTTATAAAAACTCTTTTTCATACTTTTTAAAAAATTGATAGTAAGCCTGAACATTAGACAGCTCCGTCCATTTTTTAATATCAACCGGATTCTCATCCATATCGTAAATCTTCGCCCCTCTCATGGATAGAAGAAATGGAGAATGAGTCGCAATAATAAACTGGCAATGAAAAAAACGCGCCGAATCTTCTAAGAATTTCAGCAGCTCCTGCTGCCGTTCCGGTGATAAACTGTTTTCAGGCTCGTCCAGTAAATACAGACCATTTTCCTTAATCTTTTCACAAAAATACAGATAAGCACTTTCTCCATTGGAATGCTCTCTTACATTCCCCATCAGGTTCTTTCTGATAAAACGGGACTGGGTATTACTCCGGGACATGTTAACCTTCTTAAGCTTCTCATAATCTTCCAGAGATTTCATCTGAAAACTGGAATACTTTGAGTCCAGATATTCATCAAACAGCTTTTCCCGTTTTTGATGTATCCCCTCATTTAAAGACCTTATATTAAGCATAAAGTCAAAGACATCGTCGCTGGTAATAATCCGGCTGTCTCTTGTGATTGGTTCTTCCACCTCATAAGAACAAAGATCCGTATAGTCCTTAAAAAAATTTGATCGGTTGTAAAGGGCTTCCCGGGTAAGGCAAAGCTTCTCTGCAATTACGTTTAAAGCTGTTGTCTTACCCGATCCATTGCCACCATATAATATCGTAACCGGCTCAAAATCCAGCCTGGTCAGATGATTCTTTGAAAGAATCTGAAATGGATAAAAGGTATCATAACAAGTTCGTTTCTCTCCCATAGTGAAGCTGTATTCTTCTTCTATATCAGGAAATGAGAATTGTGACAGATAAATCATTTGTAAACTCCCCCCTATGTTAACTTTATCCACTATTGTACTATTTTACAGGTGAGATATCCACTCTTTTCTCAGATAAGATTCATAACCAATGATCCGTTCATCGATCCTGCGATGATAGCTGTAAGTGTAATTCTTAAAATGCTTCCCCCAGAAACGGAGTGCGTTTGGATTTAATGTTTCGCAGTCCACCCCCAGATAACGGATTCCTTCCTTTTTGCACACATTGCAGATATAATACAGCAAATCATCCGCCACATGGGTTCCCCGATATTCTTCTTTTACAAATGCACCGCAAATATTTTTCATGGATTCCGTTTCGCTGATAAATGTTTCCCCTTTGTCTTGTATCGACATGTATCCGATTACCGCTTCCTCTTTCAGGGCTGCAAATATACGGGTTTGTTCTTTTGGAAAATGCATCATATATTGCCGGATATCTGTTGGGAAAAAAATGGGCGAATCAGACATATGCTTTACTAATCCATATCTTAAATCAAGAATGCGTCCTTTATCATCTCCAATCAGCTCTGTAAAAGTAAAATCATTATGAAAAATATCCCTTAACTCAAATTCATTTAAATCCATAACAGCATCGCTGCACCGGATACCAAAACCATTTAATACCAGAGACCGGTCTACAAAAGGATCATCTGCATACCTGCTCAGGGCAACACTGGTAACTCCGGCCTCCTTTAATAATTGCTCCATTCCCGCTTCCATCAGCTTTGAGCAAAGTCTGCCCCTGTCATGACCGGAAAAGGCATTTCCGCCCAATGGAGAATAAGCTCCCCTGCAGGTTCCAAAGTACCCATCTATGGGTCCTGTAAATGCAAGATACCCGGCCATCTCCCCTTCACACATAGCAACTACTCCATAGTTTTTACGGAATAAACCAGTGATCAGTCCCCGTAACTGTTTCGTAACGTCAATTACCGGCAATTGCTTTATCTGTCTGCACTCATTTTCATATTCTCCTATTGCTAACTTCAATGCTTCTTCCACATGAACTTCTTCTGCTCTAATAATCTTCATTTACCATTCTCCCCTGCTTTTTTTATTACACTTCTTTTTAATAACAGCCTGCTTCCGGCTTTCCTTCGTTGCCTGAAACTTAGACTCTTTTTGGATTTTCCAGTAATTTTTCCACCTTTTTTCAGTCAATGTCCCCTCTTTCAGTGCCTGAGCAACTGCACATCCCGGTTCCCCGTTGTGGGTACAGTTACTAAATCTGCACTGTATTATTAAATCATTGATATCCGTAAAGCTGAAATCCATACCGTCATCCACAATCCACATTCCCAGTTCCCGCATCCCCGGTGTATCAATAATCCTGGCTCCATTATCCATTACGAACAGCTGGCGGTGAGTTGTTGTATGATGCCCTTTTGAATCATCTTCTCTGATTTCTCCAGTTTCCATAAGCTCTTTTCCCAGCAGATAATTGGTGAAGGTGGATTTTCCCACTCCTGATGACCCTAGGAATACAGTGGTCTTCTCAGGCATCAGATATTTTTTTAACTGTTCCATGCCTTCCCCCGTCACAGCACTTACCACACAGACATCAACACCCAGCGCAATCTGATTTACCAGTTCCACTTTTTCCTGGATATCTTCTGCAATATCTGCTTTTGTAAGGACAATAACAGGCTTCCCCCCACTTTGCCACGAGACGGTCAGATAACGCTCCAACCGCTTTAAATTAAAATCATAATTCAGAGACATTAAAATAAAAACATAATCAAAATTAGCTGCAACAATCTGCTCTCCCATTCCCACATCAGGATCTTTCCTGGAAAATGCAGTCTTTCGTTCCAGTGTCTTAATAATCAGACAGTCACCCAGAGGATTATACTCTAACTCTACATTGTCACCAACCGTTGGGAATTCTTCCTCGCAATGATCCGTATAATATATTCCCGCCTTTAACCTGGCATACAGATCTTCCCCGTTTGCTCTCACCTCATAACGTTCCCTGTGAACTGCCGTGATAAAACCAATCATTTTTTCTTTCAAAAACAACCTCTCTTCCTGTTTTCTGTCAGTAAACGAATTACCAACGATTAAAAAAGGGCATAAAAATGCCGCGGTAATAGCCCTTATGAGCTGTCACTGCGGTTGGCTTTCCAAAAAAAGGCACAAAAAAAACACATCTTATCGTGTGTTTAACAGAGTTAAGCGATATATAAGAGTCTAAAAGCGGCATACAAAACATGTCTGTTATCCATATGCCCAATATTAAGTTATTCTTTCATTACCTCTTTCACAAATAATGCATTTGACATATCACATTCTCCTTTCAAGACCACTGATGGGTTATTTTGGTAATAACACTTCCAATTACACTTAAGATAACACATATTTTACCCATCGTCAATCATTACTTTTATACCTCCCACCAGAAACTGGTGAGAGGTCACTGAGAAGTACACAGTTATCAAATTATTTATTGATTTTTACAAATCGTTTTTTGCCAATCTTCATGACATCGCTATTAATCAAAACACTATTTATTTCATCCTCTTCCAATTTTTCACCGTTAATCTGGATTCCACCTTGTCTTATCAGGCGAATAAATTCACTTTTGCTCTTTATATATCCCAGCTCAATCAGTCCCGGAATGCTGTCATTTACCGTATCTTTCTCCAAATCCAGGAGCAAGATGGGAATATCATTTGGGATTGCTTTTTTACTAAACGCCATTTCATAGTAAGCAATTGCGTTTTGCACCTCTAGTGCATTGTGGTACAGCCCAGTAATGATTTTTGCCAGTTGATACTTAATATCCCTCGGATTGACTCCATTTTCCAGATCGGCTTTTACCCTGTCAATTTCGTCCGGGTGTTCATCAGTGGTCAGCTCGTAATATTTAATGATCAGATCATCTGGCACTTCCATCACCTTTTTAAACATCACTTCTGCCGGCTCACTCACTCCGATATAATTTCCCAGGCTTTTACTCATTTTCTCTATGCCATCAAGTCCTTCAAGAATTGGCATAAATAAAGCGATTTGCTGGTCAGTTCCCATAGACTTTTGAAGCGTTCGCCCCATCAAAATGTTAAAGGTCTGATCTGTCCCCCCTAATTCAATGTCTGCTTTTATTTCTACAGAATCATAAGCCTGCATCAGCGGGTAAAAAAATTCATGGATTCCAATGGGAACACCATTCTTATAACGGTTCTGGAAATCATCCCGTTCCAGCATCCTGGCAACCGTAGACGTTGCAGCCAGTTTTATCACATCTTCAAAATTCAGCTTTGAAAGCCACTCACTGTTGAATCTTACCATTGTTTTTTCTTTGTCCAGTATTTTAAATATCTGTTCGCAGTAAGTCAGTGCATTTTCCTTTACTTTTTCGTCGGTCAATGCAACTCTTCCTTTTGATTTCCCAGTAGGATCTCCAATCCTGCCTGTAAAATCCCCGATTATAATAACTGCCTGATGTCCAAGCTCCTGCATCTGTCTGATCTTTCTTAAAACCACAGCATGACCAAGATGAATATCTGGTGCGGAAGGATCAAGTCCTAATTTAATGGTCAGCGGCTTTTCCTGTTTATAGGATTGTTCCAGTCTGGCAAGAAGCTCCTCCTCATTTACGCACTGGTGAACCCCTTTGCAGATAATACGCATTTGCTCCTTTGGTGTTAACATAACTCAAATTCTCCTTGTAATATTATTATTAATATTTGCATGCCTGATAAGAAATCCAGAAAAAAAGAGCTGAGTTAAATCAAATTAAAAAAACTCCCGTCCTTCTGTTACCAAAAGGACGAGAGTGACTCTCGTGTTACCACCTTAAGTTTATAGACAACTCACATTGTCTACCTCATCGGGTACGGCCATGGCGATACCCTTGCACCTGATTACGGTGTGCTCTCCGTCGCAGCCTACTTCTTAAATCGGTTCGGTGCGCAGCTCCAAGATGTATTCACACTTTCTATCCATGAGCCTCTCATCAACCGGCATCTTTCTGTTTGGAATTGAAAATGCTACTCTTTCTTTTCATAGCCTTTTCTTATACTCCGAATTATATATAATTCTTTGTAATGCAAATATTTAATTGAACAAATATTATCATGCTTTTTTTGTTTCGTCAAGCCTCAGTTTGACAGCTGCATAACGGTTCCTGGGTCCATATCTGTATTATTTCTTCCCTGATGTCATCATAATGCTTACCTGTCAGTCCAAAATCCATTTCTTTGTAAGTCCATATGGAACAGCCAATCTGATACTTCTCAAATATATCATGTACGTCACGGAACCAGCGCAGTGTGTCCGGAACAGGTGCCTGATCTATCACACCAAACTCTCCGCAGTACAGCTGAGTACCAGCTTTTTGTGCAGCCAGAACTGCTCCCTTCACCATTATCTCTAAAAACTCTTTGCCAATTGTCTCGGCTGTTGAATTTAGGACTGCTTCCCCCTGTTCTCCCAGTACGGCAGACTGTAAGCGATAATATTCCATGCTTTCGGGATAAAAAACATCCTTTTGTGGGTCCATCTGTTTGACCCAATGTGCCTTTTGGTGGGTAAATAAAAGGGGCTCGTAAAAGTGAAAAGTAAAGATAATATTTTTATCTACCGGTTTTTTCAGTAATTTCAATGTACTTGCGCTGTTCCACTGAATACCGCCATAAATTATGGGTACAAATAAATCAATTTTACGTATGGCCGTCACCGTTTTGTCAATCAGGTCATTCCAAAGCAACGCATTTTCCTTTTCTACAACCTCGTTGAGCAATTCAAAAGCGACGTTGTCATAGTTTTTAAATTCCGTTGCAATCCTCTCCCAAAGATTCACAAAACGTTCCTGTAAATAAGCATTATGAAACAGATCATTTTTCTCCCTGTCCCCTGCATTATTAAAATCATAGCCATACGCTTTGTGAAGATCAAGGATTACATCCAGCTTATTTGCCCTGCAACAGTCACAGATACAATGAACCAGCCGGTAACCTTCCTCTTTGGGATTGCCTTCCTGATCTTCCAGAACTTCGTAATCAATGGGAAGGCGGATATGATCAAATCCCCATGCTGCAATCTGCTCAATATCCGCTTTTCCGATAAATGTACTGTAATGTTGCATATTGTGAGTGCACTGAGATAAATATCCCCCTAAATTTAACCCTCTTTTCAGTTTCATATCGCTTTACTACCTTTCCTTTCAGATAATTTTATACTATCTGATCTGACTTGCAAATGATATCATTTTCTTTTCTTTTATGTCGTTTTCATGATATAATATTAAAAGAAAATAACGGTGCTATGGAGGGTCTTCCCATGAATATAAAAAAAGAACTGGCATTTCAGGAATTTGTAAGAAGAGAAAATAATTTAATCCGCGCTCCTTATACACCTGAGCAGGAATTTTATTCCGTCATAAAATCAGGAAACACCACAAAAGTTCGGGAACTTTGCCAGGAATCCCTTTTATTAAAGAATGGACTGGGCATTCTTTCGTTTAATCACCTTCAAAATATAAAATATCATTTTGTTATCACTGCTGCACTGGTGGCCAGATATTGTATGGAGGGGGGAATGGAACTGTCAACAGCCTTCAGTCTCAGCGATTTTTATATACAAAAAGCGGATAGCTGTATGAAACCGGAAGAAGTTGCCGCGCTGCATCCCATTATGTGTCTGGACTATGCAAAACGCATGAAATTTATAAGAAAAAATAAAGCAACCTCAAGACATATAGCGGCATCCATTGACTATATCTGCGACAATCTTCATACCCGGATCACCATAGAAACACTTGCTTCTGCCATCGGATTAAACTCCTCCTATCTATCCCGCCTGTTCAAAAAAGAAGTAGGTATGACAGTCAGCCAGTATATCAGGGATAAAAAAATAGAGACTGCCAGTAATATGCTGATTTATTCCGACTACTCCCCCTCGCAGATCGCCTCTATATTGGCGTTTCCCAATCAGAGCTATTTTACAGAGATATTTCATAAAAAAACTGGAATGACTCCTCTCAAATATCGTAATCTCAACTTTCGAAATACAGAGATTGGAATTGAGGATTAGGTATCTGAAGATAATTTTTTTCCAAGCATATCAACGAGCCTTTTCATCACTTTTCCAAAGAAACGTTTTACTAGATTTATATCCGCATCAAAAAAGTAAGGAGCATCAATCCAGCCCTTATCTCTCCAGTAAATACGATCTGCATCTGATGTATATATTTTACTTCGCAGACAGTTAAATAGAAATATATCATAGAATGTGGGTACTCTTTTATCTCTCTGCCCCATTATTTCATACAACTTTTTTGCCAGGCTTTTTATTCTCTTCTGCCCTTTTGCATATACGCGCTTATTAAATTTAAAAGTACCTTTGGGTTCTCTATTTTCGAAATACATAGGGGAAATAATCTGTACATCACCCACCAGATCCATTGCCCAACCAGATACTGTCATTTTTAAGTACTTGTAAACCTGTTTGCTCCCTCCTCCATCCGTGGTAACTACAATAAGTGCCGGTTTCCCACAAAGCTCCGGCCTGTGAAATAAATAAGACAAACGATCAATAAACAGTTTCATCTGTCCCGTAACCTGATAGGCATAGACTGGACTGGATAGAATAATTGCATCTGCATTTTTCATCTTCTCTTTTATTGACCCGATCTCATCATCCTTACAGGGACATAATAATTCACTTTTTTGAAAGCAGATGGCGCAGCCCCTGCATTCTGAAATATGGGACTGGCTTAATTGTAAATACTCGAACTCAATCCCAGAATCATACTTCTTTAATTCATTCAAAATCTCCATGCAGACCTGAAAACTATCTTTCCTCCTGGGACTTCCTGAAATAACCAAAACATTCATTTCCCGCTCCTTACTATCCAACGTTGGATATATAGATATTTTTTTGCACCAAAACCATAGTTTCGTTTTGGTGCATGATTCACAATTTAGCATTCATAATTCATAAAGTTTGTTTCTTTAATCAACGCTATAATCTCATCTGTTTCCTGAATGATTTTGTCCAGATTGTCTAACATCAGTCTATGCCAGTTTATCTGACTTTCTATGGTTGTTATCATATAATCCAAAGTAATTACTTCCATGGAACAGGGGTTTTGCTCCTTCTCTTTTCTCCAGTCATTAATCCGGCTTTTCTGCACTTTTAAATCACCCATATGGTTTTCCACGCATTGAATGATCTCTTCCTTCTGAAGGCTGGCAATTATGGGATATAAAAGAAATTTTTCCGATGCTGCTCCCTGCAAAGGCCTGCCCAACTCCTTGTATGCCAATATCTTAAGTACGTCTCTGCCATTTTGTGTTATTTCATAAATCTGCTTTTTCTTTTCTCCTTCTTCTGGTTTATCAATCATGCAGATATATCCGTCTTTTTCTAATTTTTTAATAGCATAATAAATAGAACCGGATTTTATGTTATTCCATTCAGACATACGATTGAGACTAATAAACCTCTGAATTTCATAGCCATGTGTCGGCTTAATACTAAAAAAGAATAGAATGAATAATTGTACCATGAAAAACACCTCATCTGTAATGATAAAGTAATTATATATCCAACGTTGGATATAATCAAGTTTTTTATTATTAAATCAGAGCAATGTGAAGTGTACCGTCCAGGATTGACTTTATCTGCTCTGGTGATAGCTTCATTCCATCTTCCACCCATCTGATCAGCATTCCATTTAAACCGCCTAGGCTGTAGGATAGGCAATAGGAACGTGTCATAACATTAAGTTCTATATCTGGTTTTACTTTTTGAAAAACAGCCGGGGCTATTTCTCCAGATATACGATAAATTATTTCCAGCATTTTATTTTTTTTAAGCAGGTTTAAAAAAATCTCATGCTGTTTCCAGAATTCAAAATATAAAGCAGCAACTTCCGTATAGTGGTGGGGAGACGTTTCGGTCACCATATGAATAAATCCCCCTGCCAGCATACTCATATATCCATCTAAAATATCCTCCCTGGTATTATATAAACGATAGAAGGTTCTGCGCGACAGTCCCGCTTCCTGACAGATCTGAGTTACCGTAATCATAGAGAAATCATACGTCTCCATCAGCTTAATTAAACCGTCCATCAGCATCCTTTTCGACTGTAGTGCAATTCTGTAATTCATTTTATTCATGTGATACTCCCCTAATCTGTCACGATTCCTTTGAATCTGTAACACAATAATGAATGCCATTGTAAAGTCCATCTCCATTCATTATAATAAGTCTCGTAATATGCGTCAATTGTAATACATTAGAATTGGAGGCGTAGAAGATGACTTATATAAAAAATATAACAGGAATTCAACAGCTTGATTTTCAAATAAACCGGGTAATTGCTTACGGGGATTCCGCCGGCGATGCAAAGAAAATTATTGAAAAAACCCGTGGCATCAAAGATCTGACAACATGGTTTCAGGTCTGGTCTGATCTGGGTAATTACTACAGCAATACGTCCCAACATTTGCGTACTGCTTATGCTTACAGAATGGCAGAATTTTTTCTAAATGAAGATCACCCACAAAAAAATCATATGTATGAAGAGTCTTATAAATATTTTAATATGGCATTCAGGCAAATGGGACTAAACTATACGGTACATGAAATATCTTTTATGAATACATACATACACAGTCTCTGTTTTAAAAGTGAAAGTGAAAAAAATATTGTATTAATATGCGGCGGCTACGATTCCTTTATTGAAGAATTTGTCCCTGCTATCCTTGACTTTGCAAACAATGGTTATACTGTCATACTTTTTGAAGGGGGAGGACAGGGAAAAACATTAAAAAATGGTCTTACATTCATGGCCGACTGGGAAAAACCGACTTCCTGCGTGCTGGATTATTATAATATAAATTCCTGTACCATGGTTGGTATCTCATGGGGCGGATATCTTGCAGTCAGGGCTGCCGCCTTTGAGCCTAGGATCGAAGCAGTGGTTGCCTTTGATGTACTTGAAAATGGTTTTCTCTGTATGACTGACATGTTCCCATCCATTATAAAACCTATGGTAAGGTATTTTGTACTTCAAGAGAAAAAAAGAATCTCCAACCGGATTCTTCAAATTCTCAGAAAGAAAAGCCTGATTGCCGATTGGGCTATGATGCAGGGAATGTACATAACAGGAACTAAAACACCCTATGATTTTTACAGAGAGTTATTAAATCACTCTTTGCCCAAGGATATATGTGACAAACTGACCTGCCATGTACTACTGCTTGCCGGGGAAAAGGATCACTACATCCCAAATGATCAGTTTTACCGCCTTTCAAATAAAATCAGACATGCTAAAAGTCTCACCACAAGGATGTTTACAGAAGCAGAGGGTGGGGAACAGCACTGTCAGACAGGGAATTACCAGTTAGCAGTTGACGAGATACTGAATTGGATAAATCAACGAAAAAACTAATTTGCCGTTTCCCTGACGGTTTTCTGATGTAGATATAATATCACTTCTAATAAAGATGGCAGGATCATTTCCGTCATTTTTTGATATTTTATGTTTGGTTTTTTTATGTCCGGTACACAGATCACAGGAATCCTGGCTGAGTATGAAGCCTGAATTCCTGCCTCGCTATCTTCCAGTACAAGACATTTTTCGGGATCAACCTTTAGTTTTTTACATGCTTTCAAAAATATATCCGGATTGGGTTTTCCCCTTTCAACTTCTGTACCAAACACCATTTCATCAAAGTAACCATCTATTCCATGTTGTACCAAAGCATATAATGCTCTGTCTTTGGTACTGGATGATGCCAACGCAATTTTATATTGATTATTCTTTAAATAATCCAACAACTCTCTGACACCCGGTTTTAACGAAACACCTTTTATAAAATACTCTTTCTCCCGTGATAGCGTGTAATCCAGTCCTTCCTGTACAGAAATCGGAAGCTGGTAAAGATCCACCAGAGTTTCCATATTCCCCAGTTCTGTTTTTCCACTATAGTTTTGCGCATAATTCTCTATGGTAAAAGAGTGTCCATATTTGTTTAGTAGCTCCTGGTATAATTGATATGATATCACTTCACTATCAATTAACAATCCGTCCAAATCAAAAATAACTGCTTCCATCATGCTCTGTTCCTCTCTCTTTTTAAATAATTTTATTCTCCTGCTGAAATCC
>SVDT01000016.1 GCA_015057775.1 Paenibacillaceae bacterium | reverse complement strand
ATAATAGCAGAAGACATGATCATGTTTACAACACTTTTCCGTTTTACCATACCCCCATAAAAAAATGCAAGTCCCGGGGTCATTAAAAGTACAAGAGCGGAGCTAATCAGCATCCAAGAAATATCTCCATGATCCATAAAAACACCTCTTCCGTTAATTTTGAGCAAAAAAATTAAGCCATAATCGTGTGCGTCTCTGCACTGATTATGGCTTCTTTGCCTTAGAGTTAATTATATAAATTACATTGCTAGACTAATACATGATTTTAGTTTTGTCAAGTAAATTATTAAAGTTGGATTGGTATTTTTATGAAGTGTTTCTAAGCTAATACATTTTCTCCAGTACTTGCGTCATTTTCGGTTTCTTTTCCAACTAATTTTTTTAAACCTTCTATGGCAACAACCACTCCTAATACAAGCAGCAATACTGCAAAAACAAGCTGAAGTGCATTGCCAAATACAAATTTACCCGACAGAGACGAAACTAAGTCCTTAATTTTTAAACCCAAAGCGGTAAAAGTAACTCCCAGCATAATAACCATAGGTCCCCACAGCATAAAGCCCTTCCGGCTGGTTTTCTTTAAGAACACGGCACATGCAATTAACGCCAATGCGGAAAGCAGCTGATTTGCGGAACCAAATAACGGCCAGATACTGCTGTAACCAGCTCTTGATAATGCATAACATAAGATCAGGGTAATAATTGTTGCAAAGTACTTATTGGTCAGGAGCTTATTTAAGGAGCTTCTTTCCTCCTGCGGCGTATCATCAGCAAAAAATTCCTGGAAAGCAATTCGCCCAACCCTGGCTACAGAATCAAGACTTGTCATGGCAAATGCAGAAATAGACAGGGTTATAAGTGTGTAACACAACGTTTCCGGAAGTCCGATTGTTGTTAAAAAAACAGCGATTGCCTTTGCAAAAAGCTGGGGCGGTGTTCCAGCAGGAAGTCCTTCCTTTGTGGCAACAAATCCCGC
Source organism: Paenibacillaceae bacterium (assembly GCA_015057775.1). Lineage (GTDB taxonomy): Bacteria > Bacillota > Clostridia > Lachnospirales > Lachnospiraceae > Lacrimispora. The sequence goes on along the minus strand of SVDT01000016.1, from coordinate 32,277 downwards.
CGCGATCAGGGCTGCAATTGCAAGGAGGCTCTCAAGCAGCATTGCGCCAAAGGAAACCGGCAGCATATTCTTTTCGTTCTTAATCTGTTTTGATGCTGTACCAGACGCCACCAGGGAATGAAAACCGGAAACTGCGCCGCAGGCAATGGTAACAAAAAGGGTAGGAAACAGATAAGAAATGCTTCCGCCTGCACTTACCAGTTTAAATCCGGTAAAGGATGGAAGATTCATGGTAGGATTATACACAATGATTCCAATTACCGATCCCACGATCATGGCTATTAAAAGATAGCTGTTTAAATAATCTCTGGGCTGAAGCAGTGCCCATACCGGAGTTACACAAGCAACTATTACATAAATAAACACAAAAATAAGCCAGATATTCTGAGGGATGTAAATTGGAAAAAGCAGCCCAAGCCCTACAGATAATACAAGAAGACCAATTGCTGTCAGCGTATTAACCATTTTGCCAAATTTGCTGTACTTTAAGAAAAATCCAAGAACTACTGCAAACACAATAAACAGCATTGACGTGGTTGCCACTGCTCCATTGGCAGTCACCGGAGCTCCCTCAGCTGAAAAACCGTTAAATGTACCCGCCACAATATCTGCAAACGCCGCCACTACCAGAATGGAAAACAGCCAGGTAAATAAAAGAAACAGCCGCTTTCCCATTTTCCCTATGTAAAGCTCAATGATATATCCAATGGAACGACCCTTGTTTTTTACAGAGGCATACATGGCGGAAAAATCCTGTACAGCACCAAAAAATACTCCACCAAGCAGGATCCAGAGTAAAACCGGAAGCCAGCCAAACATGGCTGCCTGAATCGGCCCGTTAATAGGCCCGGCTCCGGCTATGGAAGCAAACTGATGACCGAATACAACATTGGTATCTGCAGGAACATAATCTACCCCATCCTCCAGCTCAAAAGCCGGAGTTTTTGCCTCCGGGTCAATCCCCCAGGTCTTTGCAAGATATCTTCCGTAAATGAAATACGCTCCCCCAAGAAATACAATTGCAAGAACCATCATAGTTAAACCATTCATAGAATCTCTCCTTTCATACTCAGACAAAAGCCACATACATTTGTCCCAGATAACGAAAAAAGTCCCTGCATCAAAAGATGCAGAGACGAATGAACCAATCCGCGTTACCACTCTGTTTGCTGCAAATTGCAGCCGCTTAAATCCGCCGCCTGTCGGGCAGCGGCTCTTTGCTAACGGAAAGACCCGTCCTTACTTAATCAATCCTCCTGTCGGGAGGTCTTTCAGTTCGGAACTCCTGGGTGATGGCCTGTTCCTTCCTTTGCGCCCTTTCCATCTGACGAGCTGCTCTCTGTAAAGGAATGTGGGGAATCAGACTGTATCCCAGTCATTGCTTTTTCGATATCACATTTGCTGAAATGGAGTTTACCACTTTACAGTGAGAAATTCAATACCTTTTCTCAACAAGAACATACGTAATATCTATATCATTTATAACCTGTGGTTATATAAGTTCATACCGCCACATTGCCTTATCTCCGTATGGGGATGATTCTTTAAATACTCCAGGGCAAGTTGGGGAACATCTGTGCCAAATCGTTCTAACACAGGACACTGTTTGTAAACTTCATAGCCTCCTGTTCCGCTTGCACGGTAATCGCTCATACACAGCTTCAGCTTCCGGTCCTCAATTGGTTTGCCATCAAAAAGAATGCTTACCACTCTGTCTCCTACCGGTCTCTCCAGATCAATCTCATATGTAATCCCGGCAAAATAATCATAATTATAATGCTCCACCTTAGGCTTTAGGAATACTTCTGATATCTCAACCATTCCATGATTCAAAGTGAAATATTCTCCACAACGTTCCAGCGCCTGCTTTAAAACTTCCTGGGTAACCTCCAGTACCACCAGAGTATTGGAGAAAGGATAGACTCTTACAAGATCCCGCATGGTGACATGTGCCGGAAGTGCAATGGGATTATTGCCAAGTCCGATGCAGGAAATATCAGCTTTGGTATATTCCATCTGTATCTGATTAAAAAAGTCTGCCACCTGACTTCCGCTAAGAGCCATATCAAGCTTCTCTTTTTCAGGTATGGGTTCCTTTAAGCTCCCGATTTCAAGATCCAGCCAATTTTGTACCTGCCCCTCCAATGGAAGCAATGATTCATATGGTTCCCTGTTGTGGCGGGTACCTGCTGGCAATATGGAGGAAGAAACCGTACAGGTGCCATCTTCATACTCCATTTCAATGCAGGCATATTGAACAGCATTGGCAGTCACCTGCAGTGTATGGGTTCCAAAACAGTCTCTCCCCTTAACCGTCATATGCTGGTGAGCCGTTAACAAAATATCGTAATCAAGCTCTTTTAAAATCCGGTATCCGATATTTTCATTGCCGGATGTCAGCACGGCTCCGGTCTCTAAGTCACATTCATAACCGCCATGATAGATGCAGACCGTAATGTCTGATTCCATTTTCAGATGTTCCAGTTCTTTCTTCGCTGCCACAAATGCATCGGTAATCTTTATTTGTTCCAGGTGTTTGGGGTTTTCCCATACATTTACGTAGTCTGTAACAATACCGGCAACTCCCAGACGAAGCCCGTTTTCCAAGGTAAAGATATAACTGGAAGTAATTCCTGTATCCCCTTTTAAATCATCTGCATTGGCACAAAGGCATACTGCATTCAGTTTTTTCATATAACCCGCAAGCCGGTCATAACCAAAGTTAAAATCGTGATTTCCAGGAACAACTGCGTCATAGAAAGCCGCATTGTACACCTGCGCCAACGGCTCACTTTCTAACAGTTCTCCAGCCTGTTCTGTAATAAAAGCCGCCATAGGGGAGCCGGATATGGTGTCTCCCCCATCGAAAATCAGCGTATTCCCATCTTTTTCAAAATTGGAAATACAGTTTAAAAGTCCCATGGGACGTTCCGTCTTATCCCCATAACTGGTGGGAAACAGATAGCCATGAACATCCGAAGTATAATAAATTTTTGCATTTCTTTTCAATCATTTACCCCCTTGCCAGCTTCACCCGGATTCTGGTGGAAATATATTCCACGATCAGAACCAGAAGGATGAGCCCTACCAGAATAGCACCTGCCTCATTCCACCGGTAGGCATTCATGGCAAAGATTAATGGAGCTCCAATACCTCCTGCTCCAACCAGACCAAGAACTGTGGCATCTCTTAAGTTAATATCAAACCGGTATATCACCGTTGATGCAAAATTTGGAATCAGCTGAGGCAAAATTCCATACCGGATCTTCTGAAACGTGTTGCATCCACATGCATCTAAAGATTCCAGAATTCTGGTATCCAGATCCTCTATGGCCTCTATGTACATCTTGGAAACCATTCCGATGGAACAGACCGACATGGTAAGAAGACCTGTAAATGCTCCCGGCCCGCTGACGCGGATAAACATCAGTCCATATACAAAAGCAGGAATGGTCCGCACTGCCATAATCACCAGACGCGTCACATAAGCAACGGGAGCCGGCATTAAATTAGATGCGGATAAAAAAGACAGGGGAATTGCCAGAAACGCTCCCACAATCGTACCTAAAAATGCAATGCAGACAGTCTCCAAAAGCAGATAAGGCACTCCCTGAAGGGTCAAATTAAACAAAAGCTTCCCGTCGGGATGAAAGATACCACTTAAAATATTTCCGGCAATCTGTACTCCGGAAAGACCGGTTTTGGATACGTCCACTGCGGATCCTGACCAGATAAGCAAAGCAAGGACAATGACAGAGACCGTAACCTGATACACGGTGTTCCTGGGACGTTCTTCATAAGCCTTTTCAATCTGTTTATTCATAGTTTGCCACCTCCTATACCAGTTTCCGGCGGCAGTAGCGGCTCACCGTTTCTATGAAAAATACAGTAACAAACAGCATGATGAGTATCATACCTACACTGGGATACTCTCTCCAGCCCAGCTTCTCATTTAAAATCAATCCCAGACCGCCTGCCCCCACATAACCGAGAATTGCAGCATAACGTACATTTCCCTCAAAGCAGAATAGCCCGTTTGATAGATAGGATGGGAGTACCTGGGGAATAATAGCACGGACAAATGCCCGGACCTTGGTCGCTCCAATGGCTTCCATTGCTTCAAATGCACCCATATCAGCTGTCTCAATTTCTTCGTAAAGAATCTTTCCCATATAAGCAAATGTGAACACGGCAATAGCGGTGGTTCCTGCCAGAGTACCCAGTCCAAAAACGTAGGTGGCTATCAGCGCAGTTACCAGAGTGGGGAGCGTTCTCACAATACTTAAAAACAGCCTCATAATACCAACTGCTGCGTTGTTTTTAACAATATTTGTGGAAGCTACCATGGCAAATGGGATCACAGTGACAGCACCAATCACCGTTCCAAGAAGTGACATCTTTAAGGTATCAAATAATGGTTTCCAGACCTGGGCACTGTAGCCCCATTCCGGAGGGGCCATCATTCCAAGTATAACAAAAAACTGGCTTCCCCTTTCCCGTAAAACATCTAAATCAAACCCTGTAATCTTAACGGATAATGCAGTGAAAAGTACCAGAATCAGTGCAATAAGAGGGAGTCTGGAAGCTGGCTTTAAGACTGTTTTTCCGTTTGAAAGAACCATTTTTTTCGGCGGAAATATCTTGTCATAAATGCTCATCCCACTGCCTCCTCTTCCGTTTTACCTTCATAGATTTCATCAAGAATCTCCTGAGTAACTTCTGTAGCCGGACCATCATATACAATCCTGCCTGCCCGGATTCCTACCACACGTCCCGCATATTGCAGTGCCAGATCCACATGATGAATGTTTAAGAGAATGGTAATGTTCATCTCCTTGTTAATTCTTAGAAAGTCTCCCATGACCTGCTTTGCCGTAACCGGGTCCAGAGAAGCGACCGGCTCATCGGCCAGAAGAATCTGAGGGTTCTGAGCCAGAGTTCTTGCAAGGGCAACCCGCTGCTGCTGCCCTCCGGAGAGCTGGTCCGCCCGGACAAAAGCCTTGTCTAAGATTCCCACTTTATCAAGTGCCTCTAACGCTTCCAGCTTATCCTTCTTGGGAAAGATTCCAAAGAGAGCCTTAAAAAACGGAAGATCCGGTACCTTTGACATGAGAACGTTGTTAATGACCCGGGTTCTGGTCACCAGATTAAAGGACTGGAAGATCATACCGATTCTGCGGCGAAAACGACGCAGCGCCTTTCCCCTTAATTCCATAACATTGACTCCATCTACAGTAAGAGTCCCTTCTGTTATGTCATGCATTCGGTTAATGGTTCTTAAAAGAGTGGATTTTCCTGCGCCGGATAAACCGATTATGGCCACAAATTCTCCCTGCTCAATCTTTAAATTAACGTCTTTTAAAGCCTGAAAGCCGTTGGAATAGGTTTTGCCCACCTGATTAAATTCAATCATACATATCCTCATTTCCCAGAAAAAAGCGGAGGCGCGCTTTTTCTTTTCGATCACGTCGCCTCCGCAGCCTGTTTTATATTATTTATTTAGCATTTAATTCCTTGATCATCTTCTGTGCTGCACGTTCATCATCGTAATCGGAGCTCTTAGCAGCCTGATAACCCTTGTGGCTGTAAATAGCAATGACTTTCTTACCTTCATCCGTATTTCCGATGTTGATCATAGCAGTCTGAACCGCTTTCTTGAAACTGTCATCCATGATCTTGGAGGTCTTGCTTACACTGACTGTATCATTGAAGATTGGAGGGGTTACACCAATAACATTGGTCTCTTCCCAGATGGAACCAGTTCTGCCGTATTCAGATTTCCATTTTTCCTCATAATCCCTGCGTGCATCTGCATATGTACATAAAACATCTACCTGACCGGAAGCCAGTCTGGCAAATGCGCTGCCGTAAGAATCGGACTGAACTGCATGGGAAAGATTTAAAATATTCTTCTCAAAGTTCTTCTGAAGCCATAAAGATGGGTAAATGTATCCTGCTGATGAGGAAGAGGACATTACGCTCCAGTTTACACCGTCTAAATCTTCAAAGGTAAGTTTTTCACCGCCATTAATCTTAGCTGCCAGCGCTTTTCCCTTTTCAGAAGGTCCTGCAATGATCAGAGCCCGGTAAGAAGTTGCCTGATTTGTGGCTGCCTCAGTTGCCTTGCCGTCATTCCAATCCTTTGCACTATCGGAATTCTTGCTCAGACCATCTCTGGTTGCAGTGAGAAGTACTTCTGCTCCATCATCATAAAGGACGTAAGTTCCTCCTGGAATAAAACCGATGTCTGCAGTACCTGCAGAAAGAGCTTCGCCCACTGCTTCATAGCTGGTTCCAACCGTAATTACCACTTCACCAATATCATAGCCCTCTTTGCCCAGTTCTGTCTTTAACAGACCTTTTAAAGGCTCTGTAGCGGTGACAATTTCCTGTGGCTCTCTGGAAGGTACAAAATAAACATTCAGCTTATCAATCTTCTTATTCTCTGCCTTTGTCTCCGCTGCGGTTGTTGCTCCTGCTGCAGAAGAAGTGCTTTCTGTCCCTGCTGCGGTTGTCTCTGCCGGTGCTCCGGTCTTACCCGCGCCAGAACATCCGCCAATCATTGATGCACAGAGTGCTGCTGCCATTAATACAGAAACTGATTTTTTCATACTGCTCTCCTTTTCGTGTGATTCATCGGTTTTTTCTTGGGATCATGAGGCATTACGCGCTGTCTCCCACCTCCAGCTTGGTGGGAAGATAAATTGTCATATTGTCTTTCCGGCCTTCTGTAATCTGTTCCAGTAAAAGCTTGATGGCAGTCTGCCATACAATATCAGGGAACATTCGGACTTTGGTGTAGGTGGGCCATTTGGACTCAATGGTCTCAATATCCTTGTAGATCACTACCGCAATATCCTTTGGCACACGGAGTCCTGCATCCTGAAATGCTTCCAAAGCTCCTTCTGCAACTTCTTCACTTCCTAAAAGAACCGCTTCGGGAAGATGACCCGATAAAATGGCTTTCTTTGCCAGCTCATAGCCGCTTTCCCGGCTGATTTCGCCTATGTAGAAATTCTCTTCCACATAATATCCGCTTTCCATAAAGGAATCCCGGATTCCTTCCAGTCTCCGGTAACCGATCTTTACCTGTCCTTCTTCATAAAGACCGCCTATAAAGCCGACAGAACGGTACTTTTTCCGCACCATAAGATAATCAAGCATCTCACAGATTCCCTTTGTAAAATCCATAACAATGCTGTCATACTCATAATTCTTGGGATCTGAGTTAATAAATACAATGCTATAGCTCTGCATTCTTAAAAACTCCATCTCTTCCTGGGAAAAAACACCGAAAGCCATAATCCCGTCATACTGCCCCGGCTGATTCTTATCAAGGCGGCAGAATTTTACTTCCTGCTTTCCAGACATGGACTTTACAATTAAATCCAGGGATGAAAGCCTGATGTTGGTTCTGTCCGTACGGATAATGTGCCAGTCAGCCACTCCTATGACAATTTCCTTCTTTTTCTGCGCGTGACGCATTCTGGGTGGGACATATTTTAATTCGTGGGCAATTTTAAATATCCTCTTTTTTACCTCCGGGCTCACCGCAATGGTATCGTCCTGGTTCAGTACCCGGGACACTGCAGCGGCTGAAACACCCGCAAGCTTTGAAATCTCTTTAATCGTAGCCATAATCTATATCCTCACCTTTCAAATTCATTATAATAACAGTCCATGCCACCGTCAATCTAAATAGTAAATTTTTACTAAACTTTTACCAAAGTATATCAAAAACTTTTCATAATTAGAAATACCGGAAAGAAATTAAAGTTTCCTTCCGGCATCCAGGTACCCTGTCAGTCTTTTTCTCCCCCTAAATTCAGCTTTGCAAACGCATCCGCAAAAGGAGAATTAATCGGCTCAGCGACCTCATTTTTCTGCTTATTTAAATATTTCGCCACATCTTTTTTAGAGACTCCGGCCCCTTCTTTCGTCCGGCGTTCTTTAAAGGCAGTCAGTTTTTCTTTATAACCGCATCTGCAGACAAAGATCTGTCCGTCCCCTTTTCCTTTCAGTTCCAGCTTTTTATGGCAGACCGGACATCTGGCATTGCTGGTTCTTGAAATCACTTCCCGGTGTCCGCATTCACGGTCCTGACAGACTAACATCTCACTGTTTTTTCCTTTGACAGAAAGCATCCGCTTTCCGCAAACGGGACATTTGGTATTGGTCAGATTATCATGACGGAAATTTCCTTCCCCGGTTTTGATCATCTGAATTAATTCTTCTGAATACAGTCTGATATCCTTCATAAAAGAGCCGCGCTTCAGTTTTCCGGCTGCAATAGAAGACAGTTTCATCTCCCAGTCTGCAGTCAGCTCCGGCTTTTTTAAATCCTCCGGAACCAGAGTCAGAAGCTGTTTTGCCTTTGATGTCAGGTAAATGTCTTTTCCTTTTTTCTCAAGAAGAAAGCTGGAAAATAGTTTTTCTATAATATCCGCTCTGGTTGCTACAGTTCCCAGACCTCCGGTTTCTCCCAGAGTCTTTGCCATATCCCGGTCCTTTGTCTCCAGATAGGATACCGGATTTTCCATGGCTGAGAGGAGGGTTGCCTCATTAAATGGAGCCGGTGGCTTTGTCTTTCCTTCCGTCAGCAGCAGAGTAAAGCCTTTTACCGGATCGCCCTTTTTCACAGATGGAAGATTCTGCTCTTTTACTTCCGATTCCTCATCCTCGTCTTCGTCCGGGGATTCATAGACTTCTTTCCAGCCGGATGCCTTTACCGTTTTTCCTCTTGCAACCAGGTTTTCTCCCCCGATCAGAACCTCCAGTTCCGTCTGTTCATACTCAAATGGAGGATATAAAACTGCCAGAAATCTTCTGACTACCAGGTCATAGACCCTTCTCTCATCAATGGTCATATGATCCAGCTGCACAAACTGTTCTGTTGGTATGATAGCATGATGATCGGATACCTTTTTATCATCTACAAAATAGGGCTTTGCTTCAATTTTCACATTGTGCAATTTCCCTGCAAGCTTTCTGTAAGGCCCCACGCCACAGGCTTCCAGCCTTTCTTTGATCGAGGGGACGATATCGGAGCTTAAGTACCGGGAATCTGTTCTTGGGTAGGTGAGAACTTTATGATTCTCGTACAGCCTCTGCATAATATTCAGGGTTTCTTTTGCAGAATAATTAAATTTCCGGTTCGCCTCTCTTTGAAGTTCTGTTAAGTCATACAGCTGGGGAGCAAAGCTCTTTTTCGGAGTGCTTTTTACCTCGGTAATTATCCCGTCTTTCCCGTTATCCATCTGCTTAACCAGACCTTCTAAACGTTCCCGGTCAAAAGAACGGTAACTTTTGGACTTTTCATCCCGCCAGATAAATGTCAATGCCGGCTGGGAAGCCTTTGCTGTTATACCATAATAGGACTTTGGTACAAAATTTTTAATCTCTTCTTCTCTCCTTGCAATCATGGCTAAGGTAGGAGTCTGAACACGTCCGCAGCTTAACTGGGCATTGTATTTGCAGGTCAGAGCTCTGGTTGCATTAATTCCCACCAGCCAGTCTGCTTCTGCACGGCACATGGCTGCATCGTAGAGATTATCGTATTCATGTCCGTTCTTTAGTCGGGAAAAACCTTCTGTAATGGCTTTATCTGTAACAGAAGAGATCCAGAGCCGTTTTATTGGCTTTTTATTTCCTGCCTTTTCCAGTATCAGGCGGGCTACCAGTTCCCCTTCCCTTCCCGCATCGGTTGCAATGATGATTTCTCCCACATCACTTCTGTGAATCTGCTTTTTTACCACACTGTACTGCTTTCCAGTCTGTTTGATTACCTCAAGCCGGAACTGATCGGGCATCATAGGAAGATCTTCCATCTTCCATTCCTTATATTTAGGATCGTAATCCTCCGGGTCTGCCAGGGTGACCAAATGGCCTAACCCCCAGGTAATCACATAGGCGTTTCCTTCCAGAACACCTCCCTGATTCTTTGTACAGTGAAGCACCCGGGCAATATCCCGGGCGACGGATGGTTTCTCTGCTATAATTAAAGATTTCATTTTATTCCTCCAATGGCATTTCTGTGTATATTATAGCTCATTGGTCGGATTATGACAACTGGCGGTACTCTCCATAAGCAATCAGGGAATCTCCTTCCATCACTCCCATGGCTGTTGTTTCATATAATACGATCCCATCAAATTCAGCATGACACCGCTGGAGAGGGTTTCCCCACACATCCTCCACTATTCCCAAAAGATCTCCTTTTAAAATCCGCTCACCAGGCTGCTTCAACGGACGCCAGAATCCTTCTGCAAGAGAATCCGTGTAGACTGCATTTATCACTTCATTCTGAATATTATCTTTTTCCTCCCTCCGGTCTTTGCTTACAACACCAAGAACCGAAAGAACGTTTAGTACATCCTGTTTATAAGAAATTAGCTGTTGGTTAGTAAAACTTCCTCCCCCTCCCCGTTCCATCAGGATTGAGGGGACTCCCTGAATTGCTGCATAATTGTAGGAACCAGTGGTTGCGGAGGATTTAACACGAATCTCCATTCCTGTTGCCTCGGCCATTATTCTGGATTTTTCAATAACCTCTTCTCTGGCAATTCCAGGATAATACACAAATGGCATTACCTGTTCGTGGATATCTCCTGCATGGAGATCTATATAATAGTCTGCCTGACTGTGAAGCTCATGCTCTATGGTATAAGCAATTTTTTCGGAAAGACTGCCATCTTTTTTTCCTGGAAAAGCCCGGTTTAGATTCTTCCCATCTTCTGGCACAAAAAGACGGGTATAAGAAAATGCTGCCTGGGGATTTGCAACAAGGAGAAACACAATAGTTCCATTTATCTTTAACGGATCAAGCTCCGTTGACAATTCTCTGGCCGTTTGTATTCCAATGTATTCTGCACCATGTATTCCGGCTGTAATAAGAACTACCGGCCCTTCTTTGCTGCCGCACACAGCACAAAATGGCAGTTCTAAATCATGATTTTCCACCTGCAGCATTCCTTGAATCCGCTTTCCTGATTGAAGCTTTATGGTTTTTGTCTGAAGCATGTTCTTTCTCCTCTCTTATTATGAAACAGCCTGATCGGGAACCTTTGTTTCATTGCACTCACCCACATTGAGTATTGCACTCAGAAGTTTTTTAGCATAAGGGTGACTCACTTCACTGATGGTATCTGTTTCTCTCACTTCCACGGCTTTTCCTTTATAAAGAAATAATACATGACTGCACAAATAAGTAACAGAAGTTAAGTCGTGGGTGATAAAAATATAGGTCAGTCCTTTCTCCTTCTGTATTACCTTTAGCAGATCCATAATCTGTACCTGGGTATGTGCATCTAAGGAGCTGATGGCCTCATCAAACAAGATTACCTCAGGATTTACAGCCAGTGCCCTGGCTATGCAGACACGCTGGAGCTGGCCACCGCTGAGTTCATGGGGAAGTCTGTGTAAGTAGCTTTCATCAAGCCCCACCAGCTTTAAAAGCCGGTTGGTCTCTTCCATTCGGTTTAACGCCTTTTTCTCCCTTTTTTCCTTTACCATCAGCCCTTCTCCAATCAGGGTTTTTACCGTAAATCTGGGATTGGCGGATGTGGAGTAATCCTGAAACACTACACTTATCACCGCTTTTTTGTCCCCTTCAAAGCGGACACTTCCTTTATCAGGCTTTAATAATCCGCACAAAACTCTTCCCAACGTGCTTTTCCCGCTTCCGCTCTCTCCCAGAATACCAAGACACTGCCCTTTTTTAACCTCAAAAGATACATCAAACAGTACCTGCTGACGCTCCCTGCCAAAAAGAGTTGTCTGGTTCTCTTTTTTAAAGCTGACGTCTATATGTTCTGCTTTTATCATACCTTCCTCACTCCTTTCTTTTAAGCGCTCTTTGATATTGATCCATAACCGCTTTCTTTTTTTCCACCAGAAGCCGCGTGTATGGATCCTTTGGCTGTTCATAAATCTGCCGGAAGGTACCCTGATCTGCCATTTTCCCTTTATTGAGTACAAGAACCTCATCGGATATAGCAGAAATCACACCAAGGTCGTGGCTGATGAAGATCATGGCTGTATTGGACTCTTTTTTTATCCGGATAAATTCCTTCATGATTTCAAACTGGGTGATTGCATCAATGGCGGTAGTCGGCTCATCGGCAATCAAAAGATCCGGCTCCATAGACATGGCAAGACCAATCATAATCCGCTGAAGCATTCCTCCGCTTAACTGATGAGGATATTTCTTAACAACCTCTTCCGGATTTTTTATCTGCATGGCGGTAAGTACTGCCATTGACTTTTCATATATTTCCTTCTTTGTCAGCTCCGTGTGTTCTCTGTAGGTTTCTGACAGCTGATCCTCAATCCGGTATAGGGGATCAAAGCAGGTCATGGGATTTTGCAGAATCATGGCAACCCTTTTCCCTCTGATCTGGCGTAGCTGTTCCCTGGTTTTTCCGATTAAATTTTCTCCCCCGAAAAAGGCTTCTCCTGTTACGGAAAAGTCAGTCCCCAAAAGCCCCATTACCGCTTTTAAACTCATACTTTTCCCGCTTCCACTCTCTCCTAAAATTCCAAGGCACTGCCCCGGAAAGACCTTAAAATCAATTCCTTTGATAATGGTCTGCCTCTGTTTCTTCCTGCAGTGGTCCACCACCAGGTTATTTACGTCTAAAACAGGCTCCATTAGACTTCCACCTCCTTCGGATCCAGAGCATCCCGCAGTGCATCTCCCAGTAAGTTAAAAGCTGCCACTACAATCACTATAGCCAGTCCAGGTGCGATCATCTGGACCGGATTTGTTGTCATAACATTTTTAGCTTCGTTCAGCATAGCACCCCATTCCGGTATTGGTGCCTGAACACCAAGTCCCAGAAAAGAAAGAGTAGAGATATTTAAAATGGCCCAGCCGATATCCAGAGTCGCCAAAACAGCCATTTCCGATGCAATGCTGGGAAGAAGATGGCGAAAAAGGATAAACGCCTCTCCGCTCCCCACACACCTGGAAAATAAAACAAAATTTTTATCCCTGTACTTCATAACATTGGTACGGATCATTCTGGCATACCATGCCCATTTTATCAGCACATTGGCAAGTATCACGTTGCGTACGTCCACTCCCAAAAGAGCCACTACGGCAAATACCATGATCTGACTGGGAAATGACATCATCACATCTACTGCTCTCATAATAATTTCCTCCACCGGCCCTCTGAAATATCCGGCAAGCAGCCCTAAGATACAGCCTAGTCCGATGGTTCCGGTCATGGTGAGCAGAGATAAAAACAAGGTAGGCCGGATGCCGTAGATCATTCTGGAGAGGATGCACCGCCCCAGCTGATCCGTTCCTAATGGATACTGAAGGCTAAAGCCTGCAAATTTATTTAAAATATCGTTGGCATAAGGATCATTGGGGGCCAGTATGGGAGCAAATACACCCGCCAATGCAATTGTGGCCAGAAATGCCAGCATGATGACAGCCATCTTATTTTTCAGGAAACGTCTCCACATCTTAGGATACCTCCCTTCTCAATCTTGGATCTGCAATGCTCTGAATAATGTCAAACAAAAGGTTAAATACCACAAACAGCGTTCCGATTAAAAGCACATAGGTCTGAATTACCGGATAATCCCGGTTGAATATGGAGGCAATACACAGCTTTCCAAGCCCTGGCCAGGCGAAAACATTTTCCACTACAATGGTTCCTGCCATCAGCTGGGGCACACTCATACCAATTGCCACAATACAGGTATGGAGGGAATTTTTTAAAATATGTCTTACCAGAATGGTACTCTGCTTTAATCCTCGTACATTGGCATACAAAACGTAATCTTCTTTCATATTTTCCAGCATGTTGTTGCGGATCAGTCGGATATAAGTGGAAATATAGGTGAGTGCCACTGTAATGGAAGGCAGAATTAAATGCTTTATGCTTCCGCTTCCGCTGGTAGGAAGCAGATCCCACCGAATGCTGACCAGCCAGATCAAAAGAAGACCCACCCAGTATGCCGGCATGGCCGTTGTCATAAATACAATCCCTCTCACAATCCGGTCAAACAGGCTGTCCTTATAAACAGCACAAAAGAAACCAATAGGGAGACTTAGGACAATTACAATCACCAGAGAAGACATGGCAAGTATAAATGTTGCAGGAAAGCATCTGGATATCTCTCCCAACACTGTTCTTGAAGGATTGGTATAGCTGACACCAAAATCCAGCCTCAGACAGTTGCCCACCCAGCGCAGATAACGGATCAGATAGGGATCATTTAATCCCAGCTCTTCCCTGACCTGTAAAATGGCATCTTCCGTAATTACCGGTGTCTGGCGGACTCTAAGTGCCACCTCTGCCGGGTCGGAAGGAATCATATTGATAAACACAAAGCACAAAAATGAAATCATGAGCAGCAGAGGAATTGCTGACAGAATTCGTTTCACTATATAAGTCTTCATAATTACGCCTCCATCTTATGGGAAAAGGTATGGAAAAACACGGAAAACCGGCAGCCTGACATACAGACAGCCGGTATTTCCCATGTTTTAAATCCCTTCCTGAAATTATTCAAAATACATCTGAGCAAAAGGTACTTCATACTGAGTCTGGGTAAATCCTACCCCTTTTAAATCTGACCCGTAGATTGCCTTATTGCATTCATAGGTAAGAGGGATGTATACCGCATCCTCATGAAGTCTGGTCAGAACGAAGCGGTACAGCTCCTGGCGCTTTTCTTCCTGTGTAGATACCAGTATTTCCGTAATTGCCTGATCAATCTCTGCCTTATCCTCAAGCCCCAGCTGTGCTGCGTAATCTCCGTATACCCGCTGTCTCATGGCAGCCAGAGAAGACTGTGGATCATAGGGCGTTCCCCAGCAGATGTTGAACACCATGTCAAAGTTTCCTGTTTTCATATTGTCTCGGTAAGACTGTTCTTCTTCCCCCTTGATCTCCAGTCCGATTCCAAGCTTGCCATATTCAGACTGAAGATATTCTGCAATGGTCTTTTCAGTAACGCTGTCGCTGTTATATAAAAGAGTCAGTTTCAGAGGTGTTCCATCTTTTTCTCTTATATTCTGACTGCCCATAACCCAGCCGTCCTCATCTAACATCTTAGCAGCCTTTTCCTGGCTGAACTCATAGGGAGTTAATTCAATATTACAGTAAGGAACTGTCTTGGAAAACAGTGTATCAGCAGGTGCTTCCAGACCATAGAAAATACCGTCTGAGATCGCCTGGCGGTTGGTAGCGTGCTGGATTGCCTGACGCACTGCCTTATCCTTTAAAATATCATTGGTCGTATTAATTACGATCTGTCTGGTTGACGTGGGATCAGACAATGCTACGGAAAACTTATCACTTTCCTTATATTTGTTCACTGCATCAGCATCGATCATATTCTTACCGAAGATTAAATCAATCTCACCTTTTTCCAGCGCAAGAATACGGGTCTGGTTGTCCGGGATCACCTTAACAGTGATCTTTTTCACCTTTGGTTTTTCGCCCCAGTAGTTTTCATTTGCCTCAAATACAGCATATTCATCTGTAACAGATTCCTTCAGCACATAAGCACCAGTTCCGATATAAGCTTCCACACCGTCCTTTGTGCTTCCGTTTTTCATGGCCTTAGGTGAAATCATTGCAAATGGTCTTGTAACCCCCAGTTCTGTCAGCATGGGGTAATATGGCTGTGATAGCTCAATGACAAATGTTTCTGCATCAGGAGCGGATACTCCCACCAGCAGATTCATCATTTCCAGCCATGTATGACGTTCCTTGTTTTCAATAATAGCATCAAAATTTGCCTTAATGGCATTGGCATCACACACCTCACCGTCAGAGAAGGTAACGCCCTTTCTGATTTTAAATGTATAGGTCTTTCCGTCTTCACTTATGTTCCAGCTCTCTGCCAGGCAGGGGGCATAACCGTCAGCAGTTATTGTGACAAGAGTCTCGTAAAGCATTTCCTGGGCATACATCTCTCCGGCATACAGATGGGGATTTAAATCTCTGATATCCCGGAAATTTACAAATACCAGTTCATCCTTTGGCGCCCCCTCAGATACTTTCGTTGCTTCTGTGTTCGCCTGTTCTTTACCGGTTGCTGCAGCTTCTTTGCTGCCCTGCTTCTGGCACCCTGCTAAAAGTGCTGCAGAAATAACACCTGCCAGGCAGGTATATAATAATCTTTTTTTCATAATTGCTCCTCCTGATTTGCTATGGTGTTAACTATAGCATAGTTAGTGATGACTTACTAATACAAATCAGGAAGAGCCGGTTATAACAAACCGTTATAGGCAGCCAGCGCTTTTTTTAATCCTTCTATGTAAAACCGGGCCTCTGAAGACAGATCCTTTTTCTTCTGCTTTACATATCCCAGAGTCAGAAACTTCTCACAGTCCCTCACCTTCAGTGCCCGTATTCCCTGTCCTTCATATTCTCCGGACACAAAATCGATACCAAGGCAGCAGACATCCGTATGTTTTAACATACTGGTAATCAGATAGTCACTGTTGGTGCAGACTGCGTTATTTAAATTTTCCATCTGAACCGCACCTACACTGATCCGTTCAATATGATGCTCCATTGCAAAAAAATCCTTGGTACCCTCTATGAATTTAAGTTGGGAAAGTTCTCTAAGTTCCACAGATCCCCTGTCATACCAAGGGTGATGGCTCCCTAAATAAACACAGATGGAAAGCTCAGCCAGAGGGAAAAATTCCAGTTTTTTATGCCAGATAATGTGCTTAAAGCACTGTAGCTGAGAATGTGCCAGATAGACAATTCCAATCTCCGATATATGCTCAGACACATCGTCCGTGATTTCCTCTACGGTCCCTTCCCTGAATCCAAAGGTAATATTCTGCCCCTTTTGTGTCTCATAAATATCCGCGATCAGCTTTGCAAGAATGCTGCTCTGATACCCTGAAACAGAAAAATAATTACCAGTCTTTTTCTGAACAAGAGACCGGATCATATTGGAATTTTTCAATATGGAAAGGGCATGACCGTAGAGCATCTTTCCCTGCTCTGTCATTCGCATCCCTCTGCTGTTCCTCTCAAACAATGCTACACCTAAGTCTTTTTCCAAATTAGCTATCACTTTACTGACATTAGGCTGAGAAGTATAAAGCTGTTCAGCCGCCTTATTTAAACTTCCATGGTCTGCAGTCGCCACAAAGTATTCCAGTTGTTTTATCTCCATTTATTACTCCTTTCACCATATTTTTCTTCTTTTTCTTAACCAAAAAAGCCGTACTGTCATGCGGTAACAGGTACGGCTTTTTCGTAGGAGTCATGATCCCTCACGGGTCAAATGAAGGATGCAATCAGAGGGTTAGTCTGATGTTAGAATATTCACACGCAGTTAGGATTAACTAACTGTCATAATAATATCATAAGGTTTCTTAAAAAACAAGCCCTCTTTATAAGAAAGAATTCTCAATTATACCGGAAGCATCCATTGCAGGACATTCTTGATATACTGATCCCAGAAATCCCAGTTATGATTGCCCGGTCCTTCCTCATAAATAACATGAGCACCCTTTTCTTCCATTATTTTCTTTACTTCTTTATTCATTTCATAAAGGAAATCTTCCGTTCCGCAGGCCTGATAAAGCTCCGGTACGATTCCTTCATTTACGCAGCGGTCATACAGAGTCATCAGATCTGAACTGCTTCCAGTAAGTTCCTCCGGATTTTCAAAAATATTTTTCCAGGGGAACGGACCATCAATGGATCCATTTTTAATTTGCTCAAAGGTTTTTACAATATTAAGCGCACCAGACATACTGGCAGCCTTGGCATACTGCTCCGGTTTTGACAATCCCAGAAACCATGCTCCATAGCCTCCCATGGACAGTCCTGCTACAAAGGTATCCTCCCGTCTTTTAGAAACTGGAAAAATACTTTTAATAAATCCAGGAAGTTCTTCTGAAAAGAAGGTGAAGTAACGGTTTCCATGATACATATCCTGATAAAAGCTATTTTCCGCTGAAGCCATAACTACCACACAGCAATGCTTTTGAGCATAACGCTCGATGTTGGAAAAACGCATCCATGAGCTGTAATCACCAAACGCTCCATGAAGCAGATACAGGACTGGCAGACCTTTTTCATAAGGAAATGCTTTCTTTGCTGATTCACTGGTGATCTGCTCATTTCCCTCTGGTGTTGGTACAAATACATTGACGTCCACGGTATGTCCCAAAGAATAACTATAATAATGACAATTCATACTGGCCATGGTTGAAACCTCCTTTTTTCTCCATTATATTCGTCTTCCTTTTATAGTACTAGACAAAAATTGCACTTTTTTGATATATCCTATACCTATTTTGCTCTTTTATCCTCAGGTTTGCGTCTTTATCCGGGATATTTCCTTCTGAAAGAGTGCAAGATATGTATAGTTTTGACTGACAGTCTGCAATTTTAGTCTAGTATTTGATTGCCGTTTTCTTTATGATTATATCACAAACCTGTTTAAGAATTACAGTAAAGGAGTATATGCCTTATGAAGCTATGTACAAACGTGAATGAAGTAAAGGAGATGGATGGTTATTTTAAAATAATTACCAATTCCATCGAGATCCGGGTACAGTTTTTAACAGAAACCATTTTAAGAATCCGCGCCGGATTTGACGGTGATTTTGCGGAAGAATCCTACAGTCTGGTTATGACTGCATGGGAGGACCGCATGGACGGGCTTTTAAAAGGGCAGAGAAAGCGGGTAGTTCCAGCCAATGCAGATCTCAGCCAGACCGAAGAACAGGCCATTCTGACCGGGTCCCAGTTAAAGGTTATTATTGATAAAGATCCATTCCGTATCTGCGTTTATGATAAAGAAGGCACCTGTCTTCATTCTGATATTGTAGACCTTGGATATTTAGAGGACAGCAATCATCGCCGGATTCATACCAGTGAGATCTCACCCCAGGACTGCTTCTACGGATTTGGTGAGAAAAGCGGGCAGTGGAATAAAGCACAGAAGTTCCTATCCATGAGTCCCAAGGATGCCATGGGTTATAACCCAAAGGAAACAGATTCCCTGTATAAGCACATTCCGTTTTACATTAAATTGAACCGCGATTCAAAAAAAGCAGTGGGATATTTCTATCATAATACTTATGAATGCGATTTTGATATGGGGAGAGAAAAGAGCAATTACTGGAAACCTCACAGCCGGTATCGTACCGACGGCGGTGATATTGATTTATTCCTGATTGCCGGTCCTTCTATTCGTGAGGTTGTTTCCGGTTATACCGATCTTACCGGTAAATCCGCCATGCTTCCCCGGTATGCACTTGGATATCTTGGCTCGTCCATGTATTATCCCGAGCTGGAGGCCGACTGTGATGACGCAATTACAGAATTTATTGATACAACCAAAGAAGAGGATATCCCGGTCGATGGTTTCCAGCTTTCCTCCGGTTACACCTCTCAGGACACGGAGCAGGGTGTAAAACGCTGTGTATTTACCTGGAATGAAAAACGCTTTAAAAATCCAAGAGACTTTTTTGCACAGATGAAGAAAAGAGGAATTACCGTATCTCCAAACGTAAAACCCGGAATTCTTCTTTCCCACCCCAATCTGGAACAGATGAAAGCAAAAGATATCTTTGTAAAAGACAGTCAGAGCGACGAGCCCGGCATTGGTACCTGGTGGGGCGGCAAGGGAGTTTTCGCCGATTTCACCAAGCCCGTAACCCGCAGCGTGTGGAAAGAAATGTTAAAGGAAAATGTCCTGGAAATGGGAACCTGCTCGGTGTGGAACGATAACTGTGAATATGACAGCATGGTGGATAAAGACTGCCGCTGTGATTTTGAAGGAAAAGGCGGTACAATCGGCCAGCTGAAATCCGTAATGTCCAATATCATGTGCCAGATCACTGATGAGGCCATTCATGAGACCTTTGACAACACCAGACCTTTTATTGTATGCCGGTCCGGACACAGCGGAATTCAGCGCTACGCTCAGACCTGGGCTGGAGATAACTTAACCTGCTGGGATTCACTGAAATACAACATTGCAACCATACTGGGCATGAGTTTAAGCGGCGTGGCAAATCAGGGCTGTGACATCGGCGGATTTTACGGTACATCTCCGGAAGCAGAGCTGATGGTCCGCTGGATTCAAAACGGTATTTTCCAGCCGAGATTTTCCGTGCACTCCGTAAATACAGATAATACGGTTACAGAACCCTGGATGTACGGAAATCACACCGGATATATCCGGGATGCCATCAAGTTCCGCTACAGACTGATCCCTTATCTGTACTCTCTTATGGAACGTGCCCACGAAACCGGATTGCCTATTATGGAACCCATGTGCAGCGCATTCCAGAATGATCCTGCCTGTTATGAAGAAGGCATTGATTTTATGATCGGTGATTCTCTGCTGGTAGCTAATGTTGTGGAAAAAGGTGCTCTTACAAGAAAGGTTTACCTCCCTGAGGGTGAGACGTTCTATGATTTCTATACCAGAGAAAGATTCGAGGGCGGACAAACCCTTGAGTTCCCAGTAACAATGGCAAGTATCCCTCTCTTTGTAAGGGAAGGTGCAATCATTCCTATGGCAGCCAACCAGATGAATAACTTAACCACCGAGACTGTTACGGGAATCCACCTGCTGCTTGCTGCTGGTAAAGACAATTCATTTACACTCTACGAGGATGATGGCACTACATTAAATTATCAGAACGGAGATTATTTAAAGACTGAAATCACAATGACTTCTGGTGAACAGACCGTCGTGGAATTCAAGCAGGAAGGCAGCTATCAGACCACGGTTGAGAATATTTATTTAGATGTAATCCGCAGAGACAAGGCGCCGTTCTGGATTACATTAGACGGCAGGGAACTTCCTCATTTCCTGTATCGTAAAAAATTCGAAGCAGCAGACTGCGGCTGGTATTACAGCCAGACATTAAAGTCCGTTCAGATTAAATATCCGAATCCTAAAAAAGACTGCAGACTTGTGATCTCATTCCAGCAGTTTGATATGATTGGTATGTAACAAAACCAAAAAGCCCGTCCCTGTCATGCGGTTACAGGGGCGGGTTTTTTGTAGGAGTCATGATCCCTCACGGGTCAATGAAGGATAATCTCAGAGGGTTAGTCTGATGTATAGAATATTCACATGTAGTTAGTTATTGCTAACTAAGCTCATGATATCACAAGAAGTGACAAAAAGCAAGAACATTTACTGATATCATTTCTCATTAATCCTATATTGATATCCGGTCATTAAAACGTTATAATGAAGCCAGTTATACCCATGGAGGTACGATCTTGATTGATACAGCAAGTTTCATTATGGCAGGAGGCCAGATGATCGCCACTGAGCGGATTCAGGGTGTAAACGATAACATGGCCAAATCCCATTATCACGAATATTTTGAATTATATTATCTGGAATACGGAAAACGATATCATATGGTGAACGATAATATTTATTCCTTAAACTCAGGGGAATTTATTATCTTTCCTCCCTACTCCATGCACCATTCCTATGGAGATAATGACGTGCCCTTTAAACGGGTTCTGGTCTATTTTTCCCCAGAAACAGTCATTGTGCCGGAAGTTCTCCACACCCTCAGCCAGTCAGCCGGAGTATACCGGTTTGATACAAAAGCCAGCCAGTCCGTTCATCTTCTGTTAAACGATATTTTAAAAGAGCAGGGAGAAGGAGAAGGGTTTCATTCTGATGCCATGAAGATGCTGCTCAATCTCCTTTTAATTAAAATTGCCAGAAGAGCGGATGAAAAAGCAGCCCCGGAAAACCGGAGCCGCATTACGGAAATTCTTCACTACCTTCACAGCCATTCTTCGGAAAATATCACACTGGAAGATCTGGCCTCCCGCTTTTATTTAAGTCCTTATTACTTATGCCGGGAGTTTAAGCGCTACACAAACAGCACCATTATCCAGTATATCAATAACATTCGTATTATCCATGCTCAAAGGCTTTTTATGGAGACAAACCGGACAATCACAGATATCAGCAAAGAGGTGGGCTTTTCCAATGTAACCCATTTTAACCGTGTATTTAAGTCCATAATCGGCATGTCACCTTCTAAAAACCGCAAACAGCTTCCCAGAAACTGACGGCGTCTGTTAGCCAGCCATCAAGTTCCGTCCCGTTTCCAAGACCGAAGCTGTGTCCCCCATGCTCCATAAACCGCACTCTGTGAGGAACATTTAAGCGCTTTAGCTGTTCTTCCATTAAGTAGCTGGCTTCAATATTAACGACAGGATCATCTTTGCTGTGAATCAGATAGCAGGGAGGATAATCCTGATCCATAAGGTATTCCACACTGTACTCCGCCAGCCCTTCTTCTGTAAAATTCTCCCCTCCGATCCGTTCTAAATACTTCACGGCTGCTGCCCGCTCAGAATCAGAAGCCCGCTCCATATCTTTTAAAAACTGAACCGTCGAGATGCTGGGATAACCAAGAAACAGGGCACCCGGCTTATGAATATCATAGGCCGCATATCCCTTCTCTTTCGTTCCCCATACAGCTGCCAGATGGCCTCCAGCGGAAAATCCCGCCATTGCATAGCCTTCCATTCTGATTTGAAACTTATCCCGATTGGCATCAAGAAATTTAAGAGCCGCCGCTGTATCTTCCATAGGTTTGGGAAGAAGGTTCTTCTGACCTGTCCGGTAAATTAAGATAAATGCAGAATACCCCATTCGGTTTAACTGCTCGGCGATGGGATAGCCTTCAACCAGTACCCATTCCCTTGCATACCCCCCGCCGGGACACACAAGTACAAAGGGCTTATCCGGGTCTCCCGGCATATGAATCAGTTTCACCTGTTCCTTATCCGGTTCTTTTTCCCATGCCTCTTTTGGATAAACATCGTAGATTACCTGGCTGTTTTCTTCCATTACCTCATAAATCCGCTTGATCGCAGGCAGTATCCCACACTGTTCATTTCCATAATCACCAATTCTGCGCTTCCATACATCCTCTGTCATATGAGTAAAAAAATAATCAGAAAACTGGGAGAGCTCTTTTTTTGTACAAAGTTCTTCAATGGTTGTATCAACGGAAACCGACTCAAACATCATACCTTCTCCTCTCTTATGCCTCGTGATCCATAACGATATTCTGAATCCATACCCCTTTCTTTACCAGAACAAAACCGATGATACATTTAATAATATCTACCATCTGGCACATAAAATAAAGCGGAACAATGGGGATCTGGGTGTATCGGCTTAGCAGATACGCTGCCGGAATACTTGCCACCCACATAAACACGCTGTCAAAGAAAAAGGTTACAACCGTCTTTCCTCCGGAACGCAATGTAAAATAAGATACATTCATAAATGCATTCATCGGCATAATAAAGGCCAGAATCCGGATAAACTGAACTGCTAAGTGCTTTACCTCATCGGTTGTATTGTAAATCATAGGGAACAGAGGTGCTACTATTGCCAGGATTGTACCCATTACTGCGCAGGATGCAACGGAAAATACGATCATTTTGGTATCTGTATCTCTGGCTTCCTCCATCTTACCAGCACCCAGGAGCTGTCCTACAATAATGGAAACAGACACTCCAAGAGCCAGATAAACCACATTAAACACATTGCCAATGGTATTGGAAATATTTAATCCAGCCACAGCAGTCAGTCCCCTGATAGAGTAACATTGCATTAACATTGCCACTCCGCTTGCCCACAAAGCTTCGTTTACAATTAAAGGGGTACCCTTCACAAAGATTCTGCCCACCAGGCTCGCTGGTATATGCATGCTCTTATATGCATTCTCAATAAATGGAAAGCGTTTCTTGTGCTTATGAGTCCAGACTATAACAATTATGGTCTCAATATACCTTGCCACAACAGTTGCAATTCCTGCGCCCACCACGCCAAGAACCGGTGCTCCGAATTTACCAAAGATAAGAATATAGTTAAGGACCAGATTAACCAGCACTGCAACGATTCCTGCCTTCATGGGGATTACGGTTTCCCCGCACTCACGAAGAGTACTGGTATATGCCTGCTCAATGGCAAAGGGCAAGAGCCCCACCATCATAACAAGCATGTATTTGCGGCCATTGGTAAGAGCAATTGTAAGATCTCCGCTGCTTTCTTCTCCATGAAGGTACATGTAAATCAAGTTCTCTCCGTAAAAATAGAATATGACCGCCGCTACGGCTGCCAGGAACAGGCAGCACAAAAACTTAAACCGGAAGGTGTGCCTTACTCCTTCATGCTTTCCACAGCCATAAAACTGGGCTCCAAAGATTCCCGCACCAGAGACGATTCCAAACACACTGACATTAAAAACAAATATCAGCTGGTTTACAATCGCAACTCCGGACATCTCCCCGGTACCCACCATTCCCACCATGATGTTATCGAGAAGACTGACAAAATTGGTAATTCCGTTCTGGATCATAATAGGAATTGCAATGGCCAGTACCATACTATAAAACGCTTTGTTTCCAATAAATTTTTTCATACTTATAACAGTAAAAGCGTACTTTTTCTGTGCTACCTCCGTTTTTTCCAAATTTCATTCCCACACTTTAAAAAAGCAGGTTTCCTCGATTATAATAAATATAACCCCCAAAGGCAATCAAAACTTCTACATAATTTCTACAAATCAGGATATTACCATTAACTGAGAATTACCGGAAAACCAGAAAAAAACGGCCAGTGATTAGAAAAAAGAAAAGCCGGGGGAAGGCAAATCCCCCGGCTTTTCTTTCATTCACGTTTTATTTCTTTTCCTTTGCCTTTGCAAATAAACTCTGAAGAATGATAAAGAATGCGAGCAGTGCTGCAATGGTAATCTTGGTCCACCAGGAAGACAGTGTTCCCTGGAACGTAATAAAGGTCTCAATAGTTCCCTTAATCAGAACTCCAAACAGACTGCCAAACACATTGCCCACACCTCCAGTTAGCAGGGTTCCTCCGATAACTGCTGATGCAATGGCTTCCATTTCAAAGCCCTTTGCCTGTTCAACAAAGCCTGCGCAGGTGTTTAATGCAAATAAGAAACCTCCCAACGAACATAAGAAGCCATTAATCACATATACAAGCAGCTTGGTCCGCCTGACATTTAATCCCATCATCAGCGCTGACTGTTCGTTTCCGCCTACCGCATAAATGGTTCTTCCAAACTTGGTAAACTTTAAAAGAACAAATATACCGATCAGAACAATCAGTGCAATGATTACACTGGGATAAATAAATGAATAATTCACCATACCTTTTTTGTTTACAGTACCGCCTAAAAAGGTTAAGTTAATTTTGCTCTTTGCCCATTTTAAAAACAGCTCATTTTTAATACTGATCATTTCCTGACTGATAATCGCAGTAAGACCTCTTGCAAAGAACATTCCGGCCAGGGTAACAATAAATGGCTGGATCTTTAGATATGCAATTAAAAATCCCTGTACCAGACCAAATACAATTCCCATAATCAGAACGATTACAAGAGCAGGAACAGCTCCCATTCCCTTAATTTCCATCATCCATGCAAGCATCATGCAGGTCAGGGCTACAATGGAACCAACCGAAATATCAATTCCACCAGTTATCATAACCATTGTCATACCCGCTGCAATTACAATCAGACCGGCGTTGGAAATAAACAGGTTTAAAAATACCTGAGGCTTTGCAAACCCTTTGCTTTTGAATATGATCAGACCGGCTGCATACATCACCAAAAAGAGAAGGATGGTGATAATCAGTAAAAATACCTTTCCATCAATTTTTTCTCTCTTCTTCATTTATGCCACCTTCTTTCCTGACTTAACGTTCATCTGCAGTTTACTCACCATACGCTTTAACTCGGTTGACTGTAACGCTACAATTACAACAACTACAACCGCTTTATATACCGGAATCTGGTCTGGAGAAACACCCATGGCATAAAGGGTGGTGCTCAGTGCCTGAATGGTGTAAGCTCCGATGACACTTCCTAACAGTGAAAATTTTCCGCCTGCAAGGCTGTTTCCTCCAAGTGCCACTGCAAGAATGGCATCTAATTCCAGATTCAGTCCAATGTTGTTGGCATCGGCAGAATAGATTCTGGAAGAGGCCACAAGTCCGGATATACCGGCGCATAGACCGCAGAAAACATAAGAAAGGAAAATAATCATTGCAGACTTAATTCCCATCAGTTTGGAAGCCTTTGCATTAATTCCCACAGTCTGAATATAAAGTCCCAGTGTGGTCTTCTTTAACAGAACGTAGGTGAGCAGCACCACGATCAGAGCCACGAACACGGGAGTGGGAATGGGGATGCCTGGAATGCTGGATCCCAGCATCTTATAGGATTCCACACGGATATAGGTGATCTGGCCTTTTGTAATCAGCTGAGCAATCCCTCGTCCGGCGGTAAATAAAATTAACGTCGCCACCATGGGCTGGATCTTAAGCTTTGCAACAAGGAAACCATTAAAGCAGCCGCATAAAATTCCTGCAAGAATGGCAGCCAGTACGCCCAGAATATAAGGATTCACAAACTCATTTACAGACTGCTGTCCCCCTGAAAGAATGAAGCAGCACACCGCTCCTGCCACAGACATAACAGCCCCCACTGAGATATCTGTACCACCTGATGCAGCAACTACCAATGTCATTCCAACAGACAGAATAACCAGATCGCTGGCACGGTTAATTACGTCAATAATATATCCATAGAGAACGCCGTTTTTAATGGTTACCTCAAAGAAGCTGGGAGTCTTTATCAAATTGGAAAACAGAACAAGCACCAGACAGAAGAGGGGCAGAAACAAGCGATATCCTGTCAGTCTTTTTATAAATGCCTTTCCCTTATTCATCTGTTCCACCTCCTGCAATTGCCTTCATGATATGGTTCTGATCAAGTTCATCCTCCATAAGTTCAGAAACCTTTTCCCGGTCTCTTAAAACTGCCATCCGGCTGCAGGTACGGATCATCTCCTCAATTTCAGAGGAGATAAACATAACAGTAACGCCCTCTTTTGCCAGCTGGACCACCAGTTTCTGAATCTCAGTCTTGGTACCAACATCAATTCCTCTGGTGGGTTCATCAAGAATCAGAAAATCAGGATCTGTGAGAAGCCATCTTCCCAGAATCACCTTCTGCTGGTTTCCTCCGCTTAAACTTCTTATGGGAGTATCCAGGCTTGCGGTCTTAATCTGAAGCAGCTTCACATACTTGTTAGCCAGTTCCTCCTGCTCTTTGCTTCCAATTGGGTGGAACATGCCTCTCTTAGCCTGAAGAGCCAGAATTAAATTCTCCCTTACCGATAAATCGGCAACAATTCCTTCCTCTTTCCGATTCTCCGGAAGATATGCCATACCAGCCATCATGGCATCAAGTGGAGTATGGAGAACTACAGTCTTTCCATTGACCTTTAACTCCCCGCTATCCGGTTTATCAGCCCCATAAAGACTTCTTGCAAGTTCTGAACGTCCGGAACCCAGGAGTCCGGTCAGACCGATCACTTCTCCCTTATGAATCTGCAAATCATAGGGTTTTATGGTTCCCTGCCTGCCGATTCCTTTGGCATCAATGACTGCCTCACTGGATTTTCCGGCAGTTTTTCCTTCTTTTTTAATGGCTTCCAGATCATCAAAATCCTTACCCATCATCTTAGCCACCAGCTGTACTCTGGGAAGCTTTTCTACTTCATATTCACCTACCAGACCGCCGTTTCTAAGTACGGTTATCTTATCGCAGACTTCATAAACCTGCTCCAGAAAATGAGTAACAAAGATAATTCCCACTCCGTCAGCTTTCAGACGCTTCATTAACCGGAACAGCTTTTCTACCTCATTGTCATCCAGGGAAGAGGTGGGTTCATCAAGAATCAGAACTTTTGCTGACATATCCACAGCTCTTGCTATGGCTATCATCTGCTGCAGCGCAATGGAGTAATTCTCCAGTGCCTTTGTTACATCTATGTTCATATCAAGTTTGGAAAGAAGCTCTGCCGCTTTCCGGTTCATGGTCTTCCAGTCAATGAGACCTGCCCGCTTTGGTTCCCTTCCGATAAACAGGTTCTCAGCCACCGATAAATTGGGGCAGAGATTTACTTCCTGATATACGGTACTGATCCCATGCTCCTGGGCTTCCTGGGGAGAATGGTTAATAATCATCTGGCTTTCGCCTTCAATTTTTATCTCACCTGATTCAAATTCTTCTACCCCGGTCAAAACCTTTATGAGCGTTGATTTACCTGCTCCGTTTTCTCCCATAAGAGCATGGATCTCCCCGCTTCTTAAGGTAAAATCCACATGGTCTAAGGCACGCACCCCGGGAAATGTCTTCGATATGTTTTTCATGCTAAGTA
This sequence comes from Paenibacillaceae bacterium, assembly GCA_015057775.1. Lineage (GTDB taxonomy): Bacteria > Bacillota > Clostridia > Lachnospirales > Lachnospiraceae > Lacrimispora. The sequence goes on along the minus strand of SVDT01000016.1, from coordinate 4,012 downwards.
CTATCTCATTGGGCATAAGATCCCTCCTTTTTCTCCACTTTTTCTGCTTTTCACTGCATGTCAGGAGATTAAAAAAGGTGCCTGGAGGAGGACTGACCCCGTCCTCCATTCCCTGCACCTGTTTCTCTGGCTATCATTCTGCTTTCAGCGCCTTAGTCCCAACCAATTAATACTGTCTCTTTGGTTTTTCAGCTGCTGCTGTATCTGCCGGGAATACGCCTTCCTTTACATATGCAATCTTATCAACTTTTTCGCCCTTCTCCAGCTTCTGAATGATCTCAGCTACACGAGGACCGTGAAGAGGATTACACTCTACGGAAACGTTCATATCTCCTGCGATCATGGAGTCAAATGCTGCAGAAACTGCATCAAAGGAAATGATGATGATATCGCCCTTCGGTCCGCAAGTCTTTCCTGCTGCCTTGATTGCATCAATCGCACCAAATGCCATGTTGTCGTTCTCAGCAATTACAACATTAATATCTTTATAGGTCTTTAAGAAGGATTCCATAACTTCCTGACCCTTTGCCTGTGTAAATTCACCAGTCTGACGCTCTAACATCTTCCACTTCGGGTGATCTTTCATCTTCTCTTCCACGCCGTTGGTACGTCCGATCTGTGCGGAAGAACCGATGGTACCCTGAAGAGTAACGATATTGATATCACTGTCTGCTTTGTTATTCTTCTTTAAATACTCATCAAGCCATGCTACTGCATCATAACCTTCCTGAAGGAAGTTGGAACCAACCCATGCAGTATATAAGGAATCATCAGATACATTAATCATACGGTCAACGATGATAACCGGAATTCCTGCGTCCTTAGCTTCCTGTAAAACGGTATCCCAGCCAGTTTCTGTAACTGGTGCGATAACGATATAATCAACATCCTGCTGAATAAAGTTACGAACTGCCTTTAACTGATTTTCCTGTTTCTGCTGTGCATCATCAAAAATCAGCTTGTAACCGTTTGCTTCTGTAAACGTTGACTTCATGGATTCGGTATTGGCCGTTCTCCAGTCAGACTCTGCACCAACCTGAGAAAATCCTACTACGATCTCCTTTTTCTCTGCAGGTGCTGCTGTGGTGGTTGCTGCTTCTGTTTTTGCTGCTTCCGTTGTCTCTGCTTTTTTTTCTGTAGCAGCAGGTGCTGCTGTCGTTGCGGCTGTCTGAGATCCGCTGCAACCAGATAAAATCATGGCGGTTGTCATAACCGCAGCTGTCAAAAAGCTTAAAACTCTTTTCTTCATATCCGTTCCCTCCAATAAGAATAACTCACTATTAAGTAACTACCTGTATCATAGACCCATCCCCCTGATTTCTCAATACAATATCTTTTGCAAAGGGTTGAGTTTCTTACGCTATTTCCATATATTCCATAAATTAAGTTGATTTTTTTCGGATAAAAGTTGATTTTTTTATATATTTCCCCATCTTACTGCCGGAATCCTCACCGTAACAGCCGTTCCGACTCCGTACTCGCTTTCAATGGTAAGTCCATACGCCTCACCAAAATTCAGCCGGATCCGCTCTGCCACATTGGCAATTCCAAAGCCTTCCCCTACATGAAAATCCGCTTTGCTGCCGCCGGCGATCTGATGCTCCATCTTTCTTACCTCGTCCGGTTTCATTCCAATTCCGTTATCCTCTACCTTTAAAAGAATATCTTCATTCTCCTGCCAGCCGCTGATCCGTAAGAATCCTTTTTTTCTGCAATTCTTTATTCCATGATAAAGTGCATTTTCCACAATGGGCTGCAGGGTAAGTTTTAATATGGAATAATCCCGGATCCGCTCTTCAAAATCAATCTCATAATCCATAATGTCCTCATAGCGGAAATGCTGGATTAAAAGATAACTTTTTATATGCTCTGCTTCCTCTTTAATCGTAATAAAATCCCGCCCGTTGTTCAAACCAATCCGTAAAAAAGAAGACAGTGCAGTAATCATCTCTACCACCTCCTGATGCTGCTTTCCCTCGGCCAGCCAGACAATGGTATCTAACGTATTATATAAAAAATGAGGATTGATCTGAGCCTGCAAAAGCTTTAGTTCTGTTTTCCTCTTTAACTCCTGTTCTTCCTTGATATGTCGGATCAGCTCTCCGATCCGGATTACCATCTGGTCATACTGTTCCCCTAAAACCTTTATCTCTCTGATATTGCTTTTTGGTGCACTGACTTCCAAGTTCCCGTCCGCCAGCTTCATGGTATATTCACACAGTTCCTCAATGGGTTTTGTAATTCTTTTTCCAAAGGATGAAAAGGAAGCAAGTAAAAATACAATGAGATAAGAAGCAATTACAATGCAAAGAGCAATGACCTGCCTTGTCTGGGTGTCAAGCTTCTGGCGTACAGACTCCAGGGTCTTTGTCTCATTATAGATATAGTCAGACATGGACTCCTGGATTAAATCAGTAATGGCATAAATATCCTGGTCAAGACGTACCATATTCCGGTCATAATCCCCGATAATGTTGCTGGTGTGAATATCCTCAATTCGTTTTTCCAGCATTCCAATTAAAACTACGATTCCATCCAACCCCTTTTTGCTGGTTTCCTGAGGGGTGGTGTCTTTCAGCTCCAAAAAAATCTTTTTGGAATTTTCCAGATCTTCATACGGGTTTAAGGATTCAAAGGTGTCTGCTCCGATAACAATCCGGTACATCTTATGGTCAATGTTGGACTTAAAATCAAAATTAAACTCCGTTGCCATTGTAAGGTTACGTATGCTCTGACGGTACTGTTGATTCTGCCATTCCATGGTATATAGCAATATCCCAATCATAATGATGACCGGGATAAAGACGATTGCCTGCATGTTTTTTATTTTGGCTTTAATTGAATCACTTTTGTATTTCATTTTCTCCCCCTGACCGAAACGACTTCGGTGTGATTCCGTGAATCTTCTTAAACAGGTAACTGAAATAATGGGGATCCTTATATCCCACCTGATATCCGATTTCTGAAGTCCTCAAATCCGTTTTCAGCAGTAATTCCCTGGCAGCATCCATGCGTACTTTTGTCAGGTATTCCACAAATGTAATCTCCATCTCCTGGCTGAAAATGGTACTGAAATGATTGGGGCTGATATTTACCGCCGACGCCACAGCATTTAATGAAATATCTTCGTCCTGATAGTGGGCTCCTATATAATCCACTGCCTTTTCAAGAACCAGCCGGTACTTTTTCTGGGAACAGGTGGTTCGAAAACCAATGGCCTTTGCAAGAATCTCCCTGGTATACTTAACCGCGGATTCCATGGAATTCACACAGGGCTGCATGGTCTTTGCATCTCCAAACTCCTTTAAAACCTGTTCCGGCTCAAAACCGAGCTGAGACACAAACCCGATAACTGCCAGATACACATCCATCAGGATGTATTGTCTGAAAATCAGTGAATTAATATTATTCCCGCAGGCCTCCATATATTCCTCAACGAAATACTTCACCTCAGGGACTGATCCGTTCTTTAAGAAGTTGGGAATAATGTCACGGCTTAACTTGGTGATATCAATTCCCTCCAGGCTGATACTTCCGGTATCGTTATGAATCCGCACCGCTGCCTCCGCCGTTAAAATCTGGTTGCGGTCCAACATATAACGGCAGGCATAAGCCCTGCTTGCTGCTTTAAAGGAAGTTCGGATCTCACTGAGTCTGCACACCGGAGTTCCGATCCCACCAAAATACTCCATCTCAGGAAATGATTCCGCCAGCCGTATGAGAATTTCCGAATAATATGATACCTTCCGCTCCATATCGGATTCTTCTCCCATAATCAGAAAGCCATATCCTTCCGAAAGCCGGTTAAATCCGATAATGTCGGCTCTTCCCTCCAGTTCTTCCTTCAGCCTCTTATCAAACAGCACATTCTCATCCGAGTACTGATCCTGGCTCTCCGCTCCTTTTGCCTGAAACAAAATGAGATTGTACATAGGGGCAGATAAAGAAAGATTGTGCTCCTGACCTTTTCGAAGCAGCTCAGAAAGCCCCAGCTTCCCCGATACGATAATAT
>SVDT01000015.1 GCA_015057775.1 Paenibacillaceae bacterium | reverse complement strand
GTTCAATCACTCTTTTTCCAGCAAATCCGATTAATGCTCCCGGTTCTGCTATAATAATATCCCCCAAAAATGCAAAGCTGGCACTTACCCCTCCAGTTGTTGGATTCGTGAGAACGCTAATATAAAATCCCCCCTGCTCCGAGTATTTTGCCACAGCCGCAGCAGTTTTGGCCATCTGCATCAATGAGACCACCCCCTCCTGCATACGTGCGCCTCCAGAGGCTGTGAATATAATAACCGGCTTTGATTCAGTTGCGGCACTCTCAAATAATCTGGCTATTTTCTCACCTACTGCCGTCCCCATACTACTCATCATGAACCCGGAATCCATTACACCGATCATCGTGTCAATTCCCATAATGGAGCCCTTTCCTGTGACAACGGCCTCTTCCAAACCTGTTGTCTCGGCTGCCTTTTTGTATTTTTCAAGGTATCCAGGAAAAGAAATCGGATCCTGGAAACCAATGCCGGATTCAGTCTCCTTAAAAGTTCCTTCATCAAGAATCATTGCCAGTCGCCGACTGGCGCTTAAATTCCCATAGCCGCCACAACGGCTGCATATGCTACCATTCAGGTAATATCTTTTTTTTCAAGTACCAGTTCGCATTTATTACAAATAATAAATATAAAAAACACTCCTTTCTTTCAAATAAAAAAAGGAGCTGTGCAATTCCACCGCCTGCCGTCATATGACAGCAGGCGGATTATTTTTCACAACAGCCTTTTTAAGTAGTACCATATTTTTGAAATTTTCCACTCCCATACGCATCAAATAATCCGCACAAATATCCACCTCCGTTTTTCGGTCTAAAAAATCAAGCATCACCCGCACCCTGTTTCTTCTTGGATTAATACATGTTATTACTCCGGTATAGTTTAACAGCGGACCATCAAAAACATATACTTTCTCATTTTCAACAAAAACCGTTGATGATTCAACAACCCCATCCCTGTTAATCAGATTCAGAATTGGTAAAAGCTCCCTTTTTTCCACTTTTTGAAAACAATCATCCGCCTTTAAAAGTCTGAGTACGGAAGAATGCCAGTTTAACCTGAGAATGGCATGAATTCGGACAATGTTACCCGTATAAATAAAAATATAACCCGGAAACATGTTCTTATATACTACCTTCAGGACGCCTGAATGATATTCCACCAGTTTTCTTTTAGGCACAAGCAGCTGATATTCAACATCATCATAGTATGATAATAAATCATTCAGATATGTGGAAGCGATATCCTCCTGTCCTGTATGTACAAAAAAAACATAACACCCTGTTTCATTTTGCATGGCTTCGCCATCAGCCTGTAAAACCAGGCTGCTCCCCCCTTTCTATTACAGCCCTGGAAGCTTCAGCTAGTCGAAACATAAACTGAGTTTCCGGACATTTTTCTAAAATATATACTGGTGTCAAGCACTTATGAATTGTATCTTTATTCAATATACAGCATCTTTTAATCCCAATCAATAAAGAGGGATATTTGAAAGTTTACCGGGATATTATGTCGATGTTTGTTAAGATTGTAAATTCCAGGATTCTAAAAAAACCAGATATGATGAACGATCCTGCGCACATCATATCTGGTTTCTCCAGAGCTTATGATACTATTCTATAGCATCACGTTTATTTATCTGCTTTTTCTCAATTGCTTAAGTTCTGCAAGCAATGTATGGGGTTCTTCCGGTTGATGCATTCCCCATAATGACGACGTTCCATTTGCCCGGATCGCAACTTTAATTACTACTTCCCTTAATTTTTCCTCCAGCTTTCTCATTGTTTACCCTCCTTGTTTTATTCTACCAACTACCATCAATATTATAATTTGCAGTAGTGCAATTATAATTGTTAGTGATAAAGACCGATGGGTGGCTGCAATACCTACGCTAATGAAACAGCACCCAACATAAAGAATCAGAGACCGCACCTTGTTCGCCTTGCGAAGTGTCTCGTTAATCATCTTATTTTTATGAGTTACTGGTCCTAAAATTAAAATAGTCCCTATCCCCATAATTGAAACTATTACCGCCATAATATACACATTAAAATCAATACATGCGACAATCATCATGTTTATCATATAGCATAATGAAAAACATATATTACATTTTAAGTAATTGTCAGCATGAAAACCACCGGTATATTGACGGACTAAAATAAAAACAACGAGGAATACAACAGCATTTGAGTGTGTACCAGTGACAAAACCTAAAAGCAAAATATTCGATATACTAATCAGTTCAGAAATAATCAGCTCTATTCCATATACATAGCACGTGTAATATTCATCTGAAATAATCCCATTTCTTACCCATCTTTTTCCGACTCTGTTTGCGAATTTCCTGATCAATAATACACCCCTTCAAACTGCATTTTTCAATATATTTCAGTCTAATATAAAAATTATATTAATGCAATATCTGGGGATAATTTGTATAACAACGGGATAATTAATTCATTCTTTATCTTAAACTCATTTTATACTCAAAAATCAAATTATTGCGACGGCTTCTGCTCAAGGGCAGCGATATAACTGCCTCGCCACAATTAACCTCAACTACCGTCCCTTTAATAAGGTAAACATACTTCAGATTAATCAAAAATCCGCTATGTACGCGGACAAATCTTTTGCTTTCTAATTGTTTTTCTATAATTTTTAAGGTAGATCTAAATACATAGGAACTCCCCGCTAAGACTACCTTAACATTATTATGCAGTGATTCAAAATAAATTATATCATTCACTATTACTTCCTTATCTGTAACCGGATTGACAGGTATTTTAAAGGTTTCCATATTATTTTTTATTGCTGTTGCTGCGCTGACCAGCGCCTCATTTAATTCATTCAAATGAGATTTTCTGATAAACCGAAACGGTTGAAATTTTAAAGATTCGTATACATACATATCCATGTTGCTGACAAATATGACCAGTAACTGGTGATTGTGAACTCTAATTTCTTTTACCACATCAAATCCTTTTACACCCGGCATTTCAATATCAATTAAAAGTAAATCAATGCGTATATCTTTTGACAGCTTAACCACTTCCAACGGATCAGTAAATTCATAACACGTAAAATGGATTAGTGGATTTAGTATGAAGCATAATCTTTCTTTAACTAATTTCACGGCACTTACTTCATCATCACAAATAACGATATGGATATCTTTCATATTCTTTCCCCTTTATTATAATGTTTCTATGTTGAGATAATACTACATTATAATTTACAATACCTATATTATAATACTATTTATGCTCAAAATAAAGTATTCTTTCCATAAAGACAGTTAATCAATTTAGTATAATATACCCATTAAAACTTTATTTTCTTATGCAATAAAAGCAGGGTTGAAATCCTTTTCATATGGATTTCAACCCTGCTTTATTACTTTGAACGTGTTTAATTGCATCGTATACTTAATTATTCATCATAGACCAGCTTAATAAATCAGAATAGCTACAATACTCATAATATACTGGTTCCATATTCCATGAGCAAACGGTTCCAATTATCTCTTTGTTTCTTAAAAAATGTCTGAAATATACATTACCTACCGAAGCCGGATCTAATACATTGAATGAATTAAGGGGTATGGACAAACCTTTTCCAACCATTTTAATATAACTTTCTTTCATTGTCCAAAGCTGGCAGAAGTACTCTGATTGATTTTCCACAAGCTGACTTAAAAGGTATCTGTACTCATTTTCAGTAAAAAACCTTTTTGCTAAATCCAGGCAGCTATTTTTTACTAATTCTACATCAACTCCAACAGGTCCCTTATCATTAAGAGCACAAACGACAAATTGTCCCGCATGGGATATATTATATTCAATGTTTGAATTTAACAAACCTGGTTTCCCATACTTGTTAACCATAAAAGACAGCTGGTTATTTAATAAATTAAATTCCTTACAAATTGCATATCTTGTTAAAGTATCTCCTAACAGACTTCTTTGAGCGTCTATGTAAAAGTGATACCTTTTAATAGAACTGCGCTTATCATCAGTTACAGAATACGCAAGCTGTTCATATTCATTTTGCAGTAAATCACGGGTAATTTTTATAATAAATAACTTAAGCATGTTAGCTTTCACCTGATTCCAAAACAGAACAGTGCTCAAAATCGTCTATTATCTCCGGTATAAAATTTTTATCATATTGACCCGTCGCAAATCTCTCGTTTTTTAAAATAAACCGTAGAAAGTCAATGTTTGTATCAATACCTTCAATCCGTATCTCATCAAGACAAAGCTGCATCTTCTTAATTGCCAGACTTCTGTCAGCAGCATAACAGCACAATTTTAAAAGTAAGGAATCATAGTATGGAGATAACGTATCGCCGCATCTGTATCCACAGTCAACTCGTACTCCATTGCCACCAGGTAAATGCATCTGTGTTATTTTTCCAAAAGATGGCTCAAATGAGCGATTGGGATTTTCAGCAAGAATTCTGCATTCCAGTGCAAAGTTTTGGAAACTCACATCATCCTGAGCTAAAGACAATTTTTCACCACAAGCAACTTTGATTTGCTCTTTCACAAGATCAATCCCTGAAACCAGTTCCGTAACTGTATGCTCAACCTGCAGCCTGGTATTCATTTCCAAAAAATAATATGTCTCATCGGGCTGAACCAGAAACTCAACAGTACCTACACCTGTATATCCAATCTTTTTTGCAAGACGAATGGAATCCTGATATAGTTTCTTTCTTAACTTCTCAGATATATTCAGACACCTGGCTTCTTCAATAATTTTCTGGCTATTTCTTTGAATGCTACATTCCCGATCCCCCACATGAATGACATTGCCATAGGAATCTGCAAGAATCTGAACTTCTACATGTCTGGCATTCTTTAAATACTGCTCCACGATCAATTCACTGTTTTTAAAAGCTGATTGGGCCTCTTCCCGGCAAAGTTCATAATATAATTCAATCTGATCTTTATGAGTAATATAACGGATCCCCTTTCCCCCGCCTCCGGCTGTCGCCTTTAATACCACAGGCAGTCCGATCTTTGCTATTGCCTCCTTACATTCTTCTACTGATAAAACCACTGTTTCACTCCCCTGTATCGTCGGCAAACCGACTTCACGGGCAACTCTTTTGGCATTATTTTTATTCCCCATTAGACCTATAATCTGACTCTTAGGACCGATAAATCCTATTCCTGAATTCTCACACAGCTCTGAAAAATCTTCATTTTCAGCTAAAAATCCAATACCAGGGTGAATATAATCAACAGCTTTCATACTGGCTAAAGATAATAACCTATATGAATTTAAATAAGATTCAACTGCACTGGCAGGACCAATACAGACAGACTGATCAGCAATTTCCGTATGCAGCGCATACCTGTCTGCTGTAGAATATACTGCCACTGTTTCAATATTTAACTCTTTTAAAGCCCGAATGATTCGAACCGCGATTTCTCCACGGTTTGCAACTAATGTTTTCATCTTTCTGTTCATATCAGTGGCACCTCTGTTTTATCTTATATTATAATCTGTATATCTTCATTCAATATATTACAAATTATCTACATAAGCAACGAAGAGGGATATTTAAAACTTCACCGGGATATTCTGCTGATTCTCTTTTTCCACTCCGGCAGCCGATCCTTTACTATTGCATCATAGGAATTAGTATTTTTATACAAAAGTATTTTTCCAACTCATAAATATCAATATGCCCCTGATATTTCTGAATAATATCATTGATCTGGCGAAATCCATACCCATGTTCCATATTCTCTTTTTTTGTACTATCAAGGCCTGAATTCACTTCCAATATCGAATCTTCAATTGTATTTTTTACAAAATAGGTCTGATAACCGGCTTGATTGAATATTTCAATATAAATCTGCCTCTCTTTCTGCTTTTCAACAGCCTCAATAGCATTATCCAAAATATTACATAATAAAATGCACAAATCAAAATCATCCATGTAATGTTTATTAAGATCTTCAATTTGTGCATATACTTTAATATCTTTTTTTTGCGCCTGACTTAGTTTATGATTGATGATAAAATTCAAAGAATTATCCGTAAGTTTTACTAAATTAACTTTCAAATCAGCCTTCTCAATTAATTCCACAATATAATTTTTAGCTTTATCATAATCTTTATTTTCTATGTTAAAGGCAATATAGGTAAGATGATTCTTGATGTCATGATTAATTCTGGCAATTTTATCAATCTGCTGTTTGCTCTCTTCAAAATATAGTTTATCATGCTGTTTCATCTGTCTTAGAAAATAGTTTTCATTTTCTATCCTGCTTTTTTCATTCAATTTTATATATGTATAATAATTTATAATCTGGCTGATTAGGATACCAATAATAATAAATGCAGTACCATAACGTTCTTTTAAATTATCATTTCTTAGTGTTAAAAAAATTAATATAATAAGAGCAATATTGTAAATTGAGTTAATTAACATTGGTTGAATATTTTCATTTTCATTTATTATATTTTTTTCTTCCAGATAGATATAAATTTTCACGATACCCCATAAACAGCTTTTTGAGATAAGACACATTAATATAAAAAGTTCATTAGGAGTCGTTAAGGTTTCAATGCCTTTGTTCAAAAGCAGCTGAAATAAGCTGAAAATCATAGAATTAAACAACATTAATGTCCCAAAATAAAGTATACAGGACCAAAAAATTCCAATTCTGGTTTTACGTTCAAATTTTAAAGCAGTCATCACCACATATGAAGCTGCAATACTTATAAGCACTGCCAGAACATCAAACGAATCGTCAAACACCTGTGTAATTAGAAGCAATACTGGAAATAATACGATAAATCCCGGTTTCTCTTTCCACTTATATTTATTAAAGTGTAGTAAAAAGTAGACTGCAAGCAAAGAATCAAATATTATAAGGCTGAATTGAAATATTCTCATAATTGTCTTCTATCCCAGATTCCTCTCTATTTAATATAAAATTTTATATTATATTAGCCTTATTATAATACCTTTTATCTGTAAAATAAAGTATTGTTTGAATAGAATAAGCGGCACCATTTAACTGGTACCGCTTCTCATTCTCCATATAAATCTGATCTGTTTAAAAATTAATGATGCACCATTTCTTCATAAAATTCAAAGGCCTCTTTATCAGTAAAGCCTTCATGAACAATTTTCCTGACTGCAGCGCACATTTCAACAGGATTTTCACTCTGAAATATGTTTCTTCCCATATCAACTCCCTTTGCACCATGACTGATGGAAAGATAAGCAAGTTCCAGTGCCTGCCGCTCCGGCAGCTTCTTTCCTCCCGCCACCACAATGGGAACCGGACAGGCTGCCACCACCTCTTCGAAGTTTTCGCAGTAATAAGTTTTAATAATATTGGCTCCCAGCTCCGCCACAATTCGTGTCGCCAGCTTAAAGAACCGGTCTGTACGCTCCATCTGTTTCCCCACTGCAACAACGCCCATGGTTGGAATACTGTAACGCATTCCTGAATTAACTGCTTTGGAAAGATTCTCAAGACTGGACAACTGACCATCCGCGCCAATAAAGGTCTGGATTGCCAGACAGTCCGCATTCATACGGATTGCATCTTCAATATCCACCGCCAGTATTTCCCTGGAAAGATCTTCGTCAAGCATGGAGGAGCCTGAAGTTGCACGCAGGGCAATTCCTTTTCTGCCCGAAACAGGAACGCAGCTTCTGATCGCCCCCCTTGTACCCATTAAGACATCTACATAGGGAAGGATTTTCGGCACAACCAGATCCAGGCGTTCCAGGCCTGCCACAGCGCCCATAAAATACCCGTGGTCGAAAGCAAACATCACCGTATTGTGGCTGGTTTCCTCAAAGATATTGGACAGATGCTTTTTCATACCCCAGTCTAAATTATTTGCTCCCTTTACATAAAATGGCTTCTCATTGCCAAAGGGAATTTCCGTATAATAATTGTGTTCAATTTTTACACCATCAAGATCTGCCATATGTATTTTCTCCTTAATCGAAAAGCATTTAATTAGAAATCATAGTTATTCATATTATCTTTGTTAAATATGGTCCGCTCCGGGAGAAGAACAACGCCGTTGTTTACCTCTGCGGTCGCCGCCCCCTCTACCAGACAGTTATTTGGCATTACTTCTACTGTCCCGATTTGGGGAATGTCCAGCTTGTCTCCTACCTTTAACTGGTTGCCTGCAGCTACGTATGCTGCCAGGTAGCAGCCAATGGCTCCCTGAACCTGGCAATCCCAAAGCCCCCACTGCTCAATAATCCCTGCATTGCAGTAATCCTTAATGGACATAGGGGAAGCAAAACCGGTAATAGTCACATTCTCTTTGGTAAGTCCTTTATTCTGAGCTGCCTTACACTGCCCAGGTAAAGCAGTAGAATCATTGCAGATAATTAAATCAATGTCCGGATTGGCTTCCAGAATGGAGGCACCTATGGAAACAGCTTTCTCTGCATCCTGTTCAGAATAGTAATTATCCGGCGCTACATTTTCCCAGTTTGGAAATGTCTTCTTAATATAAGCCTCTCCTGCTGCCTGCCATGAGTTTTGATCCGCAACGGTTGCCTGAGAATAATGCCAGCAGTATTTAATTTTATCTGCTTTTATATCTTTTCCACGTTTTGTTAATGAATCCGCTCCCATATCCACAAGCATTTTTCCAAGTATATCAGGTGTTCCCTGGGAAACCATCAGGGTGCGGGCTGTATCGGATACATCAGAATCCCAGGTAACTACACTAACTCCTGCAGCCGTTGCTTCTTTCAGTGCCGAATCAAGGCCGGTTGCATCCACGGATGATACACAGATGGCATCCACGCCGCTGGCAACCGCATTGTTAATCACTGAAACCTGATCAGCAACGGCAGCGTTGGGACTTCCCTGATAATCCACGTTAATTCCCCACTCTTTGCCGAATTTCTCAGCTCCCTTCGCTGCTGATTCAAAAAATGCATTTCCCGTCAGCTTTGGAATAAAAACTACAGTCTTTCCGGTGATATCAGATGCCTTCTTTTCTGCTTTTGCTGCGGCTTCCTTATTTGCTCCCCCTGCCCCGTTGCAGCCTGCCAGTGCGGATACAGCCAGGATTCCTGCCAATAAAAGCGCCATTCCCTTTCTCATACAAAATTCCTCCTTTTGATATAAAACTTTATTTATGAGGGATTCTCCCTCTTATTACCGTTTTCACGCTTAACCCGGGGTAGTTTAGTAATGCCCGTCCAATGATAATGACCAGTAAAAGTATGCCCACGGGAATATCCAGGTATTGCTGGCTTACCTTAAAGCAAAGTGGCAAACCAAATCTTAACGTCCCGATTGCCACTGCCGCCAGTGCCGTTCCGGGAACACTCCCCTTTCCTCCTGTACTTAACGTCCCGCCCAGAACTACTGCAGTAATAATGGGTAACGTCAGTGTAGCCCCAATATCACTTTTCGCAGTCCCCAGATAAGAAGTCAGAATAATGCCTGCCACCGACGCACTGACAGCCGAAAGAACGTAGGTACTCATAATTATCAGCCTTGTATTAATACCCGAATATTCTGCCGCATTCTGATTCACACCTGCCAGAAATACTTCTCTTCCGTACCGGGTCTTGTGCAAAAGAATGTAGGCAAGAACTGCCAATACGAGAAATATAATCACCTGAAATGGAATGATTCCAAACAGCCTGTATTTTGACAATCGGAGAAAGCCTTCCGGAAACCCTCCGATTCCTTTGTAGCTTTCTGTTGCAGAAAGTTTCGACACCAGAAGCCCGATTCCTGTGTACAAAAAACTTCCGCCCAGTGTCACTACCATGGGCTGGACCCCGCAGTAGGCTATGAAAAATCCTGATATTCCTCCGCACACTCCTGCTGCGACCATTGCCAGACATGACGCCGCCCAGATATTAAAGCCAAAGTCCTGCCATGCAACCCCCAGTATGATAGACGATAATCCTACAATGGACCCTGCCTGTATATCAATTCCTCCCGTAATCATTACAAAGGTTACAAAAAGGGAAATGATACAGATGGAGATAATATCATTCATACTTCCAAACAATACTCTGGGCATCAGAAATTTACTGTTTTTCAATGAAAAAATTATTATTTCTAATAAAATGATAAGAGTCAGAACAAACTCCCACTTTTTCCATATCTGCTTCAATTTGGGTAAAAAGGAGATTTTCATGCTTTTTCCCCTCCTTTTTGCGCTGTCCTTGCCAATAAAATTTCATGACGGTTTTTCCTGACTGTATGATTCTGGACTGATGTATTAATCACTACAATCGCTAACAGCATAAAACCGGTAATCGTATTGTCATAATCAGAGGAAAACCCCAGGAAAACAAGAATTCTGCTGATTGATGACATTATGACTGCACCAATGGATGCCCCTGCCAGACTTCCCACTCCTCCTGTCAGGCTAAGCCCCCCAAGAACGCAGGCCGCAATTGCCTTCATTTCATATCCGTTTCCGGCACTGGGTGTAATGAAACCAATTCTGGAAGCGTAAATCATACCTGCCACAGAGGAAAATATTCCGCACAGCACATATGACAGTATTTTTATCTTATTAGCCGGTATTCCTACCAGCGTTGCTCCTGCACAATTATCTCCCACAGCCACAAAATATTTCCCTTTTCGGGTTCTGGTAAGAATGATATGTCCTATTATTACAACCAAAACAGCAGCGCCATAAAAGTATGTAACATTTTTGGTAAGTAAACGATTTGACATTAAGGTAAAATCAGCAGGGAGATTTTCAATCCAGGCGCCCTTTGTATATACATAAATAATTCCCCTGACCACACCATTGACGCCAAGCGTAAATATGAGAGAGGGAATATTTAGTACAGCCACACCAATTCCATTCATCACTCCCACCACAGTTCCTACCAAAACCGCTGCAAAGAGTGCTGTTGCAATTCCGTAACCATCCCGAAGCAGTGTTGCCCCTACAGCTGCAGACAGCCCAAGCACTGCGCCAATCGATACATCAATTTCACCAGTCAGTATAACGAATGCTATCCCTGCAGAGAGAAACGTAAATACCACACTGTCATTAAAGCAATTGATTATGGTTACCGGCTGCCAGAAACCGGGGTTTATTAAGCCTACCAGAAAAATCAAACCTGCCAGAAATAAAAAACTGTTTATCTCCCGGCTTTTTATAATTTTCCTCATATCTCCACCTGCTTTCCTTCCCCTACACCAAAAGATGCTGCCATCAGCCCGGCCTGTGTAATTTCACGCTTTTTCAGTTCCCCTCTGATGCGCCCCCGATACACCACCACAGCCCGGTCTGACAGTTCCACAATTTCTTCCATGTCCGAAGAAATCAGCATTACAGCAACCCCCTGTTTTTTTAGTTTATGTATGATCCCGTATACATCTTTTCGGGCCGCTGCATCAATACCTCTTGTTGGTTCATCAAGAATTATAAGTTTCGGACCAGTTGCCAGGGATCGTCCGATCACTATTTTCTGCTGATTGCCTCCCGATAAACTGCCGGACAGCTGGTCTAAACCAGTAATCCGTATTCGGAAGCCTTCCACATATCTTCTGGCTATTTCGTATTCCACTTTTTTATTTATGAAGATTCTTCCCATTGTTTTTCCTGTAACAAGGGAAGATGTGACATTAGCTGCCACATCGCTGATTGTGAAGAGACCATTTAAACGGCGGTCTTCCGGAACATAGTTGATTCCCGCTTTCAGTATGGCCCTGGTGGAAAGTCCGGTTACATCCACTCCCTCTAAAAGTGCCTGTCCGGATATGGTCTTGTCTCTGCCAAACACAGTAAGCGCCATCTCAGTCCGCCCGGCACCTACAAGTCCTGCCACCCCCAGGATTTCCCCCGGATAAATCTTCAGATTAATATCCCAAAATCCATATCCTGAGAAATGAATCAGTTCAAAAGCGGGTTTTAATCCGCAATAATCAATCACCTTAGTCTCCTGTTTTTTTGCCTCTTCGCAGTCCGGCGGAAGAAGCCCCTTAACCAGCATATCTCTGGTGAATTCAGAAATTTTACCTTTCAGTGTAATGACACCATCTCTCATAATCGCCACATGTGTAGCGATCTGAAACACTTCCGTCAAGCGGTGGGTAATATATATGATTCCAATTCCCTTTTTATTTAAATCTTCTACAATCTTAAAAAGGCTTTCCACTTCGTCAAATGTCAGGGCACTGGTAGGTTCATCTAAAATCAGAACTTTTGCCTGCCTCATCAACCCTCTTAAGATCTCCACCAGCTGCTGCTCTGCTATGGATAAGCTCATTGCTTTCCTGAAAATGTCCAGATCCCAGTTAATCTCATTCATGATCTCCTTCAGTCTCTTCCGAAGCTTTGCCGGTTTCTCATGAAAGCCCATGATAATATTTTCCTCAACTGTCATATTGGGAAACAGCATGGGTTCCTGGGGTACCATATAGATTCCTTTTGACAGAGATACACCCGGTTTAAAAGCATGAATCCTTTCACCCGCAACAAAGATGCTTCCTTCATCGGGCTGATAGATTCCCATAATAATTTTCATCAGTGTACTTTTCCCGGCACCATTTCCCCCAATTAGCGCCAGCACTTCACCTTCCCCTACACTGATATCGATCCCTTTCAAAACAGAATTGAAACCAAACGATTTTGTTATTCCGGTTGCAGTAAACAGACCATGACCCTGACTTGCGGTTTCTGATTGTTTCATGATTCTCCCCACCCATTGATACGATATTTTTGTTTGCACGTTAAACTTTTGTTACATTCATGATGATACATGATCTAATTTTGATTGTCAATAGCTTCACAAAAAATATATAGTGTTTTTGCACTAATTTACTTTATAATTTCTATATTATTTAGTAATAATAATTTATTTTATAGGAATTTTATCAGGATGATCATTTTTATCTCAGCACTATTGACAGATGATATGCCAATTGCTATACTACGTTTAGTTGCAAACATTTTATTTTATTAACAACTTTTGTGACAATCTTAAGAAACCGGGGATAAACAGAATGAATTACGAAGAATCACTCATTGTTAAGACAGCATGGTACTATTATATCGAAAATATGACCCAGCAGAAGATTTCCGACAAACTTGGCATTTCCCGCATGAAAGTAATAAAGCTGTTAGATAAGGCAAGGCAGAACGGAGTGATACAGTTTAAGATCTCTCAGGAACGCAGCCATCACCTTCAGGCAGAACAGGAATTAATTAAAAAGTGGAATTTAAAGGATGCCTTTGTAGTCCCCTCCTCTCCTGATGATTCCTGTGCCAACGATACCGTTGCCAAAGCAGCCGCCATGTACATTAACGACCGGATTACAGAAAATACTTATATCAATATAGGATACGGAGATACCTTAAGCCGCGTCTTAAATCAGCTTGCAACCGTGGCAGAAGCGCCCCTTTCCGCTGTTTCATTAACAGGGGGAGTCGGCTATTATCTTCCCAATACCTTTTCCAGTGTATTTAATACAAAACTGTATTTGTATCCCGCTCCTTTAATCGTTTCAACAAAAGAACTGTGCAGTCAGTTAAGGCATGAGCCATCCATTCAGGAAATCTCCCGGATGGTGAATCTGGCTTCCATGACAGTAATCAGCATTGGAGGAATTAATGAGGACGCGACAATTATAAAGAATGGAATTTTCACCAAAAACGACTTTCTCTATCTTTCCATGCAGGGAGCCGTGGGAGATCTTTTAAGTCATTTTATTGACAAGGATGGAAATCCCGTTGAAACAGATATTGAAGAGCGGCTATTAAGCACTCCTCTGTCCACACTTCGGGCACTGCCTAATGTAATTGGCGTGGCAGCTGGAAGCAGCAAGGTTAAAGCAATCCGGGCATCCTTAAAAGGGGGATATTTAAATACACTGATTACCGATGAAGAAACTGCACTGAGCCTGCTTAACGAAGATCCCGGTTGATATTAAAAATCAAAATGGAGGTGTCTGCATGTCATCAAATTATCTTTTAGCAATTGACGCTGGAACAGGGAGTGTACGTGCCGTACTGTTTGACTTAAAAGGGAGTCAGATCGCCTGTGTTCAGGAGGAATGGGAACACAAAGAAGATCCGGATTATCCGGGCAGCATGGATTTTGACTGGGTGCAAAACTGGGAACTTACCGCGTCCTGTATCCGCAGGGTAATCAGTGAAAATAATGTAAATCCCAGGGAAATCGCTGCAATATCCACTACCTGTATGAGGGAAGGTATTGTTCTTTATGACAAAGAAGGCCGCGAAATCTGGGCCTGTGCCAATGTCGATGCCAGAAGTAATGATGAAGTAGAACAGTTAATCCAAAACGCCCCTGAACTGGAACGCCTTTTGTATCAGGAATCGGGACAGTCCTTCGCCCTGGATGCCATTCCAAGACTTCTCTGGGTGAAAAACAAGCTGCCGGACCGATACGAAAAGACCGCATACTTAGGGATGTTTAATGACTGGCTTATCTATAAATTAACGGGAATTCTGGCTGTTGAGCCCAGCAATGGCTCTACTACCGGGCTGTTTCGCCTGGCCTCCCGGACATGGAATCCAGAAATTAATGAAAGATGCGGATTACGGACTGACTTGTTCCCTCCCGTAAAGGAATGCGGCACTGTGATTGGAAAGACCATGGCCGGGTTACAGCCTTCTACCGGACTTCCTGAGGGCATACCTGTGGTGGCTGGGGGCGGTGATGCCCAGCTTGGGTGTATTGGTGTGGGAGTGGTAAATCCCGGTGAAGCCGCCGTGTTTGGCGGCAGCTTCTGGCAATATGAATACAACACCGATACTCCCATTATGGATCCGGACTGCCGTGTCCGGGTTAACTGCCATGCCATTCCTTCTCTCTGGCAGTACGAAGCGCTGGCATTTAAGCCAGGACTTGTGATGCGCTGGTACAGGGACAGCTTCTGCAGTGCTGAAAAAAAGCTGGCAGCAGAAACCGGCAGAAATGTTTACGATTTGTTAAATGAAGCAGCCGAAAAGATACCGGCAGGCTGTTATGGGATGATGTGTGCATTTTCAGATATTATGAATTTTATGAAATGGAAACATGCAGCTCCCTCTTTCTCCAACTTTGAACTGGACTCAGCCAGATTTAATCATTATACCTTTTACCGTGCAATCCTTGAAAACACAGCTCTTGTCACAAAAGGGCATCTGGAGCTTGTACAAAGCACAACCGGTAATCTGCCGGAGGAAATAACCTTTGCGGGAGGCGCTGCCAACAGCCATTTATGGGCGCAGATTCTATCGGATGTGCTGGGGATTCCGGTTAATATCCCAAAAGTAAAGGAAGCCACCGCCTTAGGGGCTGCAATTATAGCAGGTTATGGAATTGGTTTATACCCGGATATCCGGGAGACAGCCAAGGATCTTGTTGTAATTGAGGAACGCATCACACCCGATATGGAAAAGCATAAACGATACGGAGAAATCTATGAAGCATGGAGAGAATTCTATAAAATGCAATTAACGCTGTGCGACCGCAGGATAACCAAAAACATGTGGGCTGCCCCAGGCCTGTAAACAAAAGCAGCAAATAAGGAGAGCGAATAAGTATGTATATAATAAATGAATCGGAAAAGGAATATCGGTTTGGAGACAGCGGACCAAAATATCTGATGAAAGGACCCCGTATGAATTTTGCAGTGGTGCAGTTTCAGCCTGGCGAGGACTTTACCGCACATTATCATGATGTGATGGAGGAGAACTTCTTTATTCTGGAAGGGGAAATAAAGATTGTTGTTGATGGAGTGACTTACCACCTAAAACAGGGAGATTTCATACATATTGAACCAACGGAAACCCATTACTGCTTCAATCCGTTTGCAGTCAGCGTAAAGATGATTTCTACTCTGGCTCCCTATCAGGAATCGGATAAAGTGGAGCTGAAAGATTATACATTCTAAATATGAATAAAGAGGCAGCCAAAGCTGCCTCTTGCTATTTTCTCTTCTTTATCACTTCCCACAATCTCTCCCCGAAATTAAATACAAAGACTCCACATAATATAATTGCGCCGCCAGCTAAAGTAGAGAGTTCGGGTATTTCATCAGCCAGAAGAAATCCCAGAAGGCTGGTAAGGAATGGTGTAACAAACATATAATTGCTCACCTGTGAGGTCTTTTCTGCTTTTGCAAATGCTTTTGACCATGAGACATAAGCGATGGCACTTGAGAACACTCCAAGTATCACCAGATAAACCCATTGTATGGGAGGGGCATCAAAAACCGGTTTTACAGAAACCGGAAGAAATACAGACAAAAGGATCGTCCCAAAAAATATGCTGAATGCAGATGTCTGCAAGGCGGTATATTTTTTAGTCAGCCGGCGCTGCAAAAGGTTATAAAGACTAAGTGCAAGAGCCGCCAGAAATAACCAGACCAATCCAATGTTAAACGAGAGGATTCCATTCATCAGGGTAAGAACTGCCACCCCCGCAAATTCAATGATTAACGCCACCCATTGAATAAAACTCAATTTTTCTTTGTATACGAACCGTGCAAGAAAAGCTGTTAATAAAGGAACGGTAGCAATCACAATGCTGCCCGTAGAAGCAGTAACCGTCTTTTGCCCCAGATTAAATGCGATCATATAAAAGAAAAAGCCAAGAGCCCCCGCAAGCATAAAGTATGGCAGGTCCTTTCTCTGGGGCAGTTTCATTCTTGTTAAGATCCATACGATTATTAACGTACAGGAAGCAACAAAATATCTAAGGAATCCTAAGCTGAAAGGCGTGAAATATTGCAATGACAGTCTTGTCAGAACATAGGCCAGTGACCAGAATATAATCGTTATCATTGCATATATGTGAAAGTTGTTTTTTAGTTTCATATGTGTACCCCGTTTTCTAATATGTGACCAGAAAACAAAATCTTACATTTTATTTAACCACAATAATTATGTATTGAAAAGTGTTTATTTTTTATATTGTTATAATTTCCTTTCATCGCTGACTTGAAAAAGGGAATTCCAGGGCAGCTTTTGTTTTGAGTATCTGGGGGCATAGGCAGAGAATTATCTGCTGCCATGTCCCGCAAACTCATAATGACGAGGCATGGATAAAGAGCGGTCTGCTGGTATGCCACAAATAGAGATGGAGATGGTGGGAAAATCAGATATATGAGGCAGCAGGTTGAAAAAGAGTTATCTATGCCCATTTGCCTTAAAATAGTGATGAATGATTGGATCAGATACATATTCAGAGGTAAGCTCTCCTTCAAATATGTGAAAATGGATTTTTTTCCACTCATAATTACCAATAATCTGCTCAAAAAACTTGACAATCTTTGATATAATGTGGCATAATACTGGGACAATATAAAATACTCGTGAGGGAGTAGTTTGCGCAGGTAATGCGTGTCAAGTCAACATACTGACCAGGAACGGTCTGGCTTGTACTTAATAAACGAGACTCATGTATAGCTATCACAGCTATACTGGGTCTCTTTTTGAACTCGTGTATAGCGATGCTGTACGCGGGTTTTTTATTTTGTAAAACAGGAGCATGTATGGAGGAAAAAATGCAGGAATTTTTAGAGTCAAAACAGGAACTGATAAAACGTCTGAGCTCAGATGAGACCACCGGATTATCAACATCTCATGCGGAGAAAAACAGGGAACAATATGGCACTAACGTATTAACAAGAGAAAAACCCGAATCTCTTTTTAAACGTATCTTAAGCGCATCCAGTGAGCCCATGATTCTGATGCTTATTATGGCGGGAGTCATTGCACTGATCGTTAATATTATTCGTGCTACCACCGGATCTGAAGCGGATTTTCTGGAATGTGTGGGAATCTTCGCCGCTATTTTTCTTTCCGTTTTAATCACCGTTGTTATGGAAGGAAAAAGCGCCAAAGCATTTGAAGCTCTATCCAAAATCAGTGACGATACCATGATTAAAGTATTGAGAAATGGTGATACCACCATGCTGAGTCAGAAAGAACTTGTTGCAGGCGATATTGTTCTTCTCTCAACAGGAGACAAGATTCCTGCCGATGGAAGACTTTTGCTAAGTTCAGGACTGGCTGTGGATGAATCAGCTTTAACAGGAGAAAGCGTACCTGCAAAAAAAGATGCAGAGTACATCATTACCGATGAAAAGACACCTCTTGCGGAACGCGCCAACATGCTGTATTCCGGGAATTACATTACCAGCGGATACGGGAAAATGCTGATTACGGCAGTGGGTGATCAGACAGAAATAGGAAAAATAGCAAAAGAACTGACTGGAACAGATCGTACAAGCACACCCCTTCAGGAAAAACTGGCTCGTTTAGGCAAAACAATTACCATACTGGGAATTATTGCAGCTGCTGTTGTGTTTATCTCTGAGCTGATTTCCTTTGCAATCACCGACGGACTTCATCTGGAAGAAGTGCTTAACGCATTTGTTACCAGCATTGTCCTGATTGTAGCTGCAGTTCCGGAAGGACTGCCTACCATCGTAGCAGTGTCACTCTCTATCAATATTATCAAACTTTCCAAGCAGAATGCGCTGGTCAAAAAAATGATTGCCTCTGAAACTGTGGGGTGTATTAATGTGATCTGTTCCGATAAAACCGGAACCCTGACAGAGAATAAGATGACGGTTTCGGCATTTTACGATGGAACCTGGCATGACCGGACGAATGAACTGAATTCAGACTGGCTCATACACAATGTCTGCCTTAATACAACAGCGGACATTTCCCAGGATGGAACCTTTATCGGAAACCCGACTGAGTGTGCCATGTTGAATTTTTATGAAAGCTCAGCTGCTCGTGGGACAAGCGGAAAGTCCTATAAGGACGAGCGTAATGATCATGATGTCCTTCATGCTTTTCCATTTTCCTCTGAGTTAAAACATATGACTACAATCAGCAAGGTTGATGGAAAAATCATCTCCTATGTGAAAGGAAGTCCGGAGTGTGTATTTGCCATGTGTGCCCTTTCTGATCAGGAAAAGGCTGAAATAGAGCATTATATTACCAAATCTCAGGAAAAAGCCATGCGTGTTATTGCCTTCGCTCATAAAGAGCTGGATCAGATGCGCAATTATGAGGAAGACCATCACCACGCAGCCATGGAAACTGATATGAAGTTTGATGGTTTTGTGGCGATTTCAGATCCCCTGCGTGCCGATGTATACGAAGCTGTTAAAAACTGCCGCAGTGCCGGGATTGACTTAAAAATACTTACCGGCGATAATATTGTTACGGCAAAAGCCATTGCTGATGAACTTCACATTTTAAATGGAGACCGGATTGCCGTGGAAGCAAAGGAAATCAGTGAACTCAGTGACGACCAGCTGCTCAAACTGCTTCCCAGAATCAGTGTTATTGCAAGAAGCACTCCTACAATTAAAATGAGAGTTGTTAAGCTTTTAAAATCACAGGGTAATGTTGTTGCTGTAACAGGAGACGGCATCAATGATGCTCCGGCACTGAAAAATGCCGACGTGGGAATTGCCATGGGAATATCCGGAACGGAAGTTTCAAAAGAAGCCAGTGATATCGTACTTCTTGATGATTCTTTCTCCACAATTGTAAAAGCAATTGCCTGGGGAAGGGGAATCTACGAAAACTTCAAGCGTTTTATCCAGTTTCAGCTGACTGTTAATGTCTCCTCTGTAATCGTGGTGTTTACATCAATTCTGCTAGGACTGAAAGCTCCATTTACCGCTTTGCAGCTATTATGGATCAACATTATTATGGACGGCCCGCCTGCTCTTACCTTAGGACTGGAGCCCATCTATGACGATTTAATGAGCCGCACTCCTACCAAGCGCAGTGATAACATTCTGTCACGGGCTATGTTTTACCGGATCGGTTTAACTGGCTTATATATTTCTGTGATCTTTTTATGCCAGTATGTATTTAACTTTTTAGGAGCTTCAAACGAAGAAACAGGTACGGTATTATTCACATTATTTGCATTATTTCAGTTGTTTAACGCATTTAACTGCAGAGAACTTCACACCACCAGTATCTTTAAGCATCTGCTTCAAAACAGGATTATGCTCCTTGTAATTTCCATAACCTTTGTTTTGCAGATTTTAATTATCCAGTTTGCAGGAGCATTTTTCGGAACCATTCCTCTGGGAATCACCATGTGGGCAAAATTGTTATTACTCAGTTTCAGTGTGATTGTGGTTTCTGAACTTATAAAGGTTGTGCTGCGACAGACAGCTGAGCAAAAATAGTCGAGAAACATTTCCCTTCGTAATGTAGAATGGGTACTGTAAGGTGGTGAAACGATGGAAGAACAAATGGAAGCTGTTCAACGGATGCAGGATTATATCATGGATCATTTATCAGAGGATATCACACTGGCCGCTCTGGCAAATGTATCTTATTTTTCACCGTGGTATTCTTACCGTCTCTTTGTACAGCACACGAATCTGACTCCGGCAAACTATATCCGGCGCTTAAGGCTTTCCAGGTCTGCAATTAAGTTAAGGGATACGCCCTGCAAGATTATTGATGTAGCGGCTGAACTGGGATTTGGAAGTGTTGACGGATATCAGCGGGCATTCTTTCGGGAATTCGGCTGTAACCCCGGAGATTATGTGAAAAAACCTGTTCCTCTCTATCTATTTACCCCCTATGGTGTTAAATACCGTGCATTAAGAAGGGAGAAACAAATGGGATCTGTGAGAACTATTTTTATTCAGGAAATAGAAAAGCCAAAACGTAAGGTATTAATCAAAAGAGGAATCAAGGCAACTGATTATTTTGCGTATTGTGAAGAAGTCGGATGTGATGTGTGGGGACTTTTGCTGAGCATCAAATCCATAAGCGAGGAACCGGTCTGTCTCTGGCTGCCTAAATCCTATATTACGCCTGGAACTTCGGAATATGTACAGGGTGTGGAGGTACCGGCTGATTATGACGGCGTAATTCCAGACGGCCTGGATGTGATTGAACTTCCCGCAGCAAGATATCTAATGTTTAAAGGCGAACCCTTTGCAGAGGAAGATTACTGTCAGGCGATTGAAGAGCTTCAGGAAGCCAGAAAAAAATATGACCCCTCAGTGATCTGTGCGCAATGGGATTTCTCTAACCCACACATTCAGCTGGAACCATTAGGACAAAGAGGCTATGTGGAGCTTTGGCCCATTAAATAATTCTTTTAATGTATCAACAGGAAAACGGCATCTACTCAGGAAAAGAGCAGGTGCCGTTTTATCATTTCACTATAATTTACCGAATTATAACACCATACACCAAAGTGGAATGGTCACAAGTGATAGCAGGGTTGTCACCACCACACATTTGGTTGCAAAGATATAGTCTCCGTCATATTTAGCCGCCAGTATGGCAGTGGTGCTCCCTGCAGGCATACCAGTAAGCAGCACGGACACGCCGGATATCATAGGGCGCACAGGAAAAAGGCGGCAGCAGATAAATACCAGAAAGGGAATAAAAAACAAGCGGATCAGGGTATATTTCATAATCCCTTTATCAATGATACTTCCCGCTTTTACCTCTGCAAGTATGGTTCCGATTAATATCATGGAAACAGTTGTAGTACAGCCGCCCACATTTTTAATGGTATTCTCTAAAAATACCGGCATTGATATCTGGGTAATCATAAAAAACAGACCAATATACACTGCAACGATGCATGGGTGAGTAAGAACTTTCTTTACCACTGTCTTCCTGTCCGGGCTTTCCGTAAAATAAGAGACCCCTGCAGACCACATGACAATTCTCTGGGGAAC
The DNA here is from genome assembly GCA_015057775.1 of Paenibacillaceae bacterium. Taxonomy (GTDB): domain Bacteria; phylum Bacillota; class Clostridia; order Lachnospirales; family Lachnospiraceae; genus Lacrimispora. Next base: position 13,374 of record SVDT01000015.1, on the reverse strand, counting down.
CAGGAAGATGGACGCATACATTAATCCTTCGGCTCCGTAAACCCCTTCTGCTATTGGATTTCCCATAAAACCGGCATTGGAGCAGACGGTTCCATACTGAAGAACCTTCTTTCGCCGGTCCGGCTCCTTATTATAAAAGGTATTAGCTATGATCAGACAGCCAAACTGAATCAGTGTGGCAATCAGCAGTATGACAGCAAAACCTTTTAATATATCCAGATTAAATTCAATGAGAAAGGAACTTATTATATTGCATGGCAGGATGAGATCAATCACCAGATCGGTCAGCACCTGTTTTGCACTGTCTGGCAGGATTCCCAGTTTCCTTAAAATCACTCCGGCTGCAACCAGTAAAAAAAGCATACCCTGCAGGTTTATAAGACTGCTATTTATCATATTTATCACTCTTCTTTAGATTTCATATATTCATCCATGGCTTCTGCCACAGTTTTTGAGTAGGCCACAGCCTCTACCACGGTTCTGGCTCCTAATACTACATCTCCCGATGCAAATATACCGGGTATGGTAGTCTGACCGTTGTCGTCTGTCATGAGAAGACCATTCTGACTGGCTTTCAGGCCTTCGGTGGTATTCACCAGTTTGCTCTTTGGCCCCTGGCTGACAGAAATAATGGTGGAGTCAGCAAAAAAAAGTTCCCGCTCTTCCCCCTGGCCAATTGCTTTTCCTGTTTCATCATGGATGACACTTACAAATACAGGACCATCATCTGTAATCTCCACAATCTGCTTTCCAAACTGGAAGTCCGCTCCGTCAAGCTTTGCATAGGCAGTTTCATGCTCACTGGCATTGCTCACGGTTCCTCTTGCATAAAGCGTTACTTTTCTGGCACCATGACGGATTGCCGTCCTTGCCACATCCATGGCGGAATTGCCCATTCCAATAATAGCAACGGTATCTCCCAGATTATATGCATCGGGATTGGCAAGATAATCAATGGCATAATGGACATTGCCCAGAGATTCTCCCTTTACACCCAGTGTTTTCGGTCTCCACACACCGGTACCGATAAAGATACTCTGATATCCGTCACGAATTAAGTCCTTTATTTCCAGCGCTGTTCCTATGGCTGTGTTGGGACGAATCTTCACTCCGATTTCCAGAAGCTTTTTCTTGTAACGCTCCAGTATGGATTTGGGAAGGCGGAATTCTGGAATTCCGTACTGTAAAACCCCTCCAACCTTATCTCTGGCATCAAAAATCGTCACACTGTAGCCCTTTTTAGTCAGGAGAATTGCAATGGTGATACCGGCTGGTCCTGCACCGATTACTGCCACCTTTTTTCCGTTTTTCGGCATGCATTCAATTTTTAACTTATCAAAAACAGTATCGGAAATGTAATTCTCAATACTGCTGATGTGGACTGGCTGGCCTTTTTTTCCCATTATGCAGTGGCCTTCGCACTGTTTCTCATGATTACACACCAGGGAACACACCAGGGACATGGGATTATTTTCAAATACCATCTCTCCCGCTCTGTTTAAATCCCCTTCTTTAAATGCCTGAATCATCTGGGGAATGGCAGTCTGTATGGGGCACCCCTGCCGGCATAATGGTTTTTTGCAGTTTAAGCATCTGTTTGCTTCATCAATTACATGTACAGCCATAATTTATTTTCCTTTCGCTTTTGCTCTCTATTGTTGTTCCATTTAAAATTGTTCTTATGTTGCACATTGTATACAATTCAATGTGTTGGACACATCATATCACATTCAAAATAAGAAAATCAATAGACATGTATCATGTACAAAAAAAAATAAATTATGTCAAAAAAATATCGAATTTACCTGGCTTTCTTCAGAAAAAAAGAGAATCCAAAGCTCTTTGTGCACCTGTAAAAAACAGGCAGCAAAAAACCTTAAATTCTCTTACCAGGTGATTATTTACCTTCGTAGATAATCATCGCATCTACATCATATCCCTTAAGTCTGTCTCTACCGTTTAATCCGGCAAGTTCCATGATAAAACAGATCTTAACCACTTCGCCGCCCAGTTCTTCCACCAGCTTAATGATCGCTTCAATGGTTCCTCCGGTTGCAATCAGGTCATCGATAATAACCACTTTCTGTCCTGGTTTAATGGAATCCTTGTGAATCTCTACGGTAGCTTTGCCGTATTCCAGTTCATAATCAGCAGAAAGAACTTCTCTTGGAAGCTTCCCCTTCTTACGCACAGGTATAAAGCCTTTGTGTTCTGCATAGGCTACCGGCACGCCAAAAATAAAGCCTCTGGACTCAGGCCCGATTACAGAATCATATTCCACTCCTTTTAACATCTGACGAACGCCATCCACAGCCATGGAAAGTCCGTCCGGGTCTTCCAGAATGGTAGTCACATCACGGAATACGATTCCTGCCTCCGGGAAATCCGGAATGCTTGTGACATAATCTTCTAATTTCTTCATCTTCTATCCCTCATAATCATAAAATTTTCCTGCAGCTTTTCACGCCGACTCACCTATTATAGCGCAAAGAATCTATACAGGCAAATATTGTTTTATATTCTTCTCTATAATATTCCGGCTAACTTCTTGGGTGAGCCCCTGCATAGGTGCGCCGCACGGTTTCTTTCTGGGCATAGTTCATATACATCTGTGTTGTTGCCATATCAGAATGACCAAGCATAGCCTGTACTGCATGTATATCCGCACCGTTGCGAAGCAGATGAGCGGCAAATGAATGTCTTAAGGTATGAGGGGTAATATCGGATTGAATGCCCGCTTTATCTCCGTAAAACTTGATGATCTTCCAGAATCCCTGGCGGCTCATGGGCTTCCCGCTGCAATTGGTAAACAGCCAGTCCGATTCCTGCCCTTTTAAAAGAGCTTGTCTCCCCCGTTCTATATACGCGGAAAGAGCCAGCTTGGCTACCTTGCCAAAGGGTATCATCCGTTCCTTATGCTCGTCCCGGCATGTAATATATCCCACGGACAGATTCACATCCCTGCTTTCTAAATGAATCAGCTCTGATACCCGGATTCCCGTAGCGTAAAGAAGCTCTAACATGGCACGGTCCCTTAACTCCTTGGGGGAATCTCCGCAGGGCTGGCTTAACAGACAGTTCACCTCGTCCACTGACAATATGGTAGGCGCTTTCTTCTCGACTTTTGGCGCTTTTAACAGCTCTGCCGGATCTTTGGGAATCAATCCTTCTCTGCATTCATAATGGAAAAATGCTTTCATGGAAGCCAGACAGCGTGAAATGGTAGTAGTCGCTCTGCCTTCTTTTTCCAGAAACAGGATATAGGAATTCAGACTGGTCTTCGTCACCTTGTCCACTTCCATGATTCCCTGCTGCCCCAAAAAAGAAGCCATCTGAATCAAATCTCTCTGGTATGACACCTCAGTGTTTTTTGATGTTTTTTTTATCTCTCTTAAATAAATAATAAAATGATTAATATCGGCTACCATTTCAATATCCCCTGACCTTCCGGTTTCGAAAAATGCCCTAAAATAAGGCTTCTTCCTAACATTATATAGACTATTTTCGATAAAATCAAACACATTTTTTGAGCAGAAAAAGCACTTTACATAATATATACTAGATGTTGGTGGCATGCTCCATTATTTCGCAAGATATGGTAACTTTTAGTTAATCATTTTACTATATTTTTTTTCGTGAATTCCCATTTTACAGGACATATTTCAGGAAAACAGGATTCATCCAGGTCTCCAGAGCACTTCCCATGATGCACAGAAGGAGGATGAAAAAAAGCACGGCAACCCGAAACCGTTTCCCTTTCTGAACGCCCCAGTACAATAAAAGAATCCAAAGCGGCAGATAACAAAGCCATTGGGGCATTACTGTCATGAAAAAAAACGGTAACCCCATTAATCCCTTCTGTACGGTAATGACAGACATGACAAATCCCATGGAGAAACCAAGTCCTGCTGTCATAAAACAGTATAAAACGGCAGCATACGCAGTCATTCCTATGAGCCATGCAACAAAAATCTGGATCAGTCTCTGTCTTAACACTTCTCCGAAGAGCCCTATCCCATTCTGCCCGTTTACACTTTTACTTCTGTTTAAAAGCCCCAGATAGTAAACGGCTTCATTTTCAAAAGAAGAATACCAGAAATTGGCAATCATAGTTCCTGCAATCAGTCCGATAAAAAAGCAGACCAGATACCGGTCATCTGCCCTGACTTTCCCTGGAACCTGAATATAGCTGCCTCTTAAGGCTCTTCTCTTTAGTCCTTGTCTCAAACGCAGCAAGTAATTAGCCATAAAAATCCCCCTACAGGTCTTGTCATAATTTATGCCTGCAGAGGGTCTGTTTATTCCCTTATTTTACATCATACTTCCTTGCATAGGCCAAAATAGCCGCAATGGTTTTTCCATCTGTAATCTCTCCCTGATAGATCTTTTCTTCCAGATCCTTTACGGTCCATTCTTCCACTTCAATATATTCATCTTCGTCTAAATTCTGAACGGAAGGCTCTAAATCCCGTGCCACAAAGATATCAATGACTTCATCACAGAATGCAACCGTAGTGTTGACTCTTATGAGAAATTCCAGCTTTTCTTTTTCTGTCTTGTACCCGGTCTCCTCTTCCAGTTCTCTGTGAGCGCAGTCAATCTTTGGCTCCTCAGGGAAGTTCAGTGCTCCCGCCGGCACCTCCAGCGTATACCGGTCCAGTGCATTACGGTACTGTCTGACCATAAGAATGGTCCCGTCTTTTGTAACCGGTACCACTGCTGCTGCCCCATTATGATGAATGAAGTCCCAGTGTGCCAGATGTCCGTTTGCATCTACCGTATCTTCGTATATTTTCAAAATGCTCCCCTGATATTTCAGGATTCTGTCTAATCGTTTTACCGGAAGCTGATCCATGTCTAGCTTCTCCTTTCCCTGACCTTTGTCTATATCTTCTCACATTTCTTAAAACAGGCATCTGATGCCTTAATCACCGCATTGCGGAAACCATATTCCTCTAACGCAGAAACTCCGGCAATGGTAGTTCCGCCTGGAGAGCAGACCTTGTCTTTCAGTGCTCCCGGGTGCTCCCCGGTCTCAAGCACCATTCTGGCACTTCCGACTACCGCCTGGGCTGCCATCTCATAAGCCGCATCACGGGGAAGGCCGTATTTTACAGCACTGTCAGCCAGTGCTTCAATAAACAGATAGACATAAGCAGGGGAACTGCCGCTGACACATACCACTGCATTCATCAGGCGTTCTTCTACAATTCTCATTTTTCCAAGGGAAGTGAATATGCTTTCAATGGCGTGCTTCTCTTCGTCTGAAAAGGCTTTTTCCTCATAGCAGACTCCTGTCATACCCTCTCCCAAAAGAGCAGGGGTATTGGGCATGGCACGTACCACTCTTTTTTCCTCTCCCAGTTTTTCCTTCAGCTGGGTGGTGGTAATTCCGGGTGCAATGGATATGATAACATTCTTTTCAGTTACAGTATCCTTAAGCTGCTCCAGAAGCGGATCAAAATACTGAGGTTTTACTGCCAGAACAATATATGTTGCAAGCTCCCCGCATTCCTGGTTTGATTTCACCCAGTCAATGCCAAGCTCCTTTGATACCTGGGCGCAGCGATCCTGATTCACATCAGTAAAAACAATATCCTCTTTTCCATATTGTTTCAATAATCCTTTGGCAATTGCGTATCCCATATTTCCAATTCCGATGATTCCTATCTTCGCCATCTGATATCCTCCTGCTAATTTACTGCTTTCAATTAGCACCATTCTAACACCATTTTTTCAAATGTCAATGAGGTTAAAATTAAATTTAAATTACGTATTGACATTTTCTTTCTGATCTCATATACTGTAGCAAAGCAAAGTAATAAACTGTTGAGCAGGAGTAAGTAAGATCTCTTCATCATGCACAGAGAGCTTCCGGTTGGTGAGAGGAAGCGTTGATGTCTGGTCTGAATGGACCTGCGAGGGCGGCTTGAAACCGGTGTATGTCTCCGGTAGTAGATGCCGACGGGTTTCCTATCCGTTATCAAGGGGAGGCACATGTTAGTGTGCTATAAGCGGGAGAATTTTATCTTCTCCAATCAGGGTGGTACCGCGGAACGTATATTTTAAGCTTCCGTCCCTCTTATCCATAGAACTATGGAAGAGGGACGGGAGCTTTTTTTGTTACAGAAAATTCTTATTCAGGAAAGGAGCCAGTAATTATGAACATTACACCGGATTGCAGGGAGATTGAAGCGCTTGGTGCTTCCTACCCTGTCATACCAGTCTGCAGGGAAATTTATGCAGACATTGTAACCCCCATCACGCTGCTTAGAAAAATCGGTGCATTAAGCAGTAAGTACTATTTGTTAGAAAGTATCGAGGGCGGCGAAAACTGGGGACGCTACTCCTTTCTTGGATATGATCCGGTCATGAAGATCAGCTGCAAAGATCATGTTGTTACCAAACGCCGCTATGACAGAAACGGAGGAGCAGCCCGGGACGAAATCGTTCAGACAGACACTCCCTTTGAAATTCTCCGGGAAATATTAAAGGAATATCATTCTCCTAAAATTCCGGGACTTCCGCCCTTTACCGGAGGCTTTGTAGGGTATTTTGCTTACAGCATGATCGGATATGCGGAGCCTGTGCTGTCAATTAAAAAAGGGGACTGCAGCGATTTTGATCTCATGCTGTTTGATACGGTAATTGCCTATGATCATTTGAAACAGAAAATAAGCATCGTGGTAAATATGAAAACCGACCGGATTATGGAAAACTACGGAGCCGCCTGTACAAGGCTGGAAAGCATTGCACGGATGATTGGAGAAAATACTCCTCTGAAAAAATCGGCTGTACAGAGCAGACCGGAGTTTCACTGCAATGTTACCAAAGAGGAATACTGCCGTATGGTGGAGAAGGCTAAAGATTACATTGTGGACGGTGATATTTTTCAGGCAGTTCTGTCCAGACAGTTTAAAAGCCAGTATCACGACAGTCTTTTAAATGCTTACCGGGTGTTAAGAACCACCAATCCTTCCCCTTACATGGTTTATCTTCACATGGATGAGACTGAAATTATCAGCACCTCTCCTGAGACCCTGGTCCGGTTAAAGGACGGCAGGCTGACCACCTTCCCCGTTGCCGGTTCCAGACCAAGAGGGCGCTGTGAAGAGGAAGACAGACAGTTGGAAGAGGAACTGCTTGCTGATGAAAAGGAGCTGTCTGAACATAACATGCTTGTGGATTTGGGACGGAATGATCTGGGGAAAATTGCAACGTTTTCCACAGTTGAGGTCACCGGATACAAGATGATCCACCGGTTTTCCCGGATTATGCACATTTGCTCCCAGGTAGAGGCAGACATAAGACCAGACTGCGACGGACTTTCCGCAATCGAGGCAGTACTTCCTGCCGGCACACTCTCCGGCGCACCAAAAATCCGTGCCTGTGAGATTATCGAGGAGCTTGAGAGGGAACCCAGAGGCATCTACGGCGGTGCTCTTGGATACATTGATTTTACCGGAAACATGGATACCTGCATTGCCATACGGATGGCAGTGAAGAAAAATGGAATGGTAACCGTTCAGGCGGGCGGCGGAATTGTGGCTGACAGTGTTCCGGAGCTGGAATATGAGGAATCTGGTAATAAGGCAAAAGCTGTAATCCATGCAATTGAAACAGCTGGGGAGGTGAATGACTGATGATACTGCTGATTGATAATTATGACAGCTTCTCCTATAATCTGGTCCAGCTGTTCGGTTCCATTGAGCCGGATATTAAAGTTATAAGAAATGACGAACTGACGGTTGAGGAAATCCGCCTCCTACGCCCTTCCCATATCATACTCTCTCCCGGTCCGGGATACCCAAAGGATGCGGGTGTGTGCGAGACGGTGGTAAAGGAGCTTGCCGGAACGGTTCCCATTCTTGGTGTCTGTCTGGGGCACCAGGGGATCTGTGAGGTGTACGGGGCAAATATTACCCATGCAAAAAAGCTGATGCATGGAAAGCAGAGTCTGATTGACATTGATCACTCAGATCCCATTTTTAAGGGACTTCCAGATACAATCCCTGCTGCCAGATACCATTCTCTGATTGCCAAAAAAGATTCCCTTCCGGACTGCCTGACTGTAATCGGAACGGATTCCATCGGAGAAGTCATGGCAGTGAAGCATAAGGATTATCCGGTCTACGGACTTCAGTTTCACCCGGAATCCATACTCACGCCAGATGGAATGACCATATTAAAAAATTTTCTGACCATTATATAAAGGAGGTAACCCAATGATTCAAGAAGCAATCCATGAGGTAATTGAAGGGCAGGACTTGAGTTTTGAAGCGGCAAGAGAGGTTATGAATGAAATTATGAGCGGAGAAACCACTCCCGCCCAGATGGCAGCATTTTTAACGGCTCTTCGCATGAAAGGCGAGACCATAGATGAGATCACCGCCTGCGCAACTGTTATGAGAGAGAAAGCCATGAAACTGGCACCTGATTTTCCTGTTATTGATATCGTGGGGACAGGAGGGGATGAGGTGGGAACCTTTAATATCTCCACTACCAGCGCCTTTGTAGTGGCTGCAGGAGGCGTTCCGGTTGCAAAACACGGGAACAGAAGCGTTTCCAGTAAAAGCGGTGCTGCGGACGTATTAGAACAGCTGGGCGTTAATTTAAGTCTATCTGCAGAACAGTCTGGTAAGGTCTTAAAAGAGACTGGTATGTGTTTTCTCTTTGCACAGACCCATCACTCTTCCATGAGGTATGCAGGTCCTGTGAGAAAAGAGCTGGGAGTCCGTACCATTTTCAACATTCTTGGGCCTTTATCAAACCCTGCAGGCGCCACTATGCAGCTGTTAGGTGTCTATGACAAAAAGCTGGTGGAACCCCTTGCTCAGGTGTTAAGTAATTTAGGTGTGAAACGAGGGCTTGTTGTCTGCGGATCAGATGGTCTGGATGAAGCAACTGTAACGGGTCCTACCCATGTCTGTGAGATCCGTTTCGGGGAGCTGATTTCCTATGAAATCACGCCGGAACAGTTTTCCTTAAGCCGCAGCAGCTTATCCGATCTGCTGGGCGGAACCCCCGCAGAGAATGCGGTAATCACGAAAGAAATTTTAAACGGAACCCTACGCGGTCCCAAGAGAGATATTGTGATTTTAAATTCCGCTCTCAGCCTTTACCTGGGTATTGATAACTGTACCATTTCCGACTGCATCAAAACTGCTGCTGACTTAATTGATTCTGGAAAAGCTGCTGCAAAGCTGGAGGAATTTGTGAAAGCAGTAAATGAGGTGGCTTTATGATTCTTGATACATTGGCGGCTGCCTCAAAGCAGCGGGCTGAGGCGGCAAAAATAACAATTCCAATAAGCCAGATGGAGAAAATGGCATACATGGCATTTGAAGACGGAAAAAGGGAGTGTGATTTCTCTTTTGAAAAAGCCATCTCCTCTCCCGGAATCTCCTTTATCTGTGAAGTAAAGCGAGCCTCCCCCTCTAAAGGAATGATAGCACCTGATTTTCCTTACAGGGAAATTGCCATGGAATATGAAGAAGCAGGAGCTGATGCCATCTCTGTACTGACGGAGCCGGATTATTTTCTTGGAAAAGGGGAATATTTAACCGAAATCAGCCAGTCGGTTTCCCTTCCTCTTTTAAGAAAGGATTTTACCGTAGATCCTTATCAGATCTTTGAGGCAAAGGTGCTTGGTGCCTCCGCAGTACTTCTCATCTGCGCCCTTCTGGATACGGAAAAGCTGAAAGAATACATGAAAATCTGTGACAGTCTTGGACTCAGCGCTCTTGTTGAGGCTCATGACGAAGCAGAAATCCACAGCGCACTGACTGCAGGAGCCCGCCTGATCGGAGTCAATAACCGGAACTTAAAGACATTTGAAGTTGACTTTGAAAATTCGATCCGTTTAAGGGGTCTGGTGCCTGCTGGAACCGCTTTTATTGCAGAAAGCGGAATACAGACCGCTGATGATGTAAAACGGCTGTATCAGGCGGGAGTAAACGGAGTCCTGATCGGAGAAAGTCTGATGCGCTCTCCAGATAAGAAAGTGATTTTACAGGAAATGAGGAAGGCTGCCAATGATATACTCTGAAAAAAAAATTAAGATCTGCGGCCTTACAAGGAAGGAAGATGTGCTCACCCTTAACTGCTATAAACCGGACTATGCAGGATTTGTTTTTGCCCCCGGGAAACGGCAGCTCACCCCCAGGCAGGCAGCACTTTTAAGAAATGATTTACTCCCGGAAATCCCTGCTGTGGGTGTCTTTGTAAACAGCCCAGCTGACGAAATCATTTCCCTTGTAAAAAGTGATATTATTCAGCTGATCCAGCTTCACGGGGAGGAAAGTGAAGCGGAAATTCTGGAACTGAAAGACAAATTAGACCGTCCGGTCCCCATTATTAAAGCTATCCGGGTACAGTCAGCAAAGGAAATTTTAGAAGCGGAAACACTTTCAGCCGACTATCTGCTTCTCGACTCCTATGTAAGAGGAATTCAGGGCGGCAGCGGAACAAGCTTTGACTGGACCATGATACCATCCATAAAAAAGCCCTGGTTCCTGGCAGGCGGCGTCGGTATGGCAAACATTGAAGGTGCTCTTAAAACAGAAGCTTTCTGCCTGGATGTCAGCAGTCTTGTTGAAACGGAAGGCAGAAAAGATCCGGAAAAAATAAAAGAAATCATACAAACAGTAAGGAGTGTAAAATTATGTCAAAAGGAAGATTTGGACAGCACGGCGGACAATTTATCCCCGAAACGCTGATGAATGCAGTGACGGAACTGGAAAAAGCATACAATGCCTGTATGCAGGATGAAGAATTTCTTGCAGAGTTAAAGGCACTTCATGAAACTTACACAGGAAGACCATCTCTTTTGTACTATGCAGAAAAAATGACAGAGGATCTTGGCGGTGCAAAGATTTATTTAAAGCGGGAAGATTTAAACCACACTGGATCTCATAAAATCAACAATGCGCTGGGTCAGGTTCTCCTGGCTAAGAAAATGGGAAAAACCCGTGTTATTGCAGAAACCGGCGCAGGACAGCACGGCGTGGCAACTGCTACTGCTGCAGCCTTAATGGGTATGGAATGCGAAATCTTCATGGGAAAAGAGGATACGGACCGCCAGGCATTAAACGTATTTCGTATGGAACTTTTAGGTGCCAGGGTTCATCCGGTTACCAGCGGAACCCAGACATTAAAGGATGCGGTAAATGAAACCCTTCGGGAATGGACCAACCGGGTGGAGGATACCCACTATGTACTGGGCTCTGTTATGGGACCTCATCCATTTCCCACTATTGTACGTGATTTCCAAAGCATTATCGGAAAAGAGGTCAGGGAACAGATCTTAAAAGCAGAAGGAAAGCTGCCCGATATGCTCATCGCCTGTGTGGGCGGCGGCAGCAATGCCATGGGCCTGTTCTATGATTTTATCGGAGACAGTTCTGTTAAGCTGGTAGGCTGTGAGGCTGCCGGACACGGTATTGATACCGATAAAAATGCTGCTACCATCGCCACCGGAACCGTAGGAATCTTCCATGGTATGAAATCCTATTTCTGCCAGGATGAGTACGGACAGATTGCTCCCGTATACTCTATCTCTGCAGGACTTGACTATCCGGGCATCGGGCCGGAGCACGCTGCACTGTTTGACACCGGAAGGGCTGATTATGTTCCTGTTACTGACAAGGAAGCAGTGGAGGCATTTGAATATTTATCCCGGAAAGAAGGAATCATTCCTGCCATTGAAAGCGCCCATGCAATTGCTTATGCCAGAAAGATTGCGCCTTCTATGGGAAAAGACCAGATTATCGTCATCAACTTATCCGGCCGTGGAGACAAGGATGTGGCCGCAATTGCTCGTTACAAGGGGGTAGAAATCTATGAGTAGAATCAGTGAAGCATTTTCAAAAGGGAAAGCATTTATTCCGTTTATTACAGCCGGCGATCCGGATCTTACCGTAACGGAGCAGCTGGTTCCTGCCATGGCGGAGGCAGGTGCTGATATGATAGAACTGGGAATTCCTTTTTCTGACCCGGTTGCAGAGGGAATCGTGATCCAGGAAGCAGACCAGCGTGCTCTTGCTGCTGGCACGACTGCAGATAAAATTTTTGAATCTGTCACCCGTATACGGCAAAAAACAAATGTCCCTCTGGCGTTTATGACATACATCAATCCCATATTTGTATATGGAAGTGAGCGTTTTATTAAAAATGCGGCAGAATGCGGCATTGATGCTCTTATTGTGCCCGACATGCCTTTTGAGGAAAAAGAAGAGCTTCATCCCATCTGCCAAAAGTACGGGATTGACTTGATTTCTCTCATCGCACCTACTTCCAAGGAACGGATTACTGCCATCGCATCTGAAGCGGAGGGATTTGTTTACTGCGTTTCTTCCATGGGCGTAACCGGCGTAAGAAAAGAAATCACCTCGGATATCGAGGATATGGTTTCTCTGGTAAAAGCCTCCAAGGACCTCCCCTGTGCCATCGGATTTGGTATTTCAACACCGGAGCAGGCGAAGGAATTAAGTAAATATGCAGATGGCATTATCGTGGGAAGTGCCATTGTAAAGCTGGCTGCTTTGCATGGCAAAGATTGTGTAGCGCCGATTTGTGACTACATAAGAGAGATGAAATCTGCCATAACGAAATGATTATCTACTTGACATCCATATGTACCGGTGCTACACTAGTGCCACAAGAGGGAGCTCGTATGCGGGCTGAGAGGAAGTTATCAAACTTCGACCTTTATAACCTGATTTGGGTAATGCCAACGTAGGGATTTATACAAGACGGATGTATCTATCTGGGCCTGTACCTATTTGGTATGGGCTCTTTTTTTGTCCCGTGCCGTAAATCCCTTCAAAATGAAGGAGGACTACATATGAATTACACTACACAGATGGATGCCGCAAGAAAAGGCATTCTGACCAGAGAAATGGAACTCACAGCCAAAAAAGAGGGAATGAATCCGGAAGAGTTAATGGAGCTGGTGGCCGAAGGCAAGGCAGTCATTCCCGCCAACAAACACCATGCCTGCTTAGAGCCAAATGCCATTGGTTCCATGCTGAAAACAAAGATTAATGTAAATCTTGGAACTTCCAGAGATTTAAACGACATGGATTTAGAACTGAAAAAGGTTGAGGATGCAGTTTTAATGGGAGCGGAATCCATTATGGATTTAAGTTCCTTTGGAGATACCAGGAAATTCAGAAAAAGACTGACAAGCCAGTGCCCGGCCATGATTGGAACTGTGCCAATCTATGATGCCGTGGTTTATTATCATAAACCTCTTAAGGAGATAACTTCTGAGGAATGGATTCAGATTGTGGAAATGCATGCGTTAGACGGAGTGGATTTCATGACCATTCACGTGGGCATCAACAAACAGACGGCTCATCGTTTTAAAGAAGC
>SVDT01000014.1 GCA_015057775.1 Paenibacillaceae bacterium | reverse complement strand
CCGGGAAGTAGCGCTCATTGTACTGGATACACAGAATGGGAACCACACAAAAGCCGCCAAAAGTCTGGGAATCAGCAGAACAACCCTGTGGAGGCTGATTAACTCTGATAATTAAAGAAAAAAAGGGATACACTAACTATTATTGATTAGCAAGACATAAACAATATAGGAGAATAACAATGCAAAAAGAATACTTATTGGAATCCAATGAAGTTATAAAACAGCTTGATTCATCTCCTCATGGACTTTCAGAAGCCCAGGTTCGGGAACGTCAGGTGAAGTACGGCTTAAACAAATTAAAAGAGGGTAAAAAAACAAGTCTCTTTAAGAAATTTTTAAAAGAACTGGCCAACTTTATGACGATTGTACTGATTGCTGCTGCAGTAGTTTCGGGGGCCACATCTATCTATGCAGGAGAAAGCATGATCGATACTGTCATTATCCTGATCGTGGTGGTGATTAATGCAATTCTTGGTGTCTATCAGGAATCCAAAGCCGAATCTGCCATTGCATCTCTTCAGGAAATGACGGCTGCCACATCAAAAGTCTTTCGAAACGGCAAGCTTGAAGTCATCCGCTCCGAGCAGCTTGTGCCTGGCGACATCATCGCTTTGGAGGCCGGAGATTCCGTTCCTGCCGATTCCAGATTATTGGAAAGCGCAAGTCTAAAGGCAGAAGAAGCTGCACTGACAGGCGAATCGGTCTCAGTTTCCAAGCATAGCGACGTGTTAGAGGCCGGAAAAGGCGAAGTAGCCCTTGCAGACAGAAAAAATATGATTTATACCGGTTCTACAATCGTTTATGGCCGTGGTAAGGCAATCGTCTGCTACACAGGAATGGAGACGGAGATTGGCCATATCGCCGATGCCTTAAATACTGCAAAAGATGAAGAAACTCCCCTTCAGATCAAGCTGAATCAGCTCTCCAAGGTGTTGTCCATTATGGTTCTGGGGATCTGCGCCTTAATGTTTGCTGTAAACATCATTCGAATTGGCTTTTCCGGCAACGGCATTCATCTGGAAGAACTGATTGATACCTTTATGATTGCTGTTTCACTTGCTGTTGCCGCAATACCCGAGGGTCTGGCAGCTGTAGTAACCATTCTCTTATCCATTGGCGTGACTAAAATGTCCCGTAAACACGCGATTGTCAGAAAGCTGACAGCAGTTGAAACCTTAGGCTGCACCCAGATCATCTGCTCCGACAAGACCGGAACCTTAACTCAAAACAAAATGACGGTGGTGGAGCACGCCACTTCAGACGAACCCCTTCTTATGACGGCAATGGCACTGTGTTCCGATGCAGTCCTTGATCCGGACAGCCTTCAGGCAGTAGGAGAACCTACGGAATGCGCTTTGGTAAATGACGCATATAAAAACAACTTATCAAAGCCGGTACTCGCCAAAGATTATGAAAGAATCGGAGAGGCACCCTTTGATTCCGTAAGAAAAATGATGTCAACCGTGCACAAAAAGAAGGACGGCTCAATAATACAGTTTACCAAAGGCGCACCCGACGAGGTATTAAAACGCTGCAGCCATGCGTTAATAAATGGAAACATCGTAGCCATGACAGATGATATCCGCCATGATATCATTAAAGCCAACAAAGCCATGGCAGACCGGGCTCTCCGTGTTTTATGCGCTTCCATGCACAACTGGGATCAGTCTCCCCGTGACTTCACACCCGAAACACTGGAAAAAGAACTGATCTACCTTGGGCTCTCCGGTATGATTGATCCAGTCCGCCCTGAAGTAAAGGCGGCTATTAAGGAATGCCAGAATGCCAGCATTCGTCCTATCATGATTACAGGCGATCACAAAGATACTGCCGTAGCCATAGCAAAGGAGCTGGGTATTCTTGAAAATGAGAGCATGGCTATCACTGGTGCGGAGCTGGAGAAATTATCTGATGAGGAATTGGAAAGAAAGATTACCAACTTTTCCGTCTATGCCAGGGTACAGCCAGAGCACAAAGTCCGTATTGTGAAGACATGGAAGAAACTCTCTAAAGTAACTGCCATGACGGGAGACGGCGTCAACGATGCTCCAGCCATTAAAGAAGCCGATATTGGTGTTGGAATGGGTATCACAGGAACTGACGTAACAAAAGATGTCGCAGATATGGTTCTGGCAGACGACAATTTTGCCACCATTGTTGCGGCAGTCGCCGAAGGTCGAAGGATCTATGACAATATACGAAAAGCAATCCAGTTCCTGCTTTCCTCCAACTTAGCAGAGGTAATTGCAGTATTTGTAGCCAGTCTCATTGGCTTTACCATCTTAAAACCAGTTCATTTGCTTTGGATCAACCTGATCACTGACTGTTTCCCGGCCATTGGTCTGGGTATGGAAGCAGAAGAAGCAGATATTATGAAACGAGCCCCCAGAGATCCAAAAGACAGCATTTTTTCTGATGGTGTTGGTGTTGAAATCGCTATACAGGGTTTTGTCATTGCACTCCTGACCTTGATTGCATACTTTGTAGGTCATTATGTGGAAAGTGGTGTTTGGGAAATTGCCCAAAGCGCAGACGGCATGACAATGGCTTTCCTTACATTGTCTCTCCTGGAGATGTTTCATTCGTTTAATATGCGCTCCAGAACTCGTTCCATCTTTCATTTAAAAACAAAGAACAGCTTTTTAAATGGTTCCCTGCTGATGTCATTTATTTTAACAACCGCGGTTATTTACATTCCTTTTTTAAGAAGAGCATTTTCTTTTGAGCATATCTCACTTCTGGAATATGCAGTGGCTGTACTGATTGCAGTTTCAATCATACCGATTATGGAAATCGTAAAATTAATGAAACGCAGATAATAACAGGCTGTCGGATTCATCTGTTTCTGCCATGGAACAGATGGATCTGGCGGCCTGACTATTTACTCTCTGGTATAGTTAAATGCTTTTGCCAGATACATAAAAAGCTGAGTATGTCTGGTCAGCTCCTCGTATCCATCATTTTTCAGGCACCATTTCATTGCAGTCAGCACAAGCGACGCATATTGATTTGACATATAATCTAATAGTTCTATGGACTTTTTATTTGTCTCTAACTGTCTCTCAAAAAAGCTCTCTTGCAGGAAATTGTACATATCCTCATATAAGTGAATGGTTTCTGTATGTATTTCAAAAAGCGCCAGAATTTCTTCTCTCCTGTCAGATAGAATCTGATACATTGGTTTAATCACCATAATAGCATCTTCAATTTTATCGCATTCAAGTCTATCCATGACTCCCACTTTTAATACATCAAATATGCCGTTGCAAAGAGTTTCAGCCAGCTGATATTTATCCATATAATGCTTGTAGAATGTAGAACGGTTAATTAATGCACGGTCAAGAATATCCTGAACCGTTATTTTATGAAAATCCTTTTCTTTCAACAACGAGATAAACGCACTCTCAATATTTTTTCTGGTTTTTCTTACGCGCAAATCATTCTGGTTCATAAGTACTCCTTTCCATACAACATTTTAATACATTCAATATAGATAAGCAACATTCTGTATCTTATTATAGCTTATTAATATAACAAGTAAAATTCTGTTGATTGAAACTTTTCGCCATATGATTAAAATAAAATCAAAAAGGAGAGATACAATTATGAATGAGTTAAGATGGTTTACCTGGCTATTTCCGTTATTATTTATTGTACACGATATGGAAGAGATTATGAGAGCAAAACAATGGTGTAAAAAAGGATTAAGACAATTTATTCCCCTTCCCATCACACCCTTTGGTAACACTAACAACACAGCAGCCTTTTCCGTTGGGGTATTTGAAGAACTTATTTTGTGGATGTCTGCCACTTTACTGGGAAACATCACCGGTTTTTATGGATTATGGTATGGTCTGCTGACAGCAAACATCATTCATCTGGTTCTATTCCATATTATCCTGCTACCCTTATCTTATCGGCATTACGTGCCAGGCGAGGTTACCGCATGGCTGACCCTGTTCCCCTGCTGCTACATCCTGATTCTTGCGCAAAGAATCTTAAATTACTCAGCAATTGAGATAGCACTTTGGGTTACTATCGGCCTGGTTTTTGCATTTGGTAATATGAAAATTCTTCACAAGAACATGCATCAGCTGGCAAAACTTATTGGATAGTCGGATATAAAAACATGATGCAGCCCAAACTATATTTTTTTAATCAAAAACATTTCCATGGGCTGCTCATATCCCGGGATATTAATAATTAATCCGCCGCTATCCTGATACCCTAATATTCTGTAGAAGTGCTGGGCATCTTCATCCACCTGGGTAGACGTCATCAGCATCCCATATCCCATTGACTTCATATCGTTTTCCCAAAACTCCATCAGTTTCTTTCCATAGCCCCTACCCCTATTACCAGAATCAACATAGAGCATTGTACAAAATGGAGTATTATCCCAAAAAAGGTTGTATCTCAACAAGCCATACGGAATATTATTTTCTAATAGAACATACCCCATTTTATCCCTGATCTTTTTTTCAAATTCAGTCTTCGGCAAATGCTTATCGAGCTTTAGCCAGAAATTTCTATCTTCTTCCTGTACATGTCTTATACTCACCATCGGACTCTTCACGCTCCCTCCTGATATCTCTTAACAATAATCCTCATATTCTTCATTTGTCATTAACCGGTATCCACTCTCTTCTTCCCATATAAACTCTACATCTTCTAATGAAGCCTCCCATATCGCATCCGGTATCACTCTTCGAAGGGAAGTCAGCCAATCTATGAGAAAGAATAATGCTTCTGTCTGCATTTCCACTATTTTATCATTCATATCATTATCATCATCGCACGGAAATGGAAGCTTGGCAGCACCAGAAAAGATGCATGTGGGTTCAGCCAGATCATAGGAATACTGGCACAGCGTCTCGCCTCTCCCCGGGAAAGGATAATTTTCTTCGCATTCTTTTAAAATCTGAACAATTTGCTCCTGCTCTGACTGAGTAAGAGGGTAGTTTCTATTTGCCTGATAATAAATACTTGTCATAATCCCGCTCCTTTTCAAATAACTTACTTTCTCAATATTATCATGCTATGTAAGCTATATCCTAACAAACTTTTATCTTCACAGGTTTTCAAATGAAATTGATACCACTTATTAAAATTTTCCTCATCAGCAACATTGATTTTATCAGAAAGTAAAAAATTTATTCCATCAACGGCAAGATGGCAAACAATTTCCGTATGAAAACCCAATGCCATTTCCTCTATTTCATTAGGCGTCATATACAGGAACACCCCATCTGTAGTCCTGTTTTCAAACCATTTGTCCGCCTGATCCATATTTTTTAATTCATCATCCAACCCAACAATAACTCCAGCCATCGTATTGATGTAGGAAATAATCAACAATCCACCTGGTTTTAACACGCGCAGACATTCTTTCATGATACCCAATCTTATCTCATCATCAACATGATAAAACGCTCCCATACATAGTACTGCATCGAAACTATCATCACAAAACCTTGAAAGATCCAGCATATTTCCAACATAAATATCTTTTAATACAGGATTATTCTTTTGCTTCTCACGAATAATATCAATATTACCAGGAACGATATCTCCTGCAATAACATCATATCCCGATTCAGCCAAAGGAAACGCATAGTTTCCAGTCCCTGCACAACCATCTAATAAAAAAGCCCCTTCTTTAATAAACTTCTTTAAATAATGCATACTAGTCAGCCATTCTATCTTATGGCTATTATTTCGAAACAGCCTACCATCTTCATCGTATGCTTTATAATAATTTATAATTTCGCGTTCCATAACCCCTCCACCCAATACACTTTTCGACTTAACCAAAACGCTTAATTTTATATCACTCTGTAATTTTTAAATAGTAGCATACTTTATCATTCTTTTCCTGCTGTTTATTCCACGTACATTCAATCGCATCCTTAACATTCTTCGCATCCTGAAAATCTGCTTGTCTTTTTTTACAATGTTCCGCAAGCAGTTCATCACTTATATCAAGATATACCAGCACTTCGCAATCCAACAGTATCAAAGTGAATAATGGGTGTCCGGGTTTCACCGTTACCCTCTCTCTGACCAGCCTGCCAGCAAAGTCACCAATTTCTTTCGTCCATGGTTTCTGGCATAAATGTGCTTCCTCTTCTTTGGTTAATTGGGGCCACAATTCATCATCCATATCCACTGTCTCTGGAATCAGCTCGTGTAATGTAGACTTTCCGCAACAAGTAGTAGCCATGATACAAATACGGTCATTTTTGTGTTTATCAAATATTTTTTTCAAAGAATCTACCGTTTCTTTTGCTGATGTATTTATTTCCATATTCATCTATTCCCCTCTTTGTTTGTATATACTAATAATCCTACGGCTTTCTTGCAAGCTGCAAATCTATGGTATCGTAGATTGTAATTATACCACCCAGATTGTCTATTGCTGTTTCAATCTCTGAGAAGAACTTTGCTCTTATGCTTTCTTCAATTGCTATATGATCGGAGTAAGTACCGAGAAGAGATGTATATTCTTTCGCGGTAAAAGTTCTTGTTCTATGATATACTTTATAACTTATGTCAACAAAACCATAACGACCTGCTATTTTAGCACGTTCCTCTGCTTCATTTTCACTGTATTCATTATTGTTAAATGTCTTAGTCATATATACAGAATAAACCTTTTGTATAGCATTATGTAATTCCTCTCTCCCCTTATCCTTATACGGATGATTGGCAAAGCGTGCAAATACACCACCACTTTTTAATAGTGCAAAAACTTTCTTATATCCAACTTCCTCTGGTATCCAGTGGAACGCTGATGCTGAATATATTAAATCACACGTATTGTCTTTGCATTTAAAGTCCTCAAACTTTGCTGTTATCGCAGAAAAATTTGGGTATTCCTTAAATTTATTACGACATAGCTCAGCCAGTTCCGCACCATATTCCACAGCTGTCAGGTTACAGCCCGTTTTTAAGATTGGTAATGTCGCCTGACCTCCTCCAATTCCAACTTCTACAACATTACTGGATTGATTAATTGGAATATAACTGAAAATATCTTTATATAACTCTGGTACATATCCTGGACGCAATTTTTCATATTTTTCTGCCACTGTATTAAAGGTCCATTCCAATCCTTGAATCACTGCCATAATATTCCCCCCCATATAATTCATCTAAAGTATAAAAATAGGCTTATTTTTCATTACATAATTCTTTCTTATAAAAAATATCCTACAATAGATGACATAAAACCCAAACTTAATAAATTCACAATAGTGATGGTGAATTAAGATGCAATCATATCAGGTTAATACTATATATTCCATATAACCAACTGTAAATGGTGCACCATCATACTTTTTATATCCCATATTTATAAAGCCATTATCTTCGTACCACTTTCTCAGACGTTTATTGTCATCTATCATTCCCAACGTAATTTTATTAGCACCCAGTTCTTTTGCCTTTTGTTTACAAAAAATAAGAAGTTCTTTACCGTAACCTTTTTTCCTAAATTCAGGAAGAATAATAATATCATCTAACTTGCAAATGCCGTCACCACACATTTTCATACCCATAAAACCAATAAGTTTATCATTATGTAAATACCCGAACATCAATGTACTGTCTTCAAACTCTGTCAACAACTTATCATACGGTAAACTTGCACGGCCTCTATCAGGGCAGTTTTCTTCCGTAAGACCAAACTCAGTCGCAACAGTTTCATAGCCTTGATGAAATATGTTTAGACAATTAATCAGATCATCTTTTTCAATAGGTCTTATCATACTGCACCTCCGATTACATATATGGTGAATCAACTAATACTATATAATATACCATAATAAAACTTACAAAAAAAGACCCCACACTCTCATGTGAAGTCTTTCTATATTACGAAACTCTCTTCCCAGCCAATATTCCGCTAAAAAGATCATCCCGTTTTTAATAAATTTTGAGTAAAACTCCTTTACCCTATCCGCATACCCTTATAAAATAAGGATTTACTCCATAGTGTAAGGCATAAGAGCGATATGTCTAGCTCTCTTAATAGCAACAGTCAGTGCTCTCTGATGCTTAGCACAGTTGCCAGTGATACGTCTGGGAAGGATTTTTCCTCTTTCAGACACGTATCTTTTTAATTTATTTACATCTTTATAATCGATAACGCCATTCTTCTCGCCGCAGAATACGCATACTTTTTTTCTTCTGCGCATGCCGCCTCTTCTCATCTTAGCGCCATCAGCTTTATCATTCCTGTTAAATGCCATTGGTATACCTCCTGTTAGATTTAGTTGAATGGAAGTCCTTCGTCTTCGACTCCATCCGGGATATTCATAAATCCATCGCCGATTGCACTGGAGGGAGCTGGTCTGGAGGTTGGCTGATAGCCGCCGCCTTCGCCTGGAGCGCCGCCCTTGCTGTCTGCGAATTCCTGATCTTCTACAACGATATCTGTTGTATATACTTTTACGCCGTCTTTATTCGTATAACTTCCAGTCTGGATCCTTCCGGAAATCAGTACTCTCATACCCTGACGGAAATACTTCTCTGCAAACTCACCTGCTTTGTCAAATGCAACGCAGTTGATAAAATCAGCGGTCTGCTCATTGCCGTCCTGACTTCTGCGGCTTCTGCGATCAACAGCAAGGGTATACCTTGCGATGGCCATAGCACGCTCGCCCTGGGAATATCTTACTTCTGGATCACGGGTCAATCTGCCCATAAGGATTACTCTGTTCATACGATCACGCTTTCTTTATCTATTATGCTTCTTGTTTCACGCATAAGTATCTGATAACCGGCTCCATAATACGAACGTTTTCTTCTAATTCGTTCGGTGTATTGGACGCGCCATCAAATTTGATGAAGTAGTAAAATCCTTCTTTCATTTTCTGAATTTCGTAAGCTAATCTCTTCTTACCCCATTCATCAACGCCAGTTACAGTTCCGCCGAAACGAGTAATGTAACCATTAATCTTTTCCATGGCAGCTGCTCTCTCTTCATCTTCGAGCTTTGCGTTCAGAACAATCGTTAATTCATATTTGTTCATGCTTGTTTACCTCCTTGTGGTCTCTGGCCCCTGACTTCAGTTTCAGGAGCAAGGATTAATATATGTCACGGTACAGTATTATACCGGAAATTTATGATAAAAGCAAGTCCTTTTCCCACTTTCATCACTTTTTTCTTATATAATAGGGATTTTATGATTTTGGCTGCCCATCTTTTCCCTTTAATCCTCTGGTATTCTTCTCCACCAGCTTCCTGGGTACCATAATCTGATGGCCACATCCAGTGCATTTTAAACGAAAATCAGCTCCAACACGCAGAATTTCCCATTCCTGGCTCCCGCATGGATGCTGCTTTTTTAATTTTACAACATCTCCAACTTCATAGATCATATCATACACCTGTCCCGTACGTTTTATTTTCTCTTTCAAATAAGACGCTATTTTAAAATAATATCGATTTCCTTCAGTTCCTGTTGGGTAAATGACAGCTTCTTAAGGCACGCTGCATTATCTTCCAGCTGCTTTACACTGCTGGCTCCTATTAACACTGAGGTCACAGCCGGTTCCCGCAGAACCCAGGATAGCGCCATCTGCGCCAGTGTCTGCCCTCTTTTTCCAGCCAGCTCATCAAGGCGTCTGATTTGCTCAAGCCGTTCCTCAGTCAGATAACGTCCTCCAATGGTAGTTCCCTTTCTGGCAGCCCTGGAATCCGCCGGAACACCATTTAAATACCGGTTTGTCAAAGCTCCCTGCGCAAGAGGGCTGTAGCAGATGCACCCGGTTCCCTGTTCCAGCAGTGCTCCAAACAAACCATCTTCCGCTCCCCGTTCCAGCATGTTGTATCTTGGCTGGTCTATGAGACACGGAACTCCCATGTCTCTTAACATGGAGATCGCTTTTACCGCTTCCTGCTCACCATAATTAGAAATTCCAGCATAAAGAGCTTTCCCCTGCTTTACAATGTCTGCCAAAGCCCCCATGGTCTCCTCCAACGGAGTTTCCGGGTCTGGTCTGTGATGATAGAATATATCCACATATTCAAGACCCATGCGCTTTAAGCTCTGATCCAGACTGGACATTAAATACTTTCTGGAACCCCAGTTTCCATAGGGGCCAGGCCACATATCGTATCCAGCTTTTGTAGAGATAATCAGCTCATCACGATAAGGAAGCAGATCACTCTTTAAAACAGTTCCAAAATTCTCTTCCGCTTTTCCAGGTGCAGGAAACCCGTAATTATTAGCCAGGTCAAAATGGGTAATTCCCATGTCAAATGCACTTAAAAGAATTTCTCTCTGTTCCGATACCGGTTTTTCCAGTCCAAAATTCTGCCATAATCCCAGAGATACCATGGGAAGCATGATACCGCTTCTCCCGCAACGCTTGTATTTCATTGTGTCATATCTGTTTTCTGCCGCCTGATACATCGTTTTGCTCTCCTTTATATCCTGAACCGCTTCAGACTCCCACTGCATCATAGAGCACTTCCCCGATGCTGCCGCTGATCACCAGATTGGCTTTCTCATCCATTGGTATAACGGTTTTGTTAATAAGCACCATTTTGCTGCCTCTGTAATAATCAATCAGTCCAGCCGCCGGATAGACAGTCAGCGAAGTCCCTCCTATAATGAGCAAATCTGCCTGGGAGATATAAGCGACTGACTTACTTAGCACACCTTCATCCAGGCTTTCCTCATATAAGACCACATCCGGTTTAATCACCCCACTGCATGTACACCTTGGAATCCCGTCCTCCCCCATGGAAGAGAGCATCTCTTCCAAAGAAAAAAACTTCATACACCGGGTGCAATGATTTCTCCTGACAGATCCATGAAGCTCCAGCACAGTCTTACTCCCTGCTGCCTGATGAAGTCCGTCGATATTCTGAGTAATAACCGCTTTTAATTTCCCCATCTCTTCCAGCTTTGCAAGAGCCAGATGAGCCGGATTGGGTTTTGCGTCCGGAAATAACATCTTATTTTTATAAAAACGATAAAATTCCTTTGGTTTGGACCGGTAAAAACTGTGGCTGATGATAGTCTCCGGAGGATACTCATACTCCTGATGATACAGCCCGTCAACGCCTCTGAAATCGGGAATATTGCTTTCTGTTGATACCCCCGCTCCGCCGAAAAATACAATATTCTGGCTTTCCATGATCCAGTCCTTTAACAGACTTTGTTCATTCATCGACTTTTCCCTCCAACTTGCAGGGGCGGATTCAGCTGAACCCGCCCGTAACTGATTTTCATAATTATAAAATCAGGTTATTTCATCGAAAAACACTCCATTTAAAGGTCTTATCCGGTCTGCCATGGTTTGTCGGTTTTCCGGAATCTCCGGCTTTCCATAGCCAAAAAGCCAGGAAGTCAGTTCGCTGATCCCCATAACCAGATGAGGTTTTATCTTATTATTATCTGACAGCGGAGTCATTGAAGATCCATCTTTTGTAAGCTTCCAGCGAAAAACACCATTGTTCTGACGTATAAAATCATCCTTTACTTCAATAAACAATTCCATCTCACTGACCGGACAATCCTCTTTCAGCCTGATCACGGAGACAAACTGCTCCAGATGAATGATGCGCCCCATTACAGCAGGTCTTAGATTACCGACTTCCTTTGCATAATCAGGAAGAACAATCAGCTCCCGCTGGTTCTCTGCAAGTTCTCCGTAATAAGCCCATACACCCGCAAGCCGTTCTCTTTCATCTCTGGTAAAAAGAAGAATCATGTCTCCCCTGTCACTTCTTACTTCTCTGCATAAATTCCGGTAATACTCCTCATCTCTGTGAGCGTACACCTCATATTTTTTTTCCAGCTGGCGGCCAACAAATCTGGCGGCCTCCTTACAGTCATCAGACCGTTCCATAAACGCACGGCGGCTTAACCGGGTTCTTCCCTTTTCGTTAAGCACCCGTTTAGGCAGATCGCAGATATAGGTAAAGTCAAAGGGATGGTAAATAGCAGGATCAACCGGAACCAAAAAGCAAAACTCCATCCGCTCCATATACATATCTGAAAAACACCGGGCAAGCAGTCTTCTCATATAACCCTGATGACGGAAATCCGGATCAGTAGCCACTCCGGCAATATAATCCACCTTCCATATGCGGTCTTTTACCACCACTTCATAGGGATTGCGATGGAGCATCGCAGCAGGCTGATCTCCGCTCCATGCAGTTAAAATCTTATTCTTGCGGACTCTGTCCGAATAATAATAATCCAGAAAGCTCTTGGAATCCTCGGAGAAAACTTTTTCCCATAATGCCCGGCTTTCACTTTTTTCTTCCTGCTTCAAATACCGTACCATAGTTTAGAAACCCTTCTGTACCACTGAGTATTTTCTTGCAAAATCAACGGGATAATAAGACATCTTGGCTTTTCTTAAACCTTCCATTCCCACATCATCTTCCCTGTTCACCAAAATAAGTTCTTCCGGATATGCATGGGTGATAAACTGCTGGTTAATAAACTGGTAAAGGCCCTTAATATTGGGATCGGCCTTCTCAATATGAATAACAGCCATTTTTTCAAAGGGGTTGTAGCTGCCTATGGTAAATGCCTTTAAAACTCCGTCTATAAAAACTCCTGCCATTCTTACATTTAAAAAAGAGCAGTTTTTTAAGATGCTGTGAATTCCCATCACTTCATAATCCAGCTGACGGGTAAACTCTGCAGCCTCTACCTTGTTCTCCCACCACTCATTTAAGAATTCAACCACGCTGTCCCTGTCTGAACAGCATAAAGTCCGGTACTCATATCTTCCCTCATATTCTTTCAAAAAAGAGTTCAAATGATTCTTCTTTTTGTGAAGCTTCTTTCCGGAAAGTGTCCTTAATGATTGAGCGTCATAGAGATAATCCTTTAAATCTTCTACCTCTTTTACTTCAAACTGATCGGGATCCAGCTTTAAATACTCAATCGCCGCCTCGTCTGCCAGAGAGATTCGAAGAGGCTTTTTTAAAACCTCATTAAAGTATTCTTTCATTTCATTGAAATAGTAAGAAAGATCTTCTTCCCGGCACATAGGCATGGCTGTAAAGGGCTGGCCATCCTTTTCCATCAGAAACTGTAATGCTTTATTGTCGCTGATTGCGTACTTCACATGGTAGTATTCTCTCCAGATAAAACAATCCAGATATACACTATCACAGGTCTTATTTGGCCGCAGGGCATAAAACGGAGTTATCTTTTCAACATCACTCGCCTCAATTGGCTTAAATTGTAAATTCATAATTGTTCCCTTCTATTTTTATCACTAGCTTTTCTTAATAAAATCAGTATTACACTTGGGACAGTGAATTTTTATTTTACCTTTTCCCCTTGGTACCCTGATTTTTTGTCCGCAGCCCGGGCACTTGTAAATGTGAAACTTCATGCTCTGCTGCAGACGGAAACGCCATTTGCGAAATGTTTCTACGATAGCAAAACAAAACCGCTCAAATTTCTGATTTTCATCAAAGCGTCTCCTGATATTTCTTGAAAACATACGATAGTAGCTTATTAACAGGACTGCCACCGCTATGAGATCCACCCAGGGACTCTTTATAAACAGACCTGCAACAAATAAAATAAATGCCGTCGCTGTTAAAAATTTCCCTAATTTATCAGCGCCATATCTTCCCGTCATAAATCGAATTAATTGATCTCTCATTTGATTCATGCTGTATAATCGCCCCTTTTCTTTGCCTTAACTATAATAACCTATCCAGCCAAAGTCAATGTTATGAGCATATATTTCATAATCTTTTCAGAATTAATCCCTGGACTTATCCCGGTACTGCTTCGGCGTCAGACCATAGCGTTCTTTAAAGATCCGGTGAAAATAACTGCTGTTCTCATAACCGATTTCCTGTATAATTTCCTCTACTGATTTGTTGGATGAGGTAAGGCAGTTCGCTGCCCTGCAAAGACGGATCAGCTGTAAGCATTCTGTAAAAGTCATCTGATAGTACCTCTTAAACAGCCGGCTGATATAATAAGTTGGCTGCATGACTTTTAAAGAAAATTCCTCCAGTGTAGCCGTGGTATAGTGATTTTCCAGATACTGATACGCTGTTAAGGCAATCTGCTCTTCATACTGTGTCGTATCATGGGATTCCACCTTATCGGCATCATGAAGCAGTTCCATAATTAACATGGACATGGTTGCTTGATTAATCTCCTGCCTGCACTTCTTTTCCACCATCAGAGACCAGATCATATTCTCCAACAGGTTCCTGGCAGGCAAAATTTCCTGCAGGCGGAAATGGAGATAATCCGCCACCGAATGATTCTCAGATACTGCACCTGCAATAAAATGCCTTAAGATGCCCCCATCCTCTGTAATAAGAGATGGATGAGAGAAAAACTCCGGCTTCAGGAAAAAATGAATTGCTATATCATCTTCCCCTAAGGGCTCTATGGCATGACTGGTACCTTCTCTTAGCAGAAGAAGGTCGCTGGTTTCCAGTTTAATCCTTTCGGTCTTATTAATAATCTGGACAGCACAGCCACTGTACATATAAATAAGCTCTACATAATTATGACTATGATCCGGGATTGCTATGTGGTGAGGCTGACAGTAAAGCCCCATCATGCTGCCCTCTTCTATAATCATATCCTTATCCACTACACTGCTATCTAAGTCTCTTACATAGTATGTCAAAATTGAAGATGCATCCTTGATAATACCGTTTTTTTCTTCCGATGTCTTTCTCAAAAATTTCAGAAGTTCTTCATTCATATTGTCCTCCAAACGGCAAACCTACTCGCACTTCCCCCGATTAATTATATCACCACTATGACATTATTTGCAAGAAAAGACGGTTTTTATACAAATTTAGACATAGCTTATTTATGAGACTGGTCCTATAATCTAGCTATGTATTAATTTTTGTACAATCAATATAATTTCTAATGAGGTAGACATCATGAAAAAGTATCCAATACGTTTGGCTAACATGGAAGAAGCGACGGCTTTTGTTAAAGCGACAAATCATTTTGAGTGCGATATGGACATTTGCAAAGGAAGTATAGTTATCGACGCCAAATCTATTTTAGGCATCATGACCATCTGGTCTGATTGCGATCTTGAACTGGTCATTTACAATAACAATCATGACGATGTTTTGGAATCGTTATCACCATTTCTGGTAAATCAAAAAACTGCATAACTACTACATAAAAAGCAAAAAGAGGCCTCACAAAACTAACTATGATCTGTTAGTTTTCGTCAGCCTCTTATTTAAATTAATTACGATTTAATTGAAATTCATCTACCAGTTCTTTTAATACTGCAGCCATATCAGACAGCTCTTTGCTGGCAGCTGCACTTTCCTCTGCAGTTGCGGAGTTGGTCTGTACGACTGCTGAGATCTGATCGATGCCCACAGTAACCTGACGGATTGCTTCCGACTGTCTGACGGAGGCTTGTGAGATCCGTTCTATCATCTCCGATACGGAACGAGTACTTACAACTGCTGTTGAAAGAGACTCTGCTGCGTCTTTTACCAGGCCAGAGCCATTCATAACTGACTGAATGGAGTTCTCAATCAGGTGTGTGGTATTCTGAGCCGCTTCTGAGCTTTTCGAGGCCAGATTGCGGACTTCATCTGCCACTACGGCAAATCCTTTTCCCGCTTCTCCTGCCCTGGCTGCTTCCACAGCCGCGTTGAGTGCAAGGATATTGGTCTGAAATGCAATATCTTCAATGGTCTTGATAATCTTGCTGATCTCCCTGGAATTCTCACTGATTTCCTCCATGGCAGTAACCAGAGCCTCCATGTGTCTGCTGCTGGTTTCCAGCTCACCAGTGGCTACAACCGCCTGTTCATTGGCGCTGGTGGAATCCTGGGCATTCTTATCAATGTTATGAGAGATGTCATTGATGGTGGCAGCCAGCTCTTCTACTGCACTGGCCTGCTCTGTTGCCCCCTGTGCAAGTGCCTGTGAACTTCCGCTTATGTTCTGTGATCCATAAGCTACCTGTTCCGACGCATTTACAATCCTCTCCATGGTTAACGTTAAGGTACTGCTGATTTTAAGCAGGGCATTCTTAACCTTCTCAAAATTCCCTTTGTAATCATATTCCAGCTGGAACGCCAGATTCTTGTCTGCAATCTGGTTGAGAACAGAAGTAATTTCATCAATATAATTTACATAATCTTTCAGCTGTAACACGGTATTGCCCAATGAAGCAGCGACCATACCAATCTCGTCATTATCAAAGTTCTCCATAGCCAGATCCAGTTTACCTTCTGCAATCTGTTCTGCAACATTGGACAGATTTTTAAGGGGCTTTGTCAACCGTCTGGAAATAAGAATAATTAAGAGAACCAGTAGTGCCGATCCCAGTAAAAAGACAGAGACAATTGTGACAGTCACAGCCGTGCGGGAAGCAAGTACTTCTGATCTGGGTATACTGGAGAGTACTAGCCAGCCGGAATTTCCCACCTTATTTACTGCACCGAAATAATTTTCCTTATTCATGGAGTATGTATAGCTTCCTGCTGCCTGTCCGGTTATGGCCTGTTTAATATTATCAGATATCTCCACTTCCGAAACATTCTTCTGAATCATATCATTGTTGGGGTGATAAACAATTTGTCCTCCCTCAGTGGCCAGAACCACGAATCCTCCTGTCCCGATTTTGTAATTACTCATAATAGCCACAAGCTGGGACAGCTTAATATCCAGTCCCATCACACCAAGGGGTTTTCCAGTGCTGCTGTCAAATACGCCGCAAACGGCACTGACAATGACCTGTCCGGTACTGGCGTCCACATATGGCTCCGTCAATATTGGGTGATCCAGTTCCATCGCCCGGTACCAGGGCCTGCTTGAGATATCCCATCCTTCCTCGGATGTAAAGTTGTCCGACTGGGTTACCTGACTTAAATCCAGATCTGCAACCCATGCAGCAAGAATGTTATCCTTATCCGTTGCCTGTATCTTGTCCAGGGTTTTCTTTATCTCCGGATATCCCTGGCTGTCAGGCATTCTGACGTTTCCAGTGGCATTCTTTAAATACTCTTCCACCTGCTGGCTTGCCGCAGCACTCTTCATCTCAGCCAGGTAAAAAGTCAGGAAAGAGTCCACCTGATTTGCCGCCGCTAAGGATGCCGAATTAAGATTTTCCATAGACTGATGTTCCATGCTTTTTCCTACCTGCATAGTAATCAGGAACCCTGATAAAATTAATATTACTATGACTGGAGCAGAAATACCGAAAAGCAGCTTTGTAAATATGCGTTTTTTTCTCTTGTTCATCATAGACATCCTTTCTCCTCGTAAGTATACTTTAATATAGCATGGAGATTTCTGGATCGCAACTGCTTAGAAAATCAATTAATTTTCGAAAGAGTTTCATTAATATTCTTAACATTAACGGAAAGGACGGCTGATGAGAACTCAACCGTCCCGCTTTCTTTTATTATGACTGAATAAGAAAATAAGATTCCATGATTTCCCTAAGCTTTTCTTTGTCCTTCTCTTTTAACGGAACCAGAGGAAGCCTGTATTTCTCTTCACACAGTCCCAATACAGATAAAGCCGCTTTCACCGGTACAGGATTTACATCCATAAACATAGCATTCATAATGCGTAATAACTCTAACTGCATATCTTTGCTCTTTTTCACCTGTCCCTCAAAAAACAGCTGACACATGGTATGCATTTCCTGGGGCATAATGTTGGCCAGAACAGAAATCACACCCTTCCCCCCAAGAGACATAATCGGTACAGTCTGATCATCATTTCCCGAATAGAGATCCAGCCGGTCTCCGCACAGCGCAGCAACTTTTGCAATATGGGAAATATTCCCGCCAGCCTCCTTCACAGCTCTTATATTAGGATGCTCCGAAAGCTTTAAATAAGTTTCAGGCTCAATATTAACCCCTGTACGCGTGGGAACATTGTATAAAACAATCGGAATATCCACCCGGTCTGCTATGGTATTAAAATGCTCCACCAGACCATGCTGGGATGTCTTGTTGTAGTAAGGAGTGACCAGCAAAAGAGCTGATGCTCCAAGTGATTGTGCCTTTCTGGAAAGCCTTACTGAGTTTGAGGTGGAATTGCTCCCCGTCCCCATAATTACAGGAACCCTGTGATTTACATAATGCACCACAAATTCCAGCAGTTCTGTCTTTTCCTTCTCTTCCAGTGTTGAGGATTCCCCCGTCGTTCCGTTTACAACAATTGCATCTGTACCATTTTCCAGCTGAAATTTCAACAGCCGTTCCATAGCCACAAGGTCCAAATTCCCATGTTTATCCATAGGCGTAACAATGGCTGCAGCAGAGCCTTTAAAAATCCCATCATTCATAGACATTCATTCCTAAAAAATAGGTTCATACTAACAGAAATATGACAAACATTCCCAGATGGTACCATACACAAATCATTTTTTTTATCATATAAACCAGTATAAGGAGTGATGACCGTATGCATAAATTTCTTCTATTAGGCGGCGACTCAAGACAGCTTTATTTAAGCCGCATTTTAACTGAAAACGGCTTTTTTACTGTTCTTCATTCTGACGGAGACGACCCAGACTTCTCACTGAAGGAAGCCATGGAAACCTGTAATATTATTCTCTGTCCTATCCCGTTCACCAAGGATAAAATCAGCCTGTTTTCTGCCCATGAAATGAACGACCTTGGAATTGGCAATCTTTTAAGCCATCTTACCTCCGACCATATCCTGTTTGGAGGCAATATTCCGGCATATGTGAAAGAATATGCCAGAAAAAATGAAATTGGCTGCTTCGACTATATGGATATGGAAGATGTCACCATAAAGAACACCATTGCAACTGCAGAAGGCGCCATTGCGGAGGCCATACGGGTAAGCCCCGGCTGTCTCCATCAGAGCAGTTGCCTGATCACCGGTTTCGGAAGATGTGCCAAAACCCTGGCACTTAAGCTAAAAGGCCTCGACCTTTCAATCACCATAGCAGGAAGAAAAGCAAACCAGCTGGCACTTGCATCAGCCATGGGGTTTGAAACGATTTTATTAAGTGATTTGGAAAAAGAAATAGGCAGATATGATTATATCTTCAACACCATACCAGCACTGGTCATTGATGAGAAACTTGTCTCTCTGGCCTCCCGGCAGGCAACCATTATTGATATTGCCTCTGCCCCAGGTGGTGTGGACTTTGAAGCCTGCAGGCAGCAGGGAATCCGTGCAAAGCTTTGCCTTGGCCTCCCTGGAATCTATGCTCCCGAAACCTCGGCGAAAATTTTATATGAAGCAATTCTCACCTGTTTATCTCAAACTGTTTAGGCAAAGGAGTGCACTATGAAGCTGGAAGGAAAGAAAGTAGGCCTGGCAATTACCGGGTCCTTTTGTACTTTTGACAAAATAGAGGAAGAAATAAAAGTTCTTGCAGATGAAGGGGCAGATATCTATCCCATTTTCTCTTCCAACGTCCAGACCACAGATTCCCGGTTTGGCAGCACGAAAGAATACATGGAACGAATTACTGAAATAGCAGGAAATAAGCCAATACTCCGGCTGGAAGAAGCAGAGCCCATTGGTCCAAAAGGATATTTAGACATCCTTCTGATTGCTCCCTGCACCGGCAATACACTGGCAAAGCTGGCAAACGGAATTACCGACTCACCAGTTCTTATGGCTGCAAAAGCACATTTAAGAAATGAGAAACCTCTGGTTATCTCTCTTTCTACCAATGATGCTCTTGGAATGAATTTTAAAAATATCGGCACACTCTACAATGTAAAAAATATTTATTTTGTGCCTTTTGGCCAGGATAATCCCGTGAAAAAGCCTAATTCCATGATTGCCCGAACTGAACTAATCAGTAAAACGCTGGAATATGCACTGGATGGAAAGCAGATTCAGCCAGTGATTATTTAAAAAACGACCTCCCCATTTCCATCAGGGGAGGTTTTTGTATATATTCAGTCAACTCACTTGAATTTATCCCCGCATCCGTTTACACTGAAAGCAAAATGGATCTATCTGATAAAACATTGGTTTAAGGGGGAGAAACTTGGATTGCCAAATATTAATAATAGACGATGATAAGGATTTATGTGTTTTAATCAAACAATGCGCTGCAAAAGAAGGAATAAGTGCAGATTATTGTCACTCAGGCTTAAACGGCATGGAAATGCTTGATAAAAAGAAATACCAACTTATTCTACTGGATGTGATGATGCCTGGAATGAATGGATTTCAGACATTGGATAAAATACGCAATAAAAGCAATATTCCTATCCTTATGCTGACCGCGAAAGATGACTCCACTTCAAAGATATATGGTCTTCGTTCCGGTGCTGACGATTATCTGCCGAAACCCTTCAATATGGAAGAATTAATTGCCCGGATTATTTCACTGGTTCGCAGATACACCCGTTTCAATGAAATACAGGACAGGTCCCAGCCGCTCATATATATGGGAATGAGTATTGATTTTGACAACAGAAGTGTTACAACTCAAAATGGGACCTTTGAACTGCCCCCTAAGGAATTTGATCTTCTGCTTTACTGTGCCAGAAACCAGGGCAGGATCTTAACAAAACAGCAGATATATGAAGCGGTATGGAAGGAAGCGTACGTTTATGATGACAGCAATATCATGGCGATTATCAGCCGCCTCCGTAAAAAGATAGAACCTGATCCAGGTACTCCCTTTTACATTCAGACTATTAAAGGAATTGGTTATCGTTTTAATAAGGAGGTATAAAAAATGGTTGTAATACTTCTTTTAAGCATCCTACTGTTTATATCACTTTCTTTTGCAATTTTCTGTTATTCAAAGTTACTTGCAGTCAGGAAAAAATTAGTAGAAATAACAGCGGCGTTATCAGATATTCAGGGCGGAAATGGTAACCGCAAAATTCTGGCTGTCCATAATGATCTAACCGCTGAACTTTCTTATCAACTAAATGAAATTGTATATCGTTATGAAGAACAGATCTATCAACTCAAGACAGCAGATAACGCAAACCGACAGCTTATGACCAGCTTGTCCCATGATCTAAGAACTCCTTTAACTACTCTGATCGGATATTTAGATGCCATAAAAAAAGGAATTGCCGGTCCTGATGAACAGGCGGACTATTTGGAAACAGCCCGATTGAAAGCACATTGTCTAAAGGACTATATTGACCAGCTGTTTGACTGTTTTAAGTTAAACTCAGGCGATTTTACGTTGACTGCTGAAAAAATTGAGCTGGCAGAACTGACACGTAATATTTTAAAGAACTGGATACCTGTCTTTGAAGAGAATCAGCTTCAATATGAAATAGAGATACCAGAACAACCTGTTTTTATAAACGCTGATCCTGACGGTTATCAACGTATTCTCAATAATCTAATCCAAAATGTAATCAGCCACAGCCATGCAGACAAAATAACATTTCAACTGTACATAAAAGAGGCAGCTGTTATTATTCGTATTCTGGACAACGGAATTGGAATTGCTCCGGCTGACTTACATCATATTTTTGATCGTTTATACAAATGTGATCAGGGACGTTCTGGCAAAGGCAGTGGTCTTGGATTGTTCATTGTCAGGCAACTGACTGAAAAGATGAATGGATTCATAGATGTGCAGAGTGAACCAGACATTTATAGTGAGTTTATAATTCATTTTCCGGCTGTTGAACCATAATTGCAAGATTAATGCAAGGTTCCGGCAAGGTTCATGCAAGGTTTCAGATTTAGAATGGTTTCAATGAGAAAAGGAGGTAATCTGATTTGAGTGATATGATCATTGAGACAATCAATCTTACAAAACAGTATGGTGAGCAGAAAAGCGTTAATAACATAAATCTCCAAGTAAGGCAAGGGCGTATTTATGGTTTGTTAGGGCGGAATGGAGCTGGTAAGACTACAACGATGAAACTGCTTTTAAATCTGACAGATCCGACTTCCGGAGAAATACGTATATTTGGAAAGAATATAAAAAAGGATGCAAAAAAAATATTGCCCCGAATCGGAAGTCTGATAGAATCACCTGGCTTTTATCCCAATCTGACTGGAACCGAAAACCTGAAAATTTTCGCATTGCTGAGGGGCACTCCCACCCGCAATGCAATACAAGATTCTTTGGAGACAGTTGGATTGCCTTATGGTGATAAAAAGCTGTTCTCACAATACTCACTTGGCATGAAACAGCGTCTTGCCATTGCTCTGGCAATTATGCATGATCCAGAGCTCTTGATTTTAGACGAGCCGGTGAATGGGCTTGACCCTATTGGAATTGCCGAAATGCGTTCTTTTATCCGAGAGCTAAGCAGCATTAAAAAGAAAACAATCCTTATTTCCAGCCATATTTTATCAGAGATATCTTTACTTGCAGATGACATTGGAATTATCCATCATGGTGTTCTGCTGGAACAGGAAAGTCTGGTTAATCTGGAAGAAAAAAACGAAAAATACCTGCATTTTATCATTTCAGATCCCTCTCAGGCTGCCAGAATTCTGGAAAAAAATTTTAACACAAAAAATTTTACTGTAGAGCAAGGTAACAGCCTTCGGATATATGAGGATCATCTGCCTGCTGCTTTATTAAATCGTACATTCGTAGAAAATGGATTAGAGGTTTCAGAAGCACGCACCTGCGAAGACAGCCTGGAAGACTACTTTAGGAGAATAACAGGAGGTGAAGGAATTGGCTAACCTTTTGTATGCAGAGTTGTTAAAATTTAAAAGAAAACGGCTTTTTACATTTGGTATGCTGTCTGCATTTATATTCCCCATTTTTAACGCAATACTTTTATCTGATTCAGATTTTGCAGATATCCAATCCGGAGTCAGGGAAGACAATGCTTTTTTAATTTTAATGCCTTTACTTATTCTTTTAGCAACAAACTTGTTTTTTACAGAACAGGATAATCATACACTTAAAAATTTGCTTTGTATTCCCATATCAAAAAAGAAGCTGGTACTCGTAAAGCTCCTGGTACTACTGATATTTTCAATTGCATTTCAAATTACAGGTTTTTTCGTCAGTACCTTATTTGTTGTTTCACAAAACATACCAGTTACAAAACCGCTTTTCCAATTCTGTCTAACTGCATCAACCGGCTTATTAATGTGGTCTGCTTCTCTGCCATGCATTGTCCTGGTTGTCTGGTTTAACAAGAATTATATTCTGTCTGTAATCATGGTCTTCTTCTACACTCTGATAAATTACACCTTGCATTTCAGTGACCTGATCATGATGCGTCCTCTTGGTTTAAATGCCGGAACGCTAATGCCTGTGCCTATTATTTTCCGATGGCTATATCAGTTCTACACGCCAACCGGAGTGATACAGACCACATTTTATCAACGTCTCAGTAATTACTTTGTTTCTACACCTATATGCTTTTCTGTGGTTCTTTTTGAAGCAATAATTTGCATAATTTGTATCATACAAATCTATGACAAAAGAGAATATTAAGAGAGGAGAATTATCAATGATTAGCATAATAAAAGCGGAATTTATTAAATTAAAACGTTTACATATCTTACTTGTTGGTATGATTGGCATGACCTTTCCATCCATTCTTTCTATATTCACACAGAAAGTCACCATTCCAGAAAAACAGATTGAAAATTTTGATTTTG
Source organism: Paenibacillaceae bacterium (assembly GCA_015057775.1). GTDB lineage: Bacteria > Bacillota > Clostridia > Lachnospirales > Lachnospiraceae > Lacrimispora. The sequence goes on along the minus strand of SVDT01000014.1, from coordinate 11,651 downwards.
CAACCCTTTTCAATCATACTGTATGGAATAGCACTACAATATTTATGCCTGTAATCTTCACTCTGATCGGAGGTTATCTTATTAACCGGGAATACAAAGATGATACATTAAAAAATCTTTTTACAACCTCAATCAGCTTTCCACAGTTGATATATGGAAAGCTGATTGCAATGGGTATAATAAGTATTTTGTTAGGCTTTTACAGTTATTTTATAACACTAATTGCAGGTTTCATAACTGGTTTAACAGTACCTGATCTCACCGCCTTATTAATAGGCTTTGAGCAAATGACTGTTATTTCTCTCTGTACCTTTATTTCAGTTTTACCCATTATTGTTTTTACCAGCAGGAAACAAGATGCTTTTATGGGTGGGGTTGTTGTATCTTTTCTTTTTGGCTACTTCTCTATGTTTATAAAAAATGCCACACTACGCAGTATATATCCCATATTATCCGCGCTCACCATAATCCGATTTGATACAAACCAGTACATGAATACATCAGGATCAGGTAGTTTTGCTATTTCACTCATTACTATGGCTATCTTACTTTTGTTAACAAACCTGCTTATTATAATGTGTTATTCTGGAAACGCTTACACATAATCCTACACACATTTCCGAAATCCTTCTGCAAAAATACGATTTTTATAATCCCCCATACCACTGGTGTCCTCAATGTTATAACTCATGAGGTAGTGGGTTCTTGATGTTCCATAAATGACAAATCCGTGCTCCCCATAGAGTTCTGCAAAAGGAGCTGACTGGTAAACCATCAATAAAACAGGTTTTTTAGTCTCATCGGATAACTGAGTAATAAAATCAAGAAAATCATCTAATAGTTCCTTTACACGACCGGACTCAGACAATGTTACAGAAACATCCGTTATCTGGTCCGGCCGTTCCTTATATGCTAAGAATCCTGTGATTATCCCATTTAACCTGACGCTCCAAAAACAGGCATCTTTTCTGGATCTGTGAAACAGGTCACCAGCAATAATTATTTGTATCTCTTCAACCCAGCCACCATAATACTGATCTACAAATGGTTTTAAAAATTCTTTTCTTATCTTAATATACTGTTCCAGGTCCTCTTCGGCAACTGGTTCTATTGTATACCCTTTGCCAACCAGATCTTCAGATAATTTCATGTTTCCTCCTTACCAGCTACGGTCTGGATTCCCTCTATTTCTACCATTATATAGACAGTCCGGGTAATTATTCTTTCTAGAACCCTCTTCCACTGCTTTTGCAAACCCAGATCTTATCCTGTACGTAGCGTTTTACCAGTTCTTTCCCCATTTTCCCGTAAATTTTCGGATCTATCACGGAACTGTCTTCACTTAGAATCCTTTTTATCCCATCACTGAATGCAATCCTTAAATCCGTGGCGTAATTTACCTTACAGATGCCTTCCTGAATGCAGCTTCTAACAACCTCATCCTCTACGCCAGATGTCCCATGAAGTACCAGGGGAACAGGTACACACTTTTTAATTTCTCCCAGCAGATCCAGACGAATGCGGGGTGCCCCCTTATATATTCCATGTGAAGTTCCAATTGCCACTGCCAGAAAATCAATTCCAGTTTTCTCTACAAATTCTGCTGCCTGAGCCGGCAAAGTAAGACCGGAATTCTTGCTGCTCCTGCCATCCTCTTTACCTCCTACACACCCCAGCTCCGCCTCTACCGGAACCCGGCAGGGGCGGCATGTCTCTACAACCCGTCTGGTCAATCCTGTATTCTCCTCCAGTGGTAGTTGTGAACCATCTATCATAATAGAGGTATACCCTTCCCGTAATGCCTGAACTGCCAGTTCAAAGCTGCTGCCATGATCCAGGTGAAGAGCAACCGGGACCGTGGCTCTCTCCGCTACCGCCTTTACATTGGCATAGTAAAGATTGAAACCTGCATATCTGACGGTAGACGGTGTTGTCTGTAAAATGACAGGCGACTGCATCTCCTGCGCAGCTTCCACTACTGCCATGACCATCTCCATATTTTCTACATTAAAAGCCCCGACGGCATAATTTCCTTTCTGTGCATCCAGCAGCATTCCTTTTGAAGTAACTAATGGCATCTTTTTTCTCCTATTCTTCTGTAATGAGCCGTATCATCTGATCCTTCCTCGTACATTCTTTCAGCCTGGACAAAAACCCGGGTTCCATAAGCTTTTTCGAAAGAGCAGAAAGGAGTTTTAAATGAGCTTCATCTTCACCCTCTCCCACAGCAATCATGAATACCGCATATACCGGTTCTCCATCGGAAGAATCAAATGAAATTCCCTTCTTTGATAATCCAACTGCTACTCTGGGCATACGAACGGCCGGGGATTTTCCATGGGGGATTGCAATTCCGTTTCCAAATGCTGTAGAAGAAATCTTCTCCCTCTTTATGATCTCTTTCTTAAACGCTTCTGCATCCTGTAAAACTCCATCTTCATAAAGCATTGCCACCATTTCATCAATGACTTGCTCTTTTCCGGTATTTTCAAGCGAAAGGCAAACAGTTTCTTCTTTTAATAAATCTTCAGATAAAGCAGTCTTCTTTTTCGAAACAGGAGTCACTAAAATATAAAGCACTGCACCTACAAAAGAACCCAGCAAAATACATAAAACCCATACAACCGGTTTATTCACCAGACCCAGTATCAGAAAACCGCCATGAGGTGCCGGAACTTCAACCCTCATCAAATAAGTAGCAATAGCCGAAATGGAGGAACTTAACATAAGAATGGGAATGACTTTTAACGGATTCTTCGCTGCAAAAGGAATCGCCCCTTCTGTAATATGAGTAAAACCTAGAACATAATTAACCAATGCTGCCGTCCGGTCATCCTCCGAAAAGCGGTTTCTCTTAATGGTAGCTGCAATAGCCAGAACCAGAGGGGGCGTAATGCATGCGGCGGAAACACCTGCCATAAAATAGTAATTCCCCTGTCCAAGAAGAACGGTCCCCGTCACATAAGCAGCTTTATTAACCGGACCTCCCATATCAAATGCACACATACAGCCAATTACAATTCCCAACAGGACCGGGCTGGTATTCTGTATCTTAGACAATGCAGCCATCATCCACTGATTAAGAGCCGCACATGGCTGGGCAAACAGCATCATCAGGATTCCCACTCCGCCAATTGTTACAATTGGCACAATAAAAATGGACTTTAACCCTTCCAGCTGCCTGGGAAGTCTTCTTAACGAACGGACAACCCCCTGGGAAAGATACCCGGATAAAAAGCCAGCCACAATTCCTCCGAGAAATCCCGCATCAGTACCCGCTGCAATGGCTCCTCCCACCAGACCTGCCAAAAGCCCTGGGCGTCCGCCGATGGACTGGGCGATAAATCCGCTGAGAACTGTTACCATCAGTCCCATGGAATAACCGCCCACCGACTTTATCATGGCAGCTACCGGGTTATACTGATCCGATGCCGGATCAAAGGAATAAATACCCCACAGAAATGAAATGGCGATCAGTACACCACCTGCTACCACAAGGGGAAGCATATGAGAAACACCGTTCATCAGATGCTTATAAATCTGACGTGCAGCATTCTGGTTTTCACCGGGATTATGATTTTGAATGACTGCCCCTCTCCTTACCGGCACTTTCCCAGAGAGACATGCCTGAACCAGTTCCTCTGCCTTGCTGACCCCGTCTCCAACCGACACCTCCAAAACCGGCTTTCCGTTAAAACGATCCAGATCCACACTTTTATCGCTGGCGACAATTATGGCATCTGCTCCTTTGATATCAGCTTCCGTTAACGCATTCTCAACCCCGATGGCTCCGTTGGTTTCCACTTTGATCTGACACCCCAGTTTTCCTGCTGCCGCTTTTAAAGCCTTTTCTGCCATAAACGTATGGGCAATTCCCGTAGGACAGCCTGTTACTCCAAGTAATTTCATACTCCCTCCACCTTTCTCACTATAATTTCTTTTTCATAGTTCTCAACTTTATCCATTAAACCAAGCCCGCTGCTCTCTGCCACATTGGCACCTACCGCTGCGGAACGCTTTAATGCCCTCTCAATCTCATCTGGTCGTTCCAGCCATATACTTAAGAAACCTGCAAGTGCCGCATCACCGGCACAGGCCGAACTGACCAGTTCTATCTTCTTAGCCCCTGCATGGTATAAATCACTTCCGTTGTAAAAATACGATCCCCGCTCTCCCAAAGTTAAAAGAATATTTTTTGCTCCCCCTTCATGGAGGTCCTGAAGCACATCTTTGATATCAGCCTCATCTCTCATTACGATTCCGAAGATATCCTTAATCTCCTCATCGTTGGGTTTGATAAGATAGGGCCTGGTCCTTATCAGATTTTTAAGATAAGGAGAACTGATGTCCAAAATAACAGCCGTCTGCTTCTTCCTGCAGATATCCAGAATCTCATCATAAAATGAATCTGTCAGCCCTTTTGGCAGGCTTCCGCTGACAATTAACGTATCCATATCCTCAAGAGCTTCCATAAGCCTGCACAGCTCTCTCTGCTTGTTTTGAGAAACATAAGACCCTTCATTAACAAATTTGTATTCCTCGGTCCTGTCATTTAAAAAGATATTGATTCTGGTTGTATCCTCCACCCATACCGGATATACCAGAATTTCCATCTTCTGTGTCTCCTCAACAATATACCGCCCGGAGAAACCGCCGAAAAAACCAAGAACAGCGGACTGTGTTTCAAACCTGTTTAAGCAATAGCTGACGTTTAACCCCTTGCCGTTGGGAGTATAAACAGCATCAAACGTCCGATTAACCACCTTTCCCATAATTCCATTAGACGAGATATTCATATCAATCGCCGGATTTGCCGTCAATGTATAGATCACTTTATTCCACCTCTCCTTTTATGAAAATCTCTGCTCACCTGTCATTATAGAGAAGATTGCTATGAAAATCTTTTCAGGTTATGAAAAAGGAGTCTTAGACAGACTCCGAAATATAGTCAATGATAATTCTGCAAATCATATAAAGAGCAATTCTCGAAGACACCTCGAATTCCTTAATTGCCTGGTGAGCATGCTTATATCCCACAAGAGCAATGTTGCTGTATGAAATTAACTGGGACTGCGGATTGCAGCAGCAGGATATCACACAGTTTCCTTTCTGACTGGCTGTGGCAGCTGCCAGAATCAGTTCCGGTGTCTGGCCGTTTAAAGACAGGATAAATAAAATATCCTTTTCTTTCATCTTGGACGCTTTCACTCTCATGATGTTGGGATCATCGGAAAAGAAAACATCATAACCAAGAAGCTGTAACTTTAAGGAAAACTCCTGGCCAACATAAGTAGTCAGCCCTCTTGCAAATACAGAAATCTGATGTGCATCTTTCATGCATTCAATAACTTTCAGTATATCAGTGAGTGAAATACGCTCATGCACAGCCTGCGCCTCTATTAGTGTCTTATTAAAAAGTTCATTGATGTTCTGAATCTCTTCACTCTTTGCTTTATGTCCTGAGCGATATCTCAGTTCATTAAAACCATTCAGCCCGCATTTACGAATCGCCCTTGAAACGGTGGATGGTGATGAAAATGTCTCAAATGCAATATCAACAATCGACATTCCGGCAAGTGTTCCTTCATGGCCGTTTATGTAATTTATAATTTCACGTTCTGTCTTTGTTAAATTCCCTATAATATTCGTATCAAGCGGAATAATCATGATAAACCTCCATCCCCTGTTCCGTCTGTGCAGTCGCATTCATGCAACTCACAGGGTAAAAAAAATAGTGATAGCCTCCTCTCTGCTCAGAGGTATTATCTTTACAATTTTGTTCATCTCTTCTACAGTAAACGTATCTCCCCTTCGTTTCATCTTTCGGTAAAATGTACATCTGCTCATTCCGATGGCATCGGCAATTACCTCCTGGGTAATTCCAGACTCAGCCATCTTCCCTTTTAACTTTTGTATATTCAAATAACTCACCCCTCCCCAGTTGCATTTATGCTACTACACAATATAAGAATAGCTCATTGAAATTGAAAAGTCAATATCCAAATCCCTGTTTTGCGTCACTTCCTGTTGCAGTTTCAGAACAGCGGAATAAAATTAATATCAAAAGAAACGTTCGGATTGAATCGTTTCTCATCAATCCGAACGTATTCCTGACAAAGAGCTACTTTGTAAAATCCAAAAGTACCTTTAGCATATGCCCACCATTGCTGCTGAAATCTTCAAAGGCCTTTGCCCCTTCCTCATAAGGATATTCATGGGTAATTACCTGATCTAAATTGACTCCGCCATCTTTTACCAGATCTATTAATTCTATAAAATCCTTATTCATCGCATTCCGGCTGCCATAGACATTCAGTTCCTTCTTCTGAATCATAGTAAAATTAAAGTCCAGATTCTTTTTACCAACACCTATAATAACCACTTTTCCTCCAAATGCTGCAGCCTCAATGCAATCCTGAAAGGTGGAGGGCTGACCTACCGCCTCTATACATACATCAAATCCATAAACTGCTTCATTGCCGTTAATTGAAATACTGCCAGTAATCTCTCTGGCCGCCTGAAGGAGCGCATGAGGGCTGTCATTTAAGATGGTTCCTGCAAACTCAAAATGTTCCATTGCATAATCAAGCTTTTCTTTTGCCACATCTGATATGTAAACCTGGCCTCCCAGAGCCTTTGCCGCAATTGCAGCCAGAACGCCGATGGTTCCAGACCCTACAACCAGAACTTTATCTCCCTTTTTAATTCCTGCACGCTGTATCCCATGATAACCGATACAGAAGGGTTCAATAGCTGTCAGCACCTTGGGAGAAAGTCCTTTTCCATCAAATATTCGTTCCAAAGGCATGGTGATGTATTGACAGAAGGCACCATCCGTCTGGCAGCCCATGGTGTGATTATCCATGCAGGCATTGACAAGCCCTTTTTCACAGCTGTAGCAGGCATCACAGTTAAAATAAGGGTTGCAGGTAACAATCATTCCCTTTTTCAGCCCATATTCATTGTCTTCATCAATTTCAATAATCTCTGCGCTAAACTCATGACCTGGAATTCTTGGATAATCAAAATACGCAAATGTTCCCCGGTAAGAGCCTAAATCGCTTCCGCAAATACCTCCGTATAAAATTTTGAGCAATGCCTCTCCCGGCTTTCTTACTGGTTTTTCAACCTCTTTTACTTCCACCTTTCCAGGTTCCACTATATAAATTGCTTTCATTTTGTCACTTCTCCTTATTTTCAGAACCTACCAAAGCATTCCATCCTCATCAAAGGGCAGCTCCATTGGCTCCGATTCTATCTCAATGGTTTCCATTCCCTTAATTTCCTCTAAGTAAACCTCGGAAAGCATAATATGCTCCAGATGGAGGCTGTTGGGAATTCTGACAACTCTTGGCCGGGTCTTGTCGATCTCGTTGCAGCTTTTAATACAAACCTGAATTGCTTCCTTATCACTTTCCATTATAATTGGAATCCGGACTCCTCCAAGCACGGTGCAGGTGATTGCATTTGGATACATGGAAGCTAAATCCAGTTTATCAAAAACACGTTTTGTGGTAGCGCTTGAAAATCCTAATCCAATGCCGTTTCCGTGGGTTTCTTTGCTTAAATCCAGAACCGCCACCCTTTGAGCAGTAATACCGCCAGTGGCATAGGGAGAACAAAAGGTACCGGTTATATTGGGATCCATTCCGTCACCGCTATAGTTTTTTCCTATCTCATCTACAATCAGAACATCACAGGAATCCACCAGAATTCTTGCCATATAGGAGGAAGCTTCTTTTAAAAGGACTGGCTCCATTTCCTCAATCTCATCTGCATTTACCGCTACGATCTTACAGGTCTCATCGTAGGCATTTTCTATGGTTGGAACTGCAAATAAGACAGGAGCATGCCTGATTATGGCCTTTCCGAATAAAGGCACATTTTTTGCCATATGTTTAAATCCTGCTTCATGACAGACTTGCGCTCCATACTGTTTTCCCAATCCAATTGCCATCATTTTCATAATTCCGCTTTCATAGGGACCCCGGAACGCTGTATGAGGTTTGATTCTGCAGCCAATAACAATGCCATCGGATTCCGCTGCATATTTATCTATGTAAACATCCTTTCCTTCTTCATTCACTCCGATTTTCTTTACCTCCATAGAAGAAAGGATGGGGCACTGAAGATATTCTTCTGTAATTCCATAGCCCCTGAGAATCTCTCTCTGTCCCGCAGCAGTACTCCCCCCATGGCTTCCCATGGCAGGAACAACAAAGGGCTGTGCACCCTTTGATTTAATAAAATCTGCAATGCACTTTGTGGTTAACGCATTATTTGCTATTCCCCTGGAACCTGCTGTAATAGCAATTTTCATTCCCGGTTTAATCTGGGAAGAAAACTTTTCTTCTGAAAGCAGTTTCTTTATTATGCCAGGTATCTCTTCTGGTTCGATTTTATTACGGGGAAATATCTGACGGACCCGAAACATTCTGGGCACCGTCACATCCTTTACCAAGTCAGCCACAAAAGGTCTTTCTCTCATGTTAATACCCCCCTTTTATTCACCTAAATAAGCTTTTTTAACCTCTTCATTCCGAAGCAGATTCTCACTGGTGTCGTGAAGAATGATTTCTCCATTCTGCATCACATAACCCCGATCCGCCACATTTAAAGCTATTTTTGAATTCTGCTCCACAAAAAGAACAGAAGTTCCCTGCTTGTTAATTCGAACAATGGATTCGAAAATTTCTTTTATAATAATAGGCGCCAGTCCCAGTGATGGTTCATCCAGCAAAATCATTCTGGGATTGCACAGCAGGGCACGGCCGATTGCCAGCATCTGCTGCTCACCTCCAGAGAGAGTGCCCGCAAGCTGGGTCCTTCGTTCATACAATCTTGGGAACATTTCATATACATGATCAATATCCTTGTTAATATTTGCCTTATCCTTACGGATATAGGTTCCCATCTGAATATTCTCTGCAACAGTAAGCTTTGAGAATACATGTCTTCCCTCTAAAACCTGCACCAGACCCTGACCTGCAATTAAATGCCCTCTGGTTCTTCCGATGTTCCTGCCATCAAAAAGGATTTCCCCTTTCACACCAGATGCTGCCGTCAGTCCGGAAACAGTCTGAAGAGTTGTGGTTTTTCCCGCTCCGTTGGCACCTATTATGGTTACAATCTCACCCTCATCCACATAGAGGTCAATCCCATGCACCACTTTAATATTTCCATAAGAATACTGAAGGTTTTTTAATTCCAATAAATGTTTTCCCATTATTCACCTCCCAGGTAAGCTTCAATTACGGCAGGATTGTTCTGGATTTCCAAGGGAGCGCCTTTTGCAAGCAGCTTACCATAGTTTAATACATACATATAATCAGCAAGCCCCATCATCAGCTTCATATCATGTTCAATGATCAGAATGCTGACCCCTATTTCTACTATTTTCTTGCACAACACATCAAGCTCATTCTTCTCTGTGGCATTCATTCCTGCAGCCGGCTCATCAAGCAGCAATATCTTAGGATCGCTTGCCAGGGCACGGCAGATTTCAAGAAGCCTCTGTTTCCCATAGGAAAGGGAACCTGCCGGTTCATCCTTTAATTCCAGAAGCCCTACGAAATCCAGCAATTTTAAAGCCTTTTCATAAGCCTTTTTCTCCTCTTCTCTTTCTTTTTTTGTCTTAAAAAGAGAATCTGTAACGCTGGAATTCAGTCTGGAATGCATACCTACGATTACATTTTCATATACTTTCATTTTTTTAAACAGATTGATGATCTGATAGGTGCGGCTGATTCCTGCTTTATTGATCTGATAAGGGCGGTAACCCTGAATTTCTTTCCCTTCAAATATTATCTTTCCTTCATTTGGAGTATAAACACCGCTGATGCAGTTGAAAAAAGTTGTTTTACCCGCACCGTTTGGACCAATGAGGCCAGTGATTTTCCCATCTCTTACTTCCATGGAAACATCATTATTCGCCACCAGACCGCCAAACCTTAAGGTTACGTTTTTGACCTTCAGCATTTATTTACTCCTTTCTTTTTGAATTTTACTGCAACGTCCTGATATGCCCCATAAAGACCCCCTGGCAGCACAACAATTACAATTAAAAGCAAAACACCGTAAATTAACAGCTGATACTTTTCCGTAGCACGGAGCGCCTCGTTTAATATAAGTACCGATACTGCACCAAAAATGGGACCAAAGCGGGAAGCCGTTCCGCCAAATAAAAGCATGGTAAGAAACATAACAGACTGCTTGTACATAAATGTGTCCGGGCTGATGAACTTCACGCAGTGAGCATACATTCCACCGGCAAAGGCTGTAAAAAATGCGCTGATGGCAAATGCCAGTATCTTATAATTCCGGACATTGATTCCCATTCCATCCGCTGCATGGGAATTCTCTCTGATTGCTATAAAAGCCCGTCCAACTTTGGATTTTATCAGATTGTTTTTCATAAGTAGAAAAACAAGTACACTGATCAGTCCAAAATAATAAAACTTGCTGTAGGTATTCAGTTTATATCCAAAAATGCTTACCGAATCTGTAAAAAATCCTGTAAAATTGCCCGTGATCTCATAGGGAGACTGAGCAACCAACTGATACACGATCTCTCCAAAGGCAATCGTTGCCAGGGAAAGAAAATGAAAAACCAGCTTGGAAGCAGGATAAGCCAGACCTGCACCGATAACAGCTGCCAGAAAAGCAGCAATTATCATGGTAAGAATCACCGGAATATGGGTATATTTATGTAGAATTGCAGATCCATAAGCCCCAATTGCAAAAAAGGCTGCATGTCCCAGCGATATCTGGCCGCTATAACCAAACACAATGTCCAGACCCGACACTGCTATGATGTAAATAAAGATAAAGCTCACAATTGTAAATGCATACTCAAAATGTATCACATTGAGAAGCACAGGCATTAATAAGAGGACCAAAAGAATTATTAAGTCTTTTTTTCTGTTTAATATCGCATTTTTTAATCGTAGATTCATTCCATTCTCCTCCCTAATCCTGAATTGCCCGCTCATTAAAAATACCAGTAGGCTTAATAAATAAAAACGTAATTAGCAGGATATAAGCCACCAGATCTTTATAAGAGGAGGAAATATAAGCGGAAGTAAACGTTTCCACCAATCCAAGAATCGCGCCCCCAAGCATGGCACCGTACATATTGCCGTAACCTCCCATTACTGCACTGGCAAAACCTTTTCTTCCAATGGTCGCACCCAAGGTTGTATATACCCCGTAAAGGGGTCCGATGAGCATACCTGCGAGCGCAGCCACTGCTGCAGAAATCCCCCAGGTAAGCCCCGTGGCAAGAGATACATTGATTCCAAGACTTCTGGCAGCCAGCGGGTCCATGGCAGCAGCTCTCATGGAAGTGCCAAACCTGGTATGCTTCATAAAGATATGAAGAGAAACCATACATATCATAGAAACTAAAATGCAGACAAATGCTTCTGTCTGAATGTTTACACCAAGAATTCTAATATTGGTAACATGAAATATTCTTGGAAAGTTAATGGACTGGGTTCCCCATACCAGCATAGATCCGTTCTGAATGATATAGGAAACCGCAATGGTAGCAAGAACCGTATAGATTGGCAAGGTCCCCTTTGCAACAAGCTTACTGATGATGCCCTTCTCCAAAACCATTCCAAACCCCAGCATAATAATAAAAACAATAA